>JABFYH010000147.1 GCA_013361335.1 Gemmatimonadaceae bacterium | reverse complement strand
GATAGCGCACGTCGTCGAACGCAGGCATCACGAGCTCGCCGCGTCCGGCGCCAATTCTTAGCGCGATCTTAGCGGCCGTCGGCCGGGCGGCGAACCCTCGATCGGGTAGATAGAACGATACCCATCGATGCCGAGGCGGCCGGTCGCCGCCCGGCGCTCCCGCTGCCGTTACCGACGAATGCACGACCTGAAGGAGCTCGGCCTGTGGCTCGCTGCCCGCGGCACCGAGCAACAGCTGCTCGTTCCATCCAGCCTGCCGGATCCCTGCTTTCAACTCGACGGACGTGAGCTCGTCTCGTTCAGCACCAACAACTATTTGGCGATCGCGAACAGCACGCGGTTGAAGGCCCGGGCGAAGGAGGCACTGGAGCGTTACGGCGTGGGCAACTGCGAGTCGCGCCTGCTCGGTGGAAACCTCGAGCTGTACGACCTCCTCGAGGCACGGCTCGCGCGGATCAAGCGCAAGGAGGCGGCGCTGGTCTTCGCGACCGGCTACCTCACGAACCTCGGAGTGCTTCCGGCGCTGGTTCGCTCCACCCAGCTCGCGCGGGCGTATGGCTACCGCACCCGGAGGAGCTGGACCCACGCCTTCTTCTCGGACGAGTTCAACCATCTCAGCATTCGCGAGGGGATGCGGGCGTCGGGTGCGCCGGTGGTCTCGTTCCGGCACGTGGACATGGCCGACCTGGAGCGGAAGCTTCAATCGTCCAACGCCGACGTGAAGTTCATCGTCACCGACGGGGTGTTCAGCCAGCACGGCGACATCGCGCCCCTTCCGGAGATCATCTCGCTGGCCGACCGCTACGACGCCTTCGTCTACCTCGACGACGCACACGGGACCGGCGTGCTCGGCCCGACCGGCGCGGGCACGCCGGAGTACTTCGGCATCGAGAGCCCGCGACTCATCCATATGGGGACGTTGAGCAAGGCCTACGGCAGCATCGGCGGCTTCGTCGCCACCGACGAGTACGTCGCCAACATCCTGCGGCTCGGCTGCTCGGCATACGGCTTCACCTCTACCTTGCCCCCTGATCAGGCGGCGGCGGTGCTCGAGGCGATCGACATGGTGGAAGACGAGCCGGAGCGCCGGCAGCAGCTCTGGGAGAATCAGCAGCTCTTCGTGGCGTGCATGCAGGAGGCGGGGTTCACCCTCGGCTGCACGCTCACGCCGATCGTTCCGCTGCTCGTCGGCGACGAGGTGGAGTGCGCGCGCCTCGCCGCCGGGCTGCGCACCGGTGGCTTCCACGTCGACGCCATCATGTTCCCCGCCGTCGCGCGCGGCCAGAGCCGGCTCCGGTTCATCATGAACGCCCACCATACGGCGGAGCACATCCACCGCGTGGTACAGACTCTCCGGTCTATGTGAGCTCGTCCACGGACGGTTCGCCGACGTCGGCCGCCGGCAGCCGCAGTGTGAACTCGCTGCCACCACCCGGGCGACTGGCGTACGCGAGCGTGCCGCCCTGGAGCTCCGCCAGCGTGCGCGCGATGGACAGGCCGAGGCCGGCGTGCCCGCTGTCCGGCACCGCGCCGGCGGGGCGGTAAAAGACGTCGAAGATCCGCGCGGCTTCCGACTGCGGGACGCCGGCGCCCCGGTCGGCCACGACGAACACGAGCTCCGCGCCGTCGCGGCGCGCGCGAAGATCCACCACGCCGCCGGGCGGCGTATACCGGAGCGCGTTCTCGATCAGGTTGCCGATGATGCGCAGGGTGTGCACGAAGTCGAAGGTGCCGACGAGCACGGGCGAGTCCAGATCCACGTGTGGAACCACGACGCGGCCGTCGAGGATCCCCTGGGCCTGGCGCAAAGCCGCGCCGACGAGGTCCTCCGCCGTGTTCAGCTCCGGGCTCACCACCGAGCCGCCGGCGCGGATGCGCGACAGCTCGAGGAGGTCGCGCACCATGCGCGCGAGTCGATCGGCCTGTTCCACGATCGCCGGCGCGGAGGGCTCCCCACGCGACTCCGCGCCCTGCGCCAGCACCTTGATCGTGGTGAGCGGCGTCCGCAGGTCGTGCGAGACGGAGGCCAGGATCTCGTCCTTTGCCCGATTCGCTTCGCGCAGCGCGTCCGCATGCGCCGCCTCGGCGAACAGGCGGGCACGCTCGAGGCCGAGCGTGGCGTAGTAGCTCAGCGCGGCGAGGAAGCGGCGTCTCGCGGCATCGAGGGTCAGCATGGGATCGCCACGCACCACCAGCGCCCCGATCGCGCGTTCGTTCGCGCTGAGCGGCAGCGCCAGCACGAGCGTCGTGAGCGACGGCGGGTCGTTGTCGGTGAAGCGCGTCACGTCGTGCGCTGTCTCCTGTCCGGCCATGAGCGTGACCGGCACGCCGCGCTCGACTGCCTGGGCGGCGGCGCGCATCTCCAGCCGCGGGTCGAGCGACGTCGTCTCGCCAGCCGCCGATCGGCTCGCGAGAGTCACGTCGCCCGTGTCGTCACAGCGAAGGATCGAGCAGACGGCGGCACCGATGGTCTCGCGCACGAGGCCGGCCAGCTCGTCGAGCGCCGCATCCGGGCTCGCGTGGCGGAGCGTCGCGGCACCGAGCCGAGCGAGAGTCTGCACCTCGTCCGTTCGCTGCCGCGCCGCGTCGGCCTCCTGCCGCGCCCGCACGAGCAGGTCGGTCGCCACACCGGCGGTGGCCAGAAAGGCGAGCAGCACCACCGCGTCGTGCGGCTTGTTGACCGAAAACCGGTTGTACGGCTGCTGAAAATAGTAGTCGATGAGGACGAAGCTGGTCACGGCAAGGGTGAACCCGAGCCCCCGCCCCCCGGCGATGCTTCCCCCGAGCACGATGAGAATCATCGTGAGCACGGCGTAGGCGAGGTCGGTCGAATCGCGCGTCTGGACGAACAGGGTCGTGGCGAGCAGAAGCAGCCCACTCCACGTGGCCCATCCGATCGCCAGCGCGCGACGCGACGTCATGGCTCCACGGCTTCGAAGCGATAGCCGACACCGGGATCGGTGACGATCAGCCGGGGCGAGGCGGGCTCCCGCTCGATCTTGCGACGCAGGTTCGTCATGTGCACGCGCAGATACTGCTGCGGGTTGCCGAACGACTTCGCCCATACCGCGTCGAACAGCTGCTGATGGGTGAGGGTGCGTCCGGCATGCGTGAGCAGCGTCTGGAGCAGCGACCACTCGATGCGCGTCAGCCGGATGGGCCCCTCGCGCCGCACCTCGCGCCGCACGAGATCGATCGTCAGCCCGTCGAAGACGACCGGCTGGCTCAGCGACTGCGTCGGTGTGCGCGATCGGCGGAGGTGGGCCTGCACGCGCGCCACGAACTCGACGAGGCTGAACGGCTTGGTGACGTAGTCATCCGCGCCCGCGGTGAGCAGCTCCACCTTCTCCGATTCGGCATGGCGCGCCGACAGCACGACGATCGGCGCCGACGACCACCGGCGGACCTCGCGGCACACGGCGGCGCCTTCCATGTCGGGAAGTCCGAGATCCAGCACGATGAGCTCGGGGCGCGCCGTGGCCGCGAGGTCGATGCCTTCGCCTCCGGTGCTCGCCTCGAGCATGCGATCGCTCAACGGCCGGAGCGCGTTGACGATCGCGCGTCGGATCTGCACCTCGTCGTCGATGACGAGGATGGTGTCGGCTCGAATGGCGGTCACGCCGTGAAGCATGCGATGCTGCCGCGGGTAGCTCAACCGCGATCGGCCCGGAACACGCGGTTTTGACGATTGTTTGTGAAAGCTTTGCGGCGCGGCCCGGCCTGCCGCTCGAAACTTAGCGCCCCGGTCGGATACAATGGACCGCATGGCGATCGTCCCCACCTCGAACCACCGGCGCATGCTCGCGCGTGCCGTGCTCTCCCTTGCGACCGGCTCGGCCGTCGTCTCGTGCGGGAGTGCGCCACCGCCGGTCGAGGCATCCGCCGTCTCGGCCGCCGGCGAAGTCCGCATCGCACCCGATTCGCCGAAGTGGCGCTCGCTCCAGGTGGAGACCGTGCAGCCCTCCACGGAACGCACGATCGCGACGCTGCCGGCGCAGGCGGTGCCCGACGAGGACCATACGGTGCGTGTCTCCAGCCCGGTCACGGGCCGCATCGAGTCGCTCGATGTGCACGCAGGCGATCACGTGCACGCCGGCCAGCCGCTGGCGCATCTCCGCTCGGCCGACGCCGTGCAGGCGACGAGCGATCTCGCGAAGGCGCGGGCGGCCTGGATGGCGTCTCGCGCGGCGCTGACGCGCATGACCGACCTGTACGAGCACAAGGTGAGCGCCGCACGCGACCTCGAGCAGGCGAAGAGCGACGAGGCGCAGGCGCGCGCCGAGTACGAGCGCACCCAGGCGCGCACCCATCAGCTCGGCCTGGGCGCGACGAGCGTGAGCGACGTCTACGTCCTTCGAGCGCCGGTCGACGGCGTCGTCGTGGAGCGCACCGCGAACCCCGGTGCCGAGGTCCGCTCGGACAACGGCCAGGCGTTGTTCGCGATCTCGGCGCTCGACGCCGTCTGGATCGCCGTGAGCGTCCCGCAGCGCGACCTGGCGCTCGTGCATCGCGGCGCGCGGCTGCGCTTTCGCACCGATGCTGCGCCGGACCGCACCTTCGAGGCCCGGATCAGCTTCGTGAGCGACGCGCTCGACCCCGCGAGTCGCACGGCCACGGCGCGGGCCGTGGTCGCCAACCCCGGCGGTGCGCTGCGCGTGCAGGCGACGGGCGAGGCGCAGCTTCTCGTCACCGAGCAGGGCGACGCCGTCACGGTCCCGACTCGTGCCCTCGTGACACACGGCACGGGGACGGTCGTGTTCGTCGAGGCGTCACCGGGCCGGTTCGTGCGCCGCGCCGTCACCGTGCGCGACGACGACGGCGTCACGGCGACGATCTCCGCCGGCCTCGCCGCCGGAGAACGCATCGTGACGACGGGAAGCCTGCTTCTCGCCGCCGAGGCTGATCGGGCGCCCTGACGCGCCGCTCGCCGGCAGACCCTACATGATTCGCCGCCTCGTTCGCTTCGCGCTCCGCCAGCGCCTCCTCGTGCTGGGCGCCACGGTGCTCCTCGTCCTGATGGGGATTCGCGCCTTCGCCGACCTGCCCATCGAGGCCTTCCCCGACGTGGAGGACGTCCACGTCCAGATCATCTCGCAGTGGTCGGGCCACGCCGCGGAGGAGATCGAGCGGTCCGTCACCCTGCCGATCGAGCGGCAGGTGAACGGCACGCCGCATCTCGCCAACCTTCGCTCGACCTCGATGTTCGGGTTGTCGGTGGTGACCCTCACCTTCGACGACGAGATCACCGACAACTTCGCGCGCCAGCAGACGCTCGAGCGGCTGCAGGGCGTGGCCGTCCCGAACGGCGTCGCGCCGACCCTCGGCTCGCTCTCCAACTCCACCGGCGAGATCTATCGCTATACGGTGCGCGGGCCGCTGCCTCTGATCGAGCTCAAGGCGCTCGAGGACTGGGTGATCGAGCCGGCGCTCCGCACCGTGCCGGGCGTGGCGGACGTCGTGAGCTTCGGCGGACAGGTGAAGCAATACCAGATCGACGTCGACCCCGCCCGTCTGGCCGGCTTCGGGCTCACCATGCCACAGGTCGAGCAGGCGGTCGCGAGCGCCAACCTCAATGCCGGCGGCGGCTACCTCGCGCATGGCTACGAAAAGCAGGTGGTGCGCGGCATCGGCCTGTTCGCCTCGCTCGACGACATCGCCAGCGTCGTCGTGGCGACACGCAACGGCACACCGGTGCGCGTCAGCGACATCGGCACGGTGCACATCGGCGCCGCGCCGCGCGAGGGGGTCGTCGCGAAGGACTCGGCCGACGACGTGGTCGAGGGCATCGTGCTGATGCGCAAGGGTGAGAATGCGCTGAAGGTCCTCGACGTCGTTCGAGCGAAGACAGCCGACATCAACGCGACGCTGCTGCCGCCCGGGGTCCGGATGCACCCGTTCTACGACCGGGCGACGCTGGTGCACCACACCGTTCGCACGGTGCAGGAGAACCTCGCCGTCGGCGCGACGCTCGTCCTCGTCATTCTCATCGTGTTCCTCGGCGACTGGCGGAGCGCCGTGCTCGTCGGGCTGATCATTCCGCTGTCGCTGCTGGGCGCGTTCATCCTCATGGACCTGCGCCACGTGTCCGCGAACCTCATCTCGCTGGGGGCGGTGGACTTCGGCATCATCGTCGACGCGGCCGTGGTGCTCGTGGAGGCGTTCCTGGTGCGGCTGGCGCTCACTCCGCCGCCCACCGCCGAGGAGCTCGAGCGCACGTCGGAGCACGAAGTGCCTGGCCACGCGACCGCCGAGGAGCGACGCCGCGACTTCAAGCTCCGTGCGTCCGTGGAGCGGCGCCATCTCCTGGCGACGATCACCGAGAGCATGGGGCGGCCGATCCTCTTCGCCAAGGCGATCGTGATCACGGCGTTCCTGCCGATCTTCACCTTCCAGCGGGTGGAGAAGCGGATCTTCTCCCCGATGGCGTACACGCTCACCTTCGCGCTCCTCGGCTCGCTCCTTCTGTCGCTGACGCTCATTCCCGTGCTGGCGAGCTTCTGGCTGAAGACCACCAGCGCGGAGGAGCCGCGCGCCGCCCGTTGGCTGCGGGAGCGCTTTCGTCCGTTGTTGGACGCCGCGCTCGCCCGGTCGGGCCTCGTCATCCTCGTCGCCGGCGTCCTGCTGCTCGCCACCCTGGGCCTCGGCTCGCGGCTCGGCACGGAGTTTCTGCCGGCGCTCGACGAGGGCAACATCTGGCTCACCGTCACCCTGCCCGTGGGCATCTCGCTCGACGCGGCCAAGGACGTGGAGCGGCGCGTGCGCGGCGTGATGCTCGCCTACCCTCAGGTGAGCCAGCTGGTGTCGCATCTCGGCCGCCCCGATGACGGCACGGATCCCAAGGGCTCCAACAACCTCGAGGTCTACGCCGACCTGAAGCCGCGCGGCGAGTGGCATGGCATCACCGACAAGGAGGAGCTCGTGGCGCACATGCAGCGGGACCTGGAGGCGATCCCGGGAGTGGAGCTGAACTTCTCCCAGTACATCAAGGACAACGTGGAGGAAGCGTTGTCCGGCGTGAAGGGCGAGCTGGTGGTGAAGATCTTCGGCCCCGACCTCGCCGTGCTGCAGGAGAAGGCCGAGGCGGTGCAACAGGTGATGAGCCGGATTCGCGGCGTGGCGGATCTGGGCGTGGAGCGGCAGTTCGGGCAGCCGCAGCTGCGCTTCACCCTCGACCGTGCGGCGCTCGCGCGTAACGGCGTGAGCGTGGCCGATGCGGGGGATGCGCTGGAGACGGCCGTCGGCGGCCGCGCCGTGACCCAGTTTCTCGAGGGAAGTCGGGTGTTCGACGTGCGGCTCCGGTTCGCCGCCGCCGCGCGCGACAACGATCAGGCGCTCGCACACCTTCCCGTCGGGACGGCCGATGGCCGGACCGTGCCGCTGGCGAGCCTCGGACAGATGGCGCACCTGGAAGGCGCGTCGCGCATCGCGCACGAGAGCAACGAGCGGCGGATCGCCGTGAAGTGCTCCGTCCGCGGACGCGACGAGGGCAGCTTCGTCGCCGAGGCGCAGCGTGCCGTGGCGCAGGCGGTGACGCTCCCGCCGGGCTACCACGTGACCTGGGGCGGTCAGTTCGAGAACCAGCGCCGTGCGACGAACCGCCTGCTCGTCATCGTCCCGGCGAGCATCCTCCTCATCTTCATCCTGCTCTTCAGCGCCTTCGGCTCGGTGCGGTACGCGGTGCTCGTGCTGGCTACCCTCCCCTTCGCCCTCATCGGCGGCATCGCCGCCCTCTGGCTGCGCGACATCAATCTCAGCGTGTCGGCCGCAGTGGGCTTCATCGCGCTCTTCGGCATCTCGGTGCAGAACGGTGTGCTGCTCGTGAGCGAGTTCAACCGTCTGCGCGAGCATGGGCGCTCGCTCGTCGACGCGGCGCGCGAAGGCACGCTGGATCGGCTGCGCCCCGTGACGATGACGGCGCTGATGGCCGCGCTCGGCCTGCTCCCCGCAGCGCTCTCGCACGGCATCGGCGCCGAGACGACGCGTCCGTTCGCGACCGTGATCGTCGGCGGCCTGATCACCTCCACCGTGCTGACGCTGCTGCTGCTTCCCATTCTCTACGTGAAGTTCCATGAAGACCCCCATGCAGAGATTCCGGCCTGACCGGCCCGTGCTCGCGCTGCTGCTGGCGGCGTGCGTCCTGTCGCCGGCCCGGGCGGGCGCCCAGGAACTGACGCTGCGGCAGGCGGTGGACAGCGCGCTCCGCCACAACCCCGACCTGCGCATCGCCCGCGACCTCGCCGACTCCGCGCGAGCGGAGACGCACATCGCGCGGGCGCTGCCCAACCCGCAGTTCGCCGTCGTGCCGGGAACGCCGACGCAGTACTCGGGCACCATCGCCGTCGACGTCGGTCCGCAGCGGACCTACCGGGTTCGGGCCAGCGACGCCGGTGCCCGGGCGGCGCATGCGGACGTCGACGAGGTGACACGGGAGGTCGTGCTGGCGACGGTGCGGGCGTACTACGACGTGCTCCTCGCCGACGCGCGGCGCGCGATCGTGACCGACCGTCGCACGATCGTGCGGCAGCTCGTCACTGCGGACTCCGCCCGCGTCCGGGCGGGCGAGATTCCGGAGCGCGCACTCGTCCGGAGTGTCGTCGAGCTGGTGCGCGCCGACGCCGACGTGGCGCGCGCCGGGATAGACGCCGAGTCGGCACGCCTCGCGCTTCAGGGAATGATGGGCGTCGCCTCGGCGGACACGGCGATGCACCTGGCCGGCTCTCTCACTGGCCAGATTCCCGTCGTGGACACGACGATCACGGTCGACGAGATCCTCGCGCGCCGCCCTGACGTCGCGGCGAGCCGCGTCCGGGAGGAGCAGAGCGCGACGATGCAGCACCTCGCGGCCTCGGCGCTGGTTCCCGTGCCGCAGCTCTCGGTCGTGCGGCAGTATGCCGCGCCGTTCGAGTCGGGGCGCTACTACGCGCTGGGGATCGGCGTCGAGATCCCGATGCTCAACGGGTATCGCGGACAGCGCGAGCGGGCCGCGGCAGCCCACGTCGCGTCCGTGACGGCGCGGGAGCGCGTGGAGCTGCAGGCCTCGCGCGAGATCCGCTCGGCAGTGGCGCAGTATCGCGCCCAGCGTGCGCTCGTCGCACAATACGAGAGCCGCGTCCTGGACAAGGTCGCGCAGAACGTCGAGGCCACGCGATACGCGTACTCACGCGGCGCCACGTCGCTGCTGGAGCTGCTCGACGCGCTGCGCGCACAGCAGGACGTGACGACCGACTACTACACGGCCCTGCACGACCTGCGCGTCGCCGCATCCGCGCTCGAGGCGGCGCAGGGCGTTCTCCGGCCCGAGTGAGGCGTCGCGCGCCGGATCGCGCCGGTGACCGTCATGGCGCGGCCACCCATTCAGCGCCGCTCCAGCGGAGCCGTGGGACCGCGCGTCCGGACTGCTGGATCGTGTCCAGCTGAAAGGGCGCACAGTCGGCGCGGTGCCGGCCCGCACGCCAGTGCAGGCAGAGCCGATCTTCGCCGTTCGCTTCGCGGTGGACCCACCACCAGGCGCGTGGCGAGTCGCGCTGGGGCGCCGTCGCGCCGGCGCTGTCGGTGGCATGCTCGGTCCACTGGGCGCCGTCGGCGCGCAGCACGAGCCAGGCGCGGCGGGGTGCCGTAGCGCTCGCCCCGCCCATCCGTGCCTCATGAGCGGAGTCGGGCACGGCCGCCCATCGCCCGATCAACGGTGCCGGCTGTTCGCGGGGTGGGCCGAGAAGGACCGGCCGTCCCGCGCTCGCACACGCGAGGAGGCCGGCGCCCGCTGCCGCTGCGATCAGTTGTCGGCCCGCGCCGCGCCTCATGCGATTCCTCGTCGATGAGCGCGCAATCTAGGACGACGCGCCGTTCAGAATCGACAAAGCTTTGGCGTCGCGGCACCAAGAAATCGTCGAACGCGGTGCGCGCGAACTTTGTGGAACCTTTGTGCCGGCATGGCCTGTCGCCGGCAAGATTTCCCATGACGGCGAGCGTCGCCGCCCAGCGCGCCGGCTGCCCTCCGGCGCCGATGCTGTGAGGAGACTCGACCATGTTCGGCAATCTGGGGTTCGGCGAGCTGATGATCATCATGGTCATCGTGCTCGTGCTGTTCGGCGCCAAGCGCGTGCCGGAGATCAGCGCGTCGTTCGGCAAGGGGATTCGCGAGTTCAAGAGGAACCTGAACGACGTCGAGAACGCGGTGACGGGGGCGGTCATCCCCGGCCGCCCTGACGCCCCCCTGCAGGATCCCTATCCGCGACCGGTCCCGCAGGCCCAGGATGAGACGCGCGCCGAGCCGAAGCGTCTGCTCTGAGCAGTCCTTCGTCTCCGTCCTCAGCGCTCATGGCCAACGACCTGTTCGTCCTCGGCATCCCCTTCGCCGAGAAGCTTCTTCGCACTTTCTGCGTCTACGGGTTTCTGCTCGCCGGCCTGCGGCTGGCCGGCAAGCGCGAGCTGGGCCAGCTCAATCCGTTCGACCTCGTCGTTCTCCTGCTCCTCTCGAACACCGTCCAGAACGCGATCATCGGCAACGACAACTCGCTCCTGGGCGGCATCGTCGGCGCGAGCGCGCTGTTGATCCTCAACTGGATCGTCGTCCGGTTCCTGTACACGCATCCCACGATCGCCCGCTGGCTCGAGGGGGATGCGGACGTGCTGATCGAGCGCGGCAAGCTGCACGACGTGCGGTTGAAGCGTGAGCTGATCACGCGTGGAGAGCTGGAGGCGGCCGCGCGACGGCAGGGGATCGAGGGGTTGCACCAGGTGGAGACCTGCCGGCTCGAGGTCGGCGGCGCCCTCACCTTCGTGCCTCGCGCGCCGACGGACGACGAGAAGCGGCATCGCGAGCTACTCGAGCACCTCGTCGCCCTGGAGGAAAGTCAGGCGTCGCTCGTCACCCGGTTGGGTGCGCTCGAGCGGCAACGCTGACGGCGCCGCGATGGAGACCGGCTCACTCATGCGTCAGGCGACGCTGGAGCCGTCCCTGCACGATGACCACGCCGAGCAGGAAGACGCCACGCAGCACCCACTGCCACCACGGACTGATCGTGCCTTCGAGATTGAACAGGTTGAAGATCACGCCGAGGAGCAACACGCCGACGAGGGTGGACCCCGCGCCGCCCTGGCCGCCGGTGAGCAACGTGCCGCCGACGACGACGGCGGCGATCGCGTCCAGCTCCCACCCCGTGCCCGCCACCGGCTGGCCGGCACCGAGGCGCGCCGCGAGCACGATACCGCCAAGGCCGGCCAGTGCGCCGCTGAGGGCGTAGGTCGCGATGACGATGCGGTCTACCGGCAACCCCATCAGGCGCGCCGCGTCCTCGCTGTCACCGATCGCATAGAGGTATCGGCCGAATCGCGTGTACCGAAGCATGGTCCAGCCGATCAGGTACGCCAGCACGAGGAGAGCGACCGGGAGGGGCACCGGCCCGAGCTCGCCACGTCCGAGCCAGCTGAGCGCGGACGCGTCGGGACTCACGGTCACGCTCTGCTCGGCGGTCGCAGCGAGTGCGAGCGCGCGCGCGGCGATGAGCATGGCGAGCGTGACGATGAAGGGTTGGATGCGCACCTTCGCGATGAGCACGCCGTTGACGATGCCGAGCAGCATCGCGGTGCCGAGGCCCCCGGCGATGGCCGGGAGGGAGCCGTGCGTGGACAGCATGGCTGCGACCACCCCTGCCACCGCGAGCAGTGACCCGACCGAGAGATCGATGCCGCCCGTGAGGATCACGAAGGTCATCCCCAGGGCAACGAGGCCGAGCATGCTGTTCTGACGCAGCACGTTGACGACGTTCTCCGGCGTGGCGAACGCGTAGTAGCGCATCGCGCCGAAGATGCATGCCGCGACGAGCGCCACGACCGCGCCGCTGCGCAGGAGCAGTCCAAGGGCGCGCGCGCCCGTGAACCGCGATCCGGCGACGCTGGGCAGGCTGGTCGTGCTCACACGCGCTTCGGGCGCTGGAGGTAGACGGCGAGGAGAATGATCGCTGCCTTGAGGGCCAGTGACCACGAGTACGGCACGAGCAGCATGTTGAAGCTGGTGGCGATCACCTGCATGATGAGCGCGCCGACGACGGTGCCCAGCACGGTGGCGCGACCGCCGGAGAGGGCGGTGCCGCCCACGACCACGGCCGCGATGGCATCCAGCTCCATGTTCTGTCCGATCTTCGCGGCGTCGCTCGCCCCGAGCCGCGAGGCGACGATCAGGCCCGCGACGGAGGCGAGGAAGGCGCTCGCCGCATAGACCGACACGATGGTGCGCTGCACGGGCACGCCGGCCAGGCGCGCCGCCGCCGGATTGCCGCCGGCGGCCAGGACGTAGCGGCCGAAGGGAGTCGCCCGCAGCAGGAAGACGCCCGCGGCAACCGACGCGAGGGCGATGAGCGCCTGATACGGGATCGGACCGAGATGGCCCCGGCCGAGGAGCGCGAACCCGGGATGATCGATCGTGACGAGCTCACCCTCATGACTGATCACCTGCGCCAGCCCGCGGCCGGCAATCAGGGTCGCGAGCGTCACGACGATGGGCTGCACGCGGAGTGCGGCGACTAGCGCGCCGTTCAGGACGCCCACGAGGGTGCCCCCGATGAGTGCAGCGGGTAGAGCGACGGCCATCCCGCGGTCGAGCAGAACCGCGGCGACTGCACCGGCGATCGCCATCACCGACCCGACCGACAGGTCGATCCCTCCCGTCGAGATCACCAGCGTCATTCCCACCGCGACGAGCACGACGGTCGACACCTGCAGCAGGACGTTCCACAGGTTGCTCGCGGTCGCGAAGTTCGGCGTGAACAGCGCATTGAGCGCCACGAGCACCCCCAGCGCCGCGACCGCGGCGTACGCGGGTCCCGGCACGAGCCGGCGCCACGCGGGCGGCGATGGCGGGGCGGCGACGCGCGCCGGCTTGGCGGCGCCGGTCACGACGCGGCATCCTGCGCGGCCGGCGCGCGCTCGCTCGCCATGGCGTGGATGATCGCCTGCTGCGAGATCTCGTCCCCCTGCAGCACCGCGACGCTGCGGCCGTCGCGCAGCACTACCACGCGCGTGCTCCCTTCCACGAGCTCTTCGAGCTCCGACGAGATCATGAGCACGCCCAGCCCCGAAGCGGCGAGCTCGTTCACGAGCGCCTGGATCTCCCCCTTGGCCCCGATGTCGATGCCACGCGTGGGCTCATCGAGAATCAGCAGCCTGGGCTCCGTGCACAGCCACCGCGCGAGCAGCACCTTCTGCTGATTGCCGCCGGACAGCTCGCGAATCCGCTGGTCGGCGCTCGCGGCCTTGATGCCGAGCCGGCGCATGAAGCGCTCGACGATCTCCACCTGTCTCGAGCGCGACACGATGCCGAAGCGCGTCAGCATCGGGAGTGCGGCGAGGGTGAGGTTCTCCCGGATGGACAGCTCCGGAATGATGCCCTCCGCTTTGCGGTCCTCGGACACGAAGCCGATCCCGGCAGCGATCGCGTCGTCAGGCGACTGCGGATCGAGCCGCCTGCCGCCGAGGTAGACCGCGCCCTGCTCGCTCGGCGCGGCACCGAAGATGGCGCGCGCCGTCTCGGTCCGTCCCGATCCGAGCAGGCCGGCCACGCCGACGATCTCCCCCGCGGCCACCTCGAGCGACACTCCGCGGAGCCGCGAGCCCCGTGCGATCGCCTCCGTGCGCAGCAGCGGCGGCTGGGGCGCCGTCAGACTGGCGGCAGGAGCGTGTCGCTGCTCGCCGAAGGCGGTGGTCCCCGCCCGCAACGCGTCGCGCGACTTGCCGAGCATCAGACATACGAGATCGAGCCGGTCGAGCGACGCGAGGTCGTGGCTGGAGACGAGCCTCCCGTCGCGGAGCACGGTGACGCGGTCGCAGATCGCGTACAGCTCGTCGAACCGGTGGCTGATGTAGACGATCGCCGTGCTCTGCGCCTTGAGCCGCCGCACCAGGTCGTACAGGATCGTCACCTCGCGCGGCGAGAGCGAGCTGGTGGGTTCGTCCAACACCAGCACCTTCGCACCGAGCGAGACGCCGCGTGCGATGGCCACCATCTGCTGGCGCGCGGTGTTCAGCGTCCCCACCACGGCGCGCGGATCGATGTCGAGCCCCAGTCCGGCGAGCAGCGCGCCGGTCTCGTGGTTCATGCGGCGCCAATCCACGAAGCCCCACCGGCGAGGCTCGCGCCCGAGGTACACGTTCTCGGCGACCGTGCGGTGGGTGAGGAGGTGGATCTCCTGATGCACTGCGCACACGCCGGCGGCCTGCGCCTGGGCGGGGGTATCGAAATCCACGCGCTCGCCGTCGAGCCACATCTCGCCCGAGTCGCGGTGATAGGCGCCGGTCATGATCTTGACGAGCGTGGACTTGCCCGCGCCGTTCTCGCCCACGAGCGCGTGCACCTCGCCGCGTCGGAGCGTGAGGTCCACGCCGTCGAGCGCGCGGGCCGAACCGAACGTCTTCGTGATCCCCTCCATGCGCAGGAGCGCGGGCGGGGCGGCGCCCGTCATCTCAATACGCCTCGGCGATGAACTGCTTCGCGTTGTCGCGGTCGAAGAAGCGGTCGGTGATGAGGATCTTCGGCGGCAGCTTCTCGCCCTTTCGCAGCTTGTCGATCGTGTCGAAGGCCAGCGGCCCGAAGCGTGGGTTGCTCTCCACGGTCGCGCCAAGCTCGCCGCGGTCGATCGCTTCGAGCGCGGCACGCTCGCCGTCGATGGAGAGGACGCGCACGTCGTGGCCCGGCTTGAGCCCGCCCGCCGCCAGCGCCTGGATGGCCCCGAGCGCCATCTCGTCGTTGTGCGCGTAGACCGCGGTGATCTGCTTGCCGAGCGACTGCACGATGTTCTGCATCACGCCCTGGGCGGTGGCGCGGGAGAAGTTGCCGGTCTGCGAGGCGACGATCTTCATGTCGGGGTACTTCGCGATCGCGTCGCGGAATCCCTTGGCGCGGTCGGCCGCGACCGAGGCACCAGGGGTACCCGACAGCTCCACGATGTTCGCCTTGCCGTTCGTCTGCGCGGCCAACCACTCGCCGGCGCGGCGGCCCTGCTCCACGAAGTTCGACGCGAGGAGCGTGACGTAGTCCACCCCGGGCGTGCCGGCAGCCTCGCGGTCCACGAGGATGACGGGAATCTTTGCCGCCTTCGCCGCTTGGAGCGCCGGGGCGAGTCCCTGATATTCCCGTGGCGCCAGGAGAATGAGGTCGACGTGGCGGGCGATGAGATCCTCCACGTCCGACACCTGCTTGGCGGTCTGACCCTGCGCATCGGTGACGACCAGCTGGATGCGGCGCTTCCCCGCCTCGTCCCTGAGGCTCTTCGTCTCCGCGAGTCTCCAGGGATTGTCGCTTTCCATCTGGGAGAAGCCGACGACGTAGGCGCCCGCGTCCTTGCGTGCGCACCCGGCGACGGCGGCAGCGACGAGCACGAGCATGACGCGCGAGACGAACGCACGCCGCGACGGAGGGAGCTGACGCATTGGCCTCGGATGTCCAGAGGAGAAAGCGAGCGGACGGGCCTGATCCGAACCCGATCCGAACCCGTTCAGATTCGCAGAGTGACTACAGCGCCCCCGACGGGTTGTCAAGAATCCACGCGGCGTCTCCAGGCGACGCGTCCGTCGGGCCGCTTCCTTGACAGTCGCCGCGGGGAGGGATACGGTTGGCGTCCGAACTGGTTCGGTTGTGTTCGAATCGGTTTGAGGCGGGCGCGGTGATCACGCAGGCAGCTCACTCGTGAGCGGGAGTGCCTTGCGAGCATGAAGACCGACCGGGCGACCATCACCGACGTGGCGAGACAGGCGGGCGTATCCAAGGCCACCGTCTCCGCGGTGCTGAACGACACCGATGCCGTGAAGGCGTCGACGCGCGAGCGCGTGCTCGAGGCGATGCAGCGGCTGAACTACCGGCCCACCCGACTCGCCGGCCGCGTCGGCGCACGGGCCACGAAGAGCCTGGGCATCGTCATCAAGGAAATCGACAACCCGTACTACGCCGAGGTCGCGCTCGGCGCGCGAGCCCGCGCCCAGGATCACGGGTACACGCTCGTCGTCGTGAGCTCCGAAGGTGAGTACGACGCCGAGCGCCGCGCCGTCGAGCTCCTCCAGTCCAAGGACGTGGACGGCCTGATCGCCATGCCCGTGCTCGACGAGCACGCCGATCTCTCGCACTTCTTCGAGCTGAAGCGGCGCAACTTCCCCTTCGTGCTGCTGGAGGCGGTGCGCGGCGTGCCGGCCAGTCTGGTGGACGTGGACAACGTCGACGCGTCGCGACGCGCCGTCGAGCACCTGATCGACCTCGGCCACACGCGCATCGTGCACTTCGCCGGCCCGGGCTACTCCATGCACACGCTGGAGCGGCTCGATGGCGTGCGCCGCGCATGCAGCGGCTCGCGTCTCATCTTCGGCGACGACGACGTGGTGCCGGCCGGAGCGCATCTCGAGGGTGGCTACCGCGCCGGCCTCGCCTACTTCCGCGATCGCGCGCCCGCCGACCGACCGACGGCCGTGACGTGCTACAACGATCTCGTCGCCATCGGATTGTGCCGCGCGCTCAACGAGCTCGGGCTGCGCGTGCCCGACGACATCTCGGTCGTCGGCTTCGACGACATCGCCCTCACGGAGTTCGTGCCGGTGCCGATCACCACGGTGCGCGTGCCGAAGTTTCGCATGGGCGAGCTGGCGGCCGAGATGCTGATCCGCCATGTGGAGTCCCGGGCGGCGATCCCACCGCAGCGCGCGTACCTCGACGCGCAGCTCATCGTCCGCCGCTCCACCGCCGCCCCGGCCGACGCGCTCGCACCTCCGGAGCGCATGGGCCAAGCCCTCGCGGCACCCCGACCGCGTAGCCGCTAGGCACCCCAGCCGCTGGTCCACCTTCACGCTTCGTCATGCGATGACCTCTCCCCGGTCCTTCCGCGCCCTCCTCGTCGGCTGTGTCGCGGCGTTCGCCCTCCCCGCGGGCGCGCAGGTACCGGTGCCGAGCCACACGAAGGATGCACCATGGCGGCCGGTGGAAGGCCGGCCCCTCACCCGGTGGGCGGCGGACGTCACGCCCGACCGCGTGCTGCCGGAGTATCCACGGCCGCAGATGGTGCGCGAGCGCTGGGAGAGCCTCAACGGGATGTGGGAGTTCGGTGTCGAGCGGGCGAACAGCCTTGCACGCCCCGAGTCGCCGACGGCGTCGGTGGCCGGGGGCGAGGGGCCGGCCGGCCCGCTCCCCGCTCCGGCGTCGATCGTGTTCACGCAGCGAATCCTCGTGCCGTTCGCGCCCGAGGCCGCGCTGTCCGGGGTAGGCCAGCACGCCGATCGCGTCGCCTACCGGCGCTCCTTTCAGCGGCCCGCGATGCAGGCGGGCGAACGGCTGCTCCTCCACGTGGACGCGTGCGACTGGCACTGCACCGTGTACGTGAACGGCCGCGTCGTGGCCGACCATACGGGCGGCTACGACCCGATCGTCGCCGATGTGACGGAGGCGCTGCGCACAGGGAGCGTGCCGCAGGAGCTGGTGGTGGCCGTGTACGATCCCACCGACGCCTTCGGCCAGCCGCGCGGGAAACAGGTGAGCAGGCCGGAGGGCATCTGGTACACCCCGGTGACGGGCATCTGGCAGACCGTATGGCTCGAGCCCGTGGCGACCGAGTCCATCGAGCGGCTGACGATGACGCCCGATGTCGCCCGCCGCGCGCTGCGGCTCACGGTGCACGCGCGCGGTGCACCGTCGGGGGAGCACGTGGAGGCGGTCGCGATGGCCGGCGGCCAGGTCATCGGCCGCGCGACTGGAGTGGTGGGTCGCGAGCTGCGTGTCCCGGTGCCCCGGCCGCATCTCTGGAGCCCTGACGACCCCTTCCTATACGATCTGCGCGTCACGCTGCGCCACGGCGGCGAAGCAACCGATAGCGTGGGCAGCTACTTCGGGATGCGCACCATCGGGCTCGCGCGCGACGCGAACGGGTTCCAGCGCATCGCGCTCAATGGCACGCCGGTGTTCCAGCTCGGACCGCTCGATCAGGGGTGGTGGCCGGATGGACTGTACACCGCGCCCACCGACGAGGCACTGCGGTCGGACATCGTCGCCATGAAGGCGCTCGGCTTCAACATGGTGCGCAAGCACATCAAGGTGGAGCCGCCGCGCTGGTACTACTGGGCCGACCGGCTGGGATTGCCGGTGTGGCAGGACATGCCGAGCGGGTGGAACGACACGCCGGCGGCGCAGCGGCACTTCGTGGCGGAGCTGCGGCAAATGCTCGAGGGACGCCACAACTCGCCGTCGATCGTGACCTGGGTGCCGTTCAACGAGAAGTGGGGGCAGTTCGACACGCGGCGCATCGTGAGCATCATCCGCCAGGCGGACCCGAGCCGGCTCGTGAACGACGTGAGCGGATGGCAGCACGAGGGGGTCGGCGATGTCATCGACGTGCACCGCTACCAGGGGCCGCAGGCGATGCGCGGAGAGCGTGGGAAGGTGGCGGTGGTGGGCGAGTTCGGCGGGCTGGGCTACAAGGTGAGCGGCCACGCCTGGGCGGGCGACAGCTGGGGATACGGCGGCCTGTTCGCGAGCCGCGAGGCACTCGAGGATCGCTACGCGCTGCTCCTCAAGCGGCTCTACCACGACCGCGACACGCACGGCATCGGGGCGGGCGTTTACACGCAGCTCACCGACGTCGAGGTGGAGCTCAACGGGTTCTACACGTACGACCGTGCCGAGCTCAAGTTCGATACCGCCCGCGTGGCGGCCGTGAATCGCGGCTACGCGCCCTACCTGCTCCCCGAGCTCGGCGAATTCACCGACTCGGTGCGGGTGACGATCTCCCAGGGCACGCCGACCGAGATCCGCTACACCCTCGACGGGAGCGAGCCCACCGCGAGCAGCGCCGTATATCGGGTGCCCATCATCGTGCGCCAGAGCACCACGGTGCGGGCGCGCGCGTTCATGAGCGGGCGTCCGACCGCGGCACCGGAAGCACGGACCGAGTACCGGCGCGTGGCGGGCCGCGCGCCCGTCACCGCGTCCGTCGCGCCGGGCCTACGGTACGCCTACTACGCCGACACCACGCGCGAGCCGGCGTTCCGGATGAAGTGGCCGATCCGCTGGCAGGTGGAGCGGCCCGACGAGAAGCCTGGCGACATCGGCGCGAAGAAGACGGGCGTCGTGTCGAACTTCACGCTCGCGCCGCGCGACACGAACGAGATGTTCTCCTTCCGCTACACGGGGTTCATCCGCGTTCCCCGGACGGGCGTGTACACCTTCCTCGCGCGCTCCGATGACGGGGCCGCGCTCTGGGTCGGCGATCAGAACGTCTTCTGGTCCGTCGGCCAGTCCCCGAAGACCACCGAGACCTGGGGGCAGATCGCCCTCCAGGCCGGGTTGCACCCGATCACCGTCGGCTACTTCCAGGCCTACGGTCCGATGGCGCTCGAGCTCGACATCGAAGGGCCGGGAATGAGATCGCAGCGCGTACCGGATGCGCTGCTCTACCACGACCGGGCCGCGAATGCGGCCTCGAGGACACCCTAGGGATGCGACAGCGCTTTTCCGATCCGAACGGCACGACCGCCCGTCCGCTGCATCCGACGGGCGCACCGCTTCTTTCACCTGCGGAGGACAGCACCTTGAGCACGCCACTGCGTCACTCGACGACGCTCGCCCCGGTCCTGTCGGCCGCCCTGCGGCTGGTCAGGACGCGCGGCCCACTCTGCGTCGCGTTCGCCCTGCTCCTCGCGCCCGTCGCGGCGCACACGCAGACGACCGGTCAGATCGCCGGGACCATCACGGCCGGCGGGCAGCCCGTCGCCTCGGTCCAGATCACCATCCCCGGCACGCGCCTGGGCGCCGTGTCGGGCGCCACGGGACGCTACCTGCTCGCGGGTGTTCCGGCCGGCACCCATACGGTGCGCGCCCAGCGGATCGGCTTCAACCCACAGGACCGCACGGTCACCGTCGTGGGGGGTCAGTCGGTGACAGTGAACTTCGAGCTCGTCGCCGCGCCCACGGTCCTGACGGAGCAGGTCATCGTCGGCTACACCGCGCAGCAGCGGCGCGACGTATCCGACGCGGTGTCCAGCGTTCCCGCGACGGACCTGCACGACCAGACCGTCGCGACGATCGAGGAGTCGCTCCGCGGCCGCGTGCCGGGCGTGCAGATCAACGCCTCCGGCGAGCCGGGCCGCCCCGCACTCGTGGTGATCCGCGGGCAGAACTTCCTCGGCAACCCCACGCCGCTGTACGTCGTGGACGGCATGTACCTGCGCGAGAACCCGAACCTGAACCCGGACGACGTCGAGTCGATCGAGGTGCTCAAGGATGCGTCGGCGGCCGCGCAGTACGGCTCGCAGGCGGCGAACGGCGTCGTCGTGATCCGCACGCGCCGTGGCCGCGCCACCGACCGGAACGCGGTGCAGCTGCGCTCGTACTACGGCGCGCAGAGCGTGCCGAAGCGCATCGAGATGATGGACGTGAAGGGGTGGGCCGCCATCCAGCAGCAGGCGTACCAGAATGCCAACCTGCCCGTTCCGTCCGGGGTGACCGCCGCCCTGAACGGGACGAGCACGGTGAGCACCGACTGGCAGGACGCCGTGTTCACGCGCGGCAAGATCCAGGACCACAACCTCTCGGTGTCCGGCGGCTCGGCGGACGCGGGGTACCTCATCAGCGGCGGCCTGTTCGATCAGGATGGCACCATCATCACGACGAACTTCCGCCGGTACAGTCTGCGGGTCAACTCGGACGCGCGCCGCGGCCGCTTCACCCTCGGCGAGAACATCGCGATCTCGCGCGGTCAGCGGCAGGGCCTGATCAACGACCCGTTGACCGGCTTCCCGCTCACGAACCTCGTGCGCATGCTGCCGGTCATTCCGGTGCGCGATCCGTCGAACCCGAGCGGCTACGGATACGGCAACGGCGCGAGCCCGACCTTCGGCACCAACCCCGTCGGCCTGCTCGAGCGCCGTCCGTCGACCGAGCGCTCCAACCAGGTGATCGGCTCCACCTTCGCCGAGCTCGGGCTGTTCGCCAACCTGAAGTACCGGCTCAACCTGGGCCTCAACTACGAGAACTACGGGCGGTCGGACTTCCAGAGCATCGACCAGATCCGAATGGGCTCGCCGAACCAGTTCGCGACGTTGAACGAGACCCGCAACAACTTCACGTCGCTGCTCGCGGAGAACCTCCTGACCTACGAGAACGAGTTCTCGGGCGGAGCGCATCGCCTCAACGCGGTGGCCGGCTACTCCGAGCAGCGCGACGACGCCGACGACATCTCCGCGCAGCGGCGCGTGTTCGCCGACGAGCAGCTCACCACCATCAACGCCGGCGGCGAGGCGAATGCCACCAACAGCGGGACGCAGCGGCACACGGTGCTGCAATCGATGCTGGTCCGCGCCAACTATTCCTTCCACGACCGCTACCTGCTCACGGGCAGCGTCCGCCGCGACGGCTCCTCCCGCTTCGGCCCGAACAACCGGTGGGGCGTCTTCTCGGCCATCTCGGCCGGCTGGGTGCTGAGTGAGGAGCGTTTCTTCCGGTCCATCCCGCTGCTCGGCGGCACCGACTTCCTCAAGCTCCGAGCCAGCACGGGCACGCTGGGCAACCAGGACATCGGCGACTATCGCTACTCGGCGCCGATCGACCAGAACCGGCTCGGCTATCCGTTCGGCGGCGTCGTGCAGCCGGGCGCAACGCAGCTGCAACTGTCCAACCCGGACATCAAGTGGCAGTCGAACCGCCAGGACAACATCGGGTTCGACCTGAACGCGATGGAGAACCGGCTGAGCTTCAGCGCCGACGCGTACCGCTCGACGTCGACCGGCCTGCTCGTCTCCGCGCCGCTGCCCTGGAGCCTCGGGATCGGCCAGGATCCGGCGCGGCGGCCCGTGGTGAACGCCGGCTCGATGCGCAACACCGGCGCGGAGTTCGGGCTGACCTACCGGTACGGCAGCGCGGCGCCCACCGCCTTCCACCTCAACACGACCGCGAGCTTGACCACCGTGAAGAACACGGTGCTGTCGCTCGGCAACGACGGACAGCCGCTGTTCGACGAGACAAACATTGCGCGCACGGCGGTGGGCAGCCCGCTGGGCACCTTCTACGTCGTGCGGACTGCCGGCATCTTCCAGAGCGCGGCCGAGGTGGCCGCGTGGACGACGACGCGGCCGAACGGCACGACGGTCGTCATCCAGCCGAACGCCCAGCCGGGCGACGTCCGCTACGTCGACGCGAACGGCGACGGGATCATCAACGACGACGACCGCGTGGAGAGCGGGAACGGGACCCCGAAGTATTCGGGCGGGCTGTTCTTCGACGGCGGGCTCGGGGCGTGGGACTTCGGTCTCAATCTGCGCGGCGCGGGCGGCTTCAAGATCTTCAACGCGGCGCGCTACTGGACCGATCGCATGGACGATCCGTCGAATTATCGAGCCGGCTTCCAGCCATGGACGCCGCAGAACCCGAGCACCACCACCCCGCGCGCCCTGGCGGTCGGCAACGACAACACGCGCTTCGCGTCGGACCGGTGGATCGAGAAGGGCGATTACCTCCGCGTGCAGAACATCGTGATCGGATTCAGAATCCCCGAGTCGCTGATGTCGCGGCTCGGCGGCGCGCAGCCGGTGAGCGCCAGATTGTATCTGAATGCGCAGAACGTCCATACGTTCACGGGCTACTCGAACTGGGACCCCGAGACGCTCGGCTATGGCAACCCGCTCGGCCGCGGCATCGACGAGGGACGCGTCTATCCGAACGTGCGAACCTTCAGCCTCGGCGTGGACCTCCGGCTGTGACCATCTCCGACACTCAGGTGAGACTCATGCGATACGACCTTCCGCGCCGGCTTCTTCGCGGCCTGCTCACGTCCCTCGGCGTGGCGGCGGCGCTGGGCGGGTGCAGCTCGCTGGACGTCACGAACCCGAACCAGCAGAGCACCCAATCGTTCTGGACGACAGTGGACGACGCGAACCGGGCCCTGAACGCCACCTACAACGGGCTGCTCCCCAACGGGGTATTCGGCCGTTGGCAGGCCTTTGCCAACGACATCCGCTCGGACATCGGCACCGCGCGCACGAGCCCGTGGGGCGACCTCGGGAACTTCAATGCGTTCCAGCTCAGCGACTACAACTTCGAGGTGAACCGCGAGCTGTGGACGCACAACTACGAGCTGATCAGCCGCGCCAACCTGGTCATCGCGAACGTGCCAGGCATGAACATCGATCCCGCGCTGCGTAGCCGGATGGTAGCGGAGGCGAAGTTCCTCCGTGCGCTGGGCTATTACAACCTGGTGACGCTGTTCGAGAACGTGCCCCTCGTCGTCACCCCGCCCCTGCCCGCCGACCGGCCTGCGACCGCGCCCCCGGCGGACACCTGGGCCCAGATCGAGAAGGATCTCTCCGACGCGGCGGCCGATCTGCCCGTGAGCTACACCGGCGCGGACGTGGGCCGCGCCACCAAGGGCGCCGCACAGGGGATGCTCGGCAAGGCGCGCCTGCAGCAGCGGAAGTGGCCCGAAGCCGCACAAGCGCTGTCCCTGGTCATCGCGAGCGGACGCTACAGCCTGCTCGCCAACTACGCGGACAACTTCACGCAGGCGATGGACAACGTGAATCCCGAGTCGCTGTTCGAGGTGCAGACAGAGGACATGTATCCCATCGTCACGGGCCTGAGCTTCCCGAAGATGATCGGGCCGTGCCGCCGCTCGGACGCGACGCCGCAACTGGACTACAACCCCACCTACTGCGATGGCCGCCCGACCCGCTGGTACTTCGACGAGTTCTCCAAGTCGAAGACCGCGACCGGCCTGCCGGATCCGCGGCTCGACGCGACGATCCTGTACAACCGTCCCGACCGCGCCACGGAGATGGTCTACGACAAGCCCCGGTCGTTCTACTTCCAGAATGACCCTGCGGCACCCGCCATCCGGCTCGATACGATGCTCTTCTTCCGGAAGTACGGTGAGACGTACCTGCGGCAGGACCAGCGCTGGGACAACCCGATCAATTACAAGGTGCTCCGCTACGCCGACGTGCTGCTCATGCAGGCCGAAGCGTTGAACGAGCAGAATCAGCCCGCCCAGGCGGCGTCGTTCGTCAATCAGGTGCGCCGTCGGGTCGGCAAGTCGGACCTGGCGGGACTGTCCACCGCGCAGATGCGCGACTCCATCCTCTATGAGCGCATGTTCGAGCTCGGCCTGGAGTCGTCGCGATTCAATGACCTGCGCCGGCAGAACCTGCTCACGCCGGCGCTCGCGGCGCACGATCGCGATTTCGCGGCGGGCAACGGCGCACCCGGATTCGTCACCGGCAAGTCGGAGCGGCTGCCGATACCAGCCACCGAGACCAACCTGAACCCGAATGTCAAGCAGAACCCGGGCTGGTGAGCACACGGGTGGCGGCCATGGCATGGCCGCCACCCGTGCGCCCCTGCACGGTCCGTCCGCGATGCCGAGTCCCATCCTGGCAAACGGGCTGACTCCGACCCTTCGACCGTCCACGGTCGCGGGCGCTCTCCTCGCGTTCACCATCGGCTGCGCCGGCGGGACGGGCGCCAATCCCGTCGAGCCGCCACCCGTCCCACAGTGCGCCTTCACCAACCCCCTGGCGCCCGGCGCGGACCCGTGGGTCGTGCGGCAGGATGGCAGCTACTACTACATCCGGTCGCGCGACAACGGCATCTGGATCTCCCGCTCGACGAAGCTCAGCGACGTCGTCACCTCGCAGATGACCCGGGTGTGGGCCGCACCGGCCACGGGGTGGAACAGCATGAACGTGTGGGCGCCCGAGCTGCACTTCATCGACGGGCGCTGGTACATCTATTACGCAGCCGGTTCATCCGGGCCTCCGTTCATCACGCAACACGCGGGCGTATTGGAGTCCGCCGGCGCGGACGCGCTCGGTCCGTACACGGACCGCGGCGCTCTGTATACGGGCGACAGTCTCGGTACGGGCCAGGGCGACCGGTGGTCGATCGACCTCACCGTGGCGCGGATCAACGGCCAGCAATACGCCATCTGGTCGGGGTGGGCACAGAACGCGTCCACCGACCGCACTCCGCAGCAGCTCTACATCGCGCGCATGAGCAACCCGTGGACGATCTCCTCCAACCGCGTCATGCTCAGCGCGCCGGTGGAGAGCTGGGAGCGGGGCACCGAGCTGGATCTCGAGGAGGGACCGGAGGTGCTGCAGCACGACACGAGCTCCTTCGTGCTCTACTCCACCCGAGAGTCCTGGCTCAAGGACTACCGACTGGGGCAGCTGCGGCTGGCCAGCACGACCGCCGATCCGATGGTGCCGACGAACTGGACGAAGAGCGGCCCCGTCTTCTCGGGGACGACAGGCGTGTTCGGCGTCGGCCACGCGAGTTTCACCACGTCGCCGGACAATCGGGAGGCCTGGGTGATCTATCACTCGAAGGTCTCGGAGACGCCCGGATGGGATCGGGTGGTTCGCGCGCAGAAGTTCACCTGGGGCACGTCGGGTGAGCCCGTGTTCGGCACGCCGGTCCTCACCGGCGAGAAGACGACCAAGCCGTCGGGCGAGTGCCAGTAGCCCACGGTCGACGTGAGGTCGAGCACCGTCCCGCGTCGTTCGCGGGCACATCCGAGAGGGAGGCTCCGATGCACGACACGACGATGACCGAACCCGCGACGCCAGCCGTCGCGGAGCGCACGGCGGCCACATTCGACGTCGCGACGATCATGGGCGCCCTGTACGGCGACGGCATCACGGCGCTCAAGGGGGCCTTCTCGCGGGAGTGGGCCGCCGCGATGCGCGAGGACATCGAGCTGCTCTTCGCCGAGGCGCTCTCGCGGCCCGGCGGCGCGGTCGGGCGAGGACCGAAGCGCTACTACGTGGAGATTCATCCGGAGCGGCTGCGCGGCTTCGCCGACCTCGTCTCGCATCCATGGGTGATCGCGGTGTGCGAAGCGGTGCTCGGGCCGGAGTACCGCATCGTCGAGATCGGGTTCGATGTCCCGGGACCGGGCGCCCAGAACCAGCCCTGGCACCGCGACTTTCCCGCGCCCACCGAGACGCTCATCGGTCGTCGCCTCAACTCACTCGCGTTCAACCTCACGGGCGTGGACGTGTACGAGGACATGGGACCATTCGAGATCGCGCCCGGAACGCAATGGGATGCGCCCGACGGATTCGAGCACGGGATGTTTCCGCCGAAGTTCCTGTACCCACGCTACGAGGCCCGCGCCCAGCGAAAGATGCCGAAGATGGGCGACATCTCCGTCCGGTCGGCGCTCACGATCCATCGCGGCACAGCGAACCACTCCGACAAGTCGCGCCCAGTGCTGGTGCTCGGTGCCGACGCGCCCGACGCCCATAATGCCGAGCGGCACGACATGCAGATGACCGCGGCGTACCACGCATCGCTGCCGGACCAGGTGCGCCGCCATCTGACCTGCCGGATCGTCGAGCGCCTCGAGCCGATCGTGCAGGGGCACACGATCGAGGGGCTGGTGATGGGCGAGGCCTGAGTGAGCGACGCCGCCGCGGTGGTGGTGGTGGGCGGAGGGGTGATCGGCTCCAGCGTCGCGCTGCGGCTGCGGCAGAAGCTGCGCGGAGCGCGCGTCGTCGTCGTCGAGCGGGATCCGAGCTACGCCCGAGCATCGTCCCGGCTCGCCACCGGCGGCATCCGCCAGCAGTACGAGTCGCCGCTCAACGTCGCCATGGCGCGCTACGGCATCGACTTCTACCGGCGCTTCGACCAGCTCACCGCGGCGTGCGGCCAGCGGTCGCGCGCCTGGTTCCGCCAGCGCGGCTACCTCTTCCTGGCCGACGACGGCAACGCCGAGCGCCTCGAGCGCCGGTATGCGGTGCAACAGACGGCGGGCGCGACGGTGGAGCGCTGGACGCGGCGTCAGGTGGCCGACCACGTGCCAGGCCTCGCGACGGACGACGTGGCCTTCGCGCTGTTCGGCGCCGAGGACGGCTACCTCGACCCGCGCGAGGTGCTGCGTGGATTTCGGGCGATGGCGACGTCGGCGGGCGTGGAATACGTGCACGGGTCGGTGATCGGCATCGAGCGCGAGGGCGGACGCGTGGCGGGAGCTCGACTGCAGTCAGCCGCGGGCGAGCGGGTGATCGCCGCGCCGATCGTCGTCGACGCCGCCGGCGCCTACGCCGCGTCGGTGGCACGCACCGCCGGCCTCGCCCTGCCGATCGATCCGGTGCGGCAGCACCTCTTCCGGCTCGAGCTCGAGGCGCCGCTCGAGACCCGCATCCCGATGGTGTTCGATCCCGACGGCACCCACTGGCGCCTGGACGACCCACGCACGGGGAGCGAGGCGGAGTGCCTGATCATCGGCCGATCGCGCACCGACGAGCCGGTGGGGGAGAACTTCGCGTGCGATCGCTCGCGTCTCGACGACGAGATGCTCCCTACGTTGACACGGCGGTATCCGGCGCTCGCGGTCCGTTCAGTGGCCGACGCCTGGGCCGGTCTGTACGAGATGACCCCCGACCACAACGCGCTGCTCGGCGAGCACCCGTCGCTGCCCGGCTTCGTCGTCGCCGCGGGGTTCAGCGGCCACGGTCTCATGATGGCGCCGGCCACGGGTCGGGCGATCGCCGAGCTGATCGCCGATGGCGAGTCGAAGAGCTTCGACATCCGCCCGCTCGCGCCGGATCGGTTCGAGCGTGGCGAGCGGTTCACCGACGGCGCGCTCGTCTAACGCGACGTTCGTCGCGCCTTGACCTTGGTGCAGTCGTCGCCCTCGCGCTGCATCCGGGGCACCGACTGCAGCTCGTCGTACTGCTCCTCGCGCACGCGGGCGCCGTTCACGGAGTGGAGCCACCAGCCCGTGGTGCCGTCGCGGCGCGTGACCTGCCACCACTCCTCACGCGTCGGCGCCACGCGGCGCGCCGCGTACTCGGACTCCATGCGCTTCGCGCCGTTTCTGGCGGTCGTCGCCCAGAACTCGCCACTCTCGTGCAGCCGCCGCTGGTACGCCCAGGTCCAGCGCCCGCGGTCCAGCGCGCGCAGCAGGTACACGGTGTCGCCCTCGGCGAGATCCACCGTGTCGGCGCGCGGCACGAAGCCGTTTCGACTGTCGTCCCAGTAGAGCTGGAAGTCCTGCTTCACGACGACGATCCCGACCGACCGGAGCACGAGATCGCGGCGCGCCTGGACGAACTCTCCTTCGGGGATGCGCGCCACGACCTTGGCGCTGTCGTCGGTGTCGGCGAGCAGCGTCGTCGCCATGCAGGAGTAGGCGACGATGTTGCGCGTGCAGCTCTCGGCCTCGCACTCCCCGTGCAGCACGAAGGGGAGCACGGGGACGCTCTCGTCGTCGAACTCCATCGGCTCGTTCTCGGGCGCGGGCGCGAGCGCGGGCAGGCGCGTCGGCGGCACGAGCTCCGGACGGCGCACCGTCACGGCGGCGCTGTCGGCCGGTGCGGCTCGCGTG
>JABFYH010000029.1 GCA_013361335.1 Gemmatimonadaceae bacterium | reverse complement strand
AGGTAGAGGTACATCGGCTTCGTCGTGATCGGCTGGCGCATCGAGAGGCTGTGTCCCTCGCCCGAGAGCTCGGACACGTGCACGCCGGGGATGCGGTTCATCACGCCCGACGGATGCGCGGCGTGGGTTCGGCGGATCTCCGACCCATCGAGGACATCGATGGCGGCGGATCCCTCGTCGCGGCGGCGCAGCTCGCGCGTGGCGCTCACCGTCATGGGAGTCATCAGCGTCGCGGCGCTGGTGAGCGCGACGTCCAGGGTCGCGTGGTCGCCCGCCGCGATGCGCAGCTTCGTGCGCCTCACGGTGGCGCCGATGCGTTGGGCGACGACGACGTAGCTCCCCGGTGCGATGCCGGCGATCTGGTAGCGCCCATCGTCGCCGGTGACGGCGCCGTGCGTGGTGCCGGTGAGAAAGACCGAGACGTCCGACGCCGGCGTGCCGTCGACGGTGACTCGGCCGGTCAGGGTGGCGGTGGTTTGCGCGCCGAGTCGGGGCGGCGCGGACGCGGTGACTGCCGCGAGCAGGAAGGCGGACAGCAAGGCCAGGGCACGGGGTGCCATGACTCCTCCGTTCTCGATCTGGTTGGACCTGCGGAGTGCCGCCCGTGACGGGCGGCGCGAACGCGTGACTCGGGGCGTCCGGCGCGTGGCGCGCGGACGAGGTCAGGCGGTCGGAGGTCCGTTCGCGAAGGGAAGGCGGAGGTCGGGCGACTGCGGGGCGTCGCTCGTGGGGGCAGTCACGACGTGCCGGACCCGGGCCACGGCCTCGGGAATGGCGACGGTGGTCGACGGCGCTACCGGCGCGACGGCGGGAGCAGCGCAGCAGTCTCCGACGCAGGTGCACGGCGCCGCTGTGTCGCCGTGATGCGCGGTGTCCGCAGATCCCGCATCGATTGCGGCTACACTGTGAGAGGCGTGGGTCCCATGTGCAGCCGCCGCGGCCGGCGCTGCATGCGCCGCACCATGGCCACCATGGCCACCATGCCCACCGTGCATCGGGCACGAGTGCAGCACCCCCGGGTCGCCAAGCACCATGGCGAACCAGAGCGCGAACAGCGCGTTCAGCGGTCGGGACAGGCGGGAAAGGCGACGCATGAGCGTGCCTGAAAGGTGGCGCAGATCGAGCTGCGGGGCAACGGGAACCCCCACGCGGAAACGGGGCAAACCCTTTTCCGGATCGCAGTGTCGAATCGGCAACGACCACTCGAGGATCACATGTTCAGCAGCAAGGCAATCCGGCAGCTCGCCGCGTACAGCGTTTCACTTCCCGTACTCGTTGCACCTCCCGCTCTCGCCAAGGAGACGATCTACATGCCGTCTCACATGGCGGCGCTGGTGCTCGGCCGCGGCCCGGTGAACGGCGTGGTGATTCGCGAGCCGGGTGCGGCTGAACGAGCGGAAGAGTCGGGGGCGTGATCCGGCGCCACCGCCGGTGGCTGCACCGATGAGTAGCCGAGCCCCCGTTCAGGGCTCGGCTTCTTCATTTGCGCCCAGCAAACCGCGTCAGCGGCGATTGCCCACGTCGGCGATGTAGGTCAGCGCTCCATTCCGCGAGACGACGCGCCGTAGCGCCTCGAAGACACGCTCGTCGAGCTTCGTGCCGACCTCGCTTCCCAGCACGGCGAGCGTCTCCTCCTGCGACATGCTGTCGCGGTACGCACGCCTGGAGGTCATGGCATCGAATGCATCGGCGGCGGCGAGGATCCGGCCGCCAAGCGAGATCTGCATGCCGGCCAGGCCGCGCGGATAGCCGCTACCGTCGAAGTTCTCGTGATGATCGTGTACGTAGTCCTGTACCGGGCCGAGGTGCCGCAATGGCGCGATGATGTCCATGCCGATGCGGACGTGTTCCTTCACGTGTGCAAACTCCTCGGTAGTGAGCGGACCAGGCTTGTTCAGCACCTCCTCCCGGATTCCCATCTTGCCGACGTCGTGCAGGTGCCCGGCCACGCGGATGTTCTCCACGGTGTCAGGATCGAGCCCCAGCTCCTCGCCGATCGATGCCGCGAGGTCGGCGACCCGAATGGAGTGCCCGCGGAGGAAGATGTCCTTTGCTTCCATCGCGTTGACGAGCGTCTCCACGACGCTCACGCTCAACGTCCGGAGGGAGCGCTTTTCCCGCTCCAGGTCGGCCGTGCGGACTTCCACCTCGTCGCGGATCAACCGCTCCACCCGGCGACGCTCGCGATTCAGTCCGCGCCGACGGAGCGCCTCCGCGAGGGTGCCGGTGAGGTTGTCCACTGACGCGGGTTTCATGAGGTAATCGAACGCGCCGAGCTTCATCGCCTCGGTCGCCGAGGCAATGTCGTTCGCGCCGCTCAACATGATGATCGCGAGATCCTCGTCGATCGCGAGCGCGCGGGGGACCAGCGCGACACCGCTCATGTGCGGCATCCGCACGTCGGTGACCATCAGGTCGAACGAGCCCTGACCGAGCAGCTCGAGGGCCGTTGTTGCGGAGTCGGCCTTCACGACAGCGTAGCCTGCACGCCGTAATACGAGCTCGGTGGCCGTGCGAACGCATTCCTCGTCGTCCACGATCAGCACGCGAGGATCGGAGGTAGCGGGCTTTATCATCGGCGTTCCTACGGATAGCGGCGGAGATCACACGTCGGCCGGCACGGCACGCATTAGTTGACGGGTGCACCTCCCCGTTCGTCACGTGTTTACGGCGCCCACGGGCGTCGTCCCTCATGCAAGAGTCATTTTTCACCCTCGCACAGGTAGCTCGATGCACGACATCGCATTGCATGCAAGGGCATCTATTTCCGGAGCTCGCTCCGAGCATGCCGTTGTGCGAACGCTGCCGAGCGTCGCCGGCACCATAGTCCTTGCGTTGAGCGGTGTGGTGCTGCTGGGTTGGGCGCTCCAGGTTCGTGCGCTCCAGAGCCTGTATCCGGGATTCGTCACCATGAAGGCGAACACCGCGGCCGGCCTCGCCGCCTCGGCGATCGCCCTTCTCCTCCTGGACAGCGGAAGTACGCGGGGCGGGCGCACGCGAATCGCCACCCTCATGCTCGCGTTGTTCGTGACGTCGCTGGGGGTCGCCACTCTGGCGGAATACGCGTTCGCGCTCGACCTCGGGATCGACCAGGCGTTGTTTCGTGCCGTGGAAGACGCGGCGCGCACCCGGACGCCCGGCCGGATGGCGGTCGTAACCGCCTTCGGCTTCACACTGCTCGGGATCGGCCTGGCTCCCATTCGCTGGACGCGGCGGTGGAGCGGCGACGCGGCCCAGGGCGTCGTGATCGCCGTGGCCGCCCTCGGCCTGACCTCGCTGCTCGGCTACGTCTACGAGGTGATCCCCACCGCCGGGCTTGGGCAGGGAGTGCAGATCGCCCCACACACCGCGGTGGCATTCGTCCTGTTATCGGCAGGGCTGCTCGCCTCGCGGGCCGAAGTCGGCTGGATGGCGACGGTCCTCGCGGATCGCGCTGGGGGAGTCCTTGCGCGCCGCATGCTCCCGCTCGCGTTCGTTCTTCCGCTCTTGCTCGGCGGCTTGCGACAGCTCGGTTCACGGCTCGGATTCCTGGAGATCGCGGGGAGCAGCGCTACGCTGGCCGTGGCGACGATGATCGCGTTCGGGATCATCATCTGGCGCACGGCGGCCGAGCTCAACGTCGCCGACGAATCCTCGCGCGTGGCGGAGCAGGCGCGCTTCGAGCTCGCAGTGCGGGAAGCGGAGACGCGCGAGCGCCTGGACGGGGAGCACCGCGCGCGGGAGCTCGCGGAGCGCGCGCGGGAAGCAGCGGAACAGGCGGTTCGCGAGAAGGACATCGCCCACGCGATCATCGACAAGGCGCTGAGCGTCGCGGAGGAGCAGCGGGAGGCAGCGGAACGGGCGGCTCGCGACCACCAGGACACCCTCACGGTGCTCGACCGCGTGATGGAGAGCACGACAATCGGCATCGCCGTATTCGATCCGGCGCTGCGGTACGTGCACATCAACTCGGCGCTCGCAGCGATCAACGGGCGGCCGGCAAAGGCGCACGTCGGACGAAGTGTGCTCGAGATGCCGCCGGTCCATAGCGGGGATATGGCGGCCTCGCTGCAGCGCGTGCTCGAGACGGGCCAACCGATCATCAACCGCGAGCACGTTGCCGACTCCGTTGGCTCATCCTCGCGCAAGCGATCCTGGCTCGTGAGCGTCTATCCGCTGCGCTCGGACGATGGCCAGACGATGGGCGCCGGCGTCACGGTGCTCGAGACGAGCGAGCAGAGGCTGCTCGAGTCCCAGCTGCGCCAGGCACAGAAGATGGAGGCCGTGGGTCAACTTGCCGGAGGCGTCGCTCACGACTTCAACAACATCCTGACCGTCATCACGAGCTACAGCGGTATCCTGCTGTACGATCTCGCCGCCGGCGCGCCCATGCGTGACGAGGTCGAGCAGATCGCCGCCGCGGCAGATCGCGCAGCCGGTCTCACGCGGCAGCTGCTGGCGTTCAGCCGCCAGCAGGTGCTGGAGCCCCGAATGCTCGATCTCAACGAGCTGACCGCGGAGCTCGAAAAGATGTTGCGTCGGCTCCTGCCCGCGAGCATCGACATGCAGACCCAGCTGCAGCCGGGGCTGGGCTTCGTGCTCGCCGACCCGGGTCAGCTCGAGCAGGTACTCATGAACCTGGTGGTCAATGCGCGCGATGCGATGCCCGACGGTGGGCAGCTCGTGATCGAGACCGCGGACGTCGAGCTCGACGACGAATCGGCTCAGCTGCACGCCGGCATGAAGGCGGGGGCGTACGTCACGCTCACCGTGAGCGACACCGGCTGCGGTATGAACGACGATGTGCGCGCGAAGATCTTCGACCCCTTCTTCACCACCAAGGAGAAGGGCCGCGGCACCGGCCTGGGCCTCTCCACCGTCTACGGCATCGTGCGACAGTCCGGCGGTTTCATCTGGGTCTACAGCGAACCAGGACAGGGCTCCGTCTTCCGGGTCTATCTCGCGCGCTCCGGATCTGTAGACACTCCACGCACCAGAGCCGCGGGGCGGGCCGCCCTCCGGGAGGGCTCGGAGCGGATCCTTCTGGCCGAGGACGAATCCGGCGTACGGGCGGCAGCGCGAATGATCCTCGAGCGTGCCGGCTACACGGTGTTGGAAGCCGCCAACAGCGAGACGGCGCTCGAGCTCGCGGCCGCGGCCGGCGCGAAGATCGACTTGCTGCTCACCGACATGGTCATGCCCGGGCTCAATGGCCGCGAGCTCGCCGAGCGTTTTCGCACGCTGCATCCCGACGCGGCCGTGGCGTTCATGTCGGGTTACACGGAGGAGGCGATCCAGCGTCGCAGCGTGTTCGACGATGGCGTGGTGTTCGTGCAAAAGCCGTTCAGTCCGCAGCGACTGCTCGAAAAGGTCCGCGTCGCGCTCGACGGTTTCGAGCGGGATCGAGCAGAGGGACTCGCGTGACGGTCGGCACGGCTGCTCCCACGATCCTCTGCGTCGACGACGACGAGGCGACCGGTGGCGCGGTCGCGATGATGCTGGGTCGTCTGGGATATCACACCGTGACGTCCCCCGGCGTCCTCGAGGCGCTCCAGGTGCTGGCGCGGCAGAAGACAGCCCTGGTGATCTCCGACATGCAGATGCCCCAGCTCAGCGGGCTCGATCTTCTCGAAGTGATGCAGCAGCAGGGTGATGCGACCCCCGTCATCCTGCTCACTGGACACGGCAGCATCGAGCACGCGGTGGCCGCCATGCGGGCGGGTGCGACGAACTACCTGACGAAGCCGATCAGCTTCGAACAGCTCGAGATCACAGTGGCGCACGCGCTCGAGGTGGGCCGGCTGCGCACCGAGAACGCCACCCTGCGCGCCGAGCTGCACACGCGTCGCACCGACCACGACATCGTGGGCGGCAGTCCGGCGCTCGCGCGCGCCCTGGAGCAGGTCAAGGCCGCGGCGACGAGTCGCGCGACGGTGCTCCTGCAGGGCGAGTCGGGCACCGGCAAGGAGCTGCTCGCGCGCGCGATTCATCAGCTCAGCGACCGCGCCGACGGTCCGTTCGTGCGGATCAACTGCGCGGCACTGCCGGAAGGGCTCATCGAAAGCACGCTCTTCGGGCACGAGCGCGGAGCGTTCACCGGAGCGGTGAAGCGCGTCCTCGGCGCCTTCGAGCGGGCCGATACCGGCACCCTCCTGCTCGACGAGGTGACGGAGATGCGGGTGGATCTCCAGCCGAAGCTGCTGCGCGTGCTTCAGGAACGTGAGCTCGAGCGCGTCGGCGGCAGCGACACCATCCGCGTGGACGTGCGGGTGGTGGCGACGACCAATCGCTCGCTCACCGACGAGGTGGCCGCAGGGCGGTTCCGTCAGGACCTGTTCTATCGACTCAACGTCTTTCCCATCGTGGTTCCCGCGCTCCGGGATCGCGCCGAGGACGTTCCGCTCCTGGCCCACCGGTTCGCGGCGCACGCCGCTGCGGAGGGGAGAAAGGCGATCGAGGGATTCACCCCCGACGCGCTTGCGCTCCTGCGCAGCCACCCCTGGCCCGGCAACGTGCGGGAGCTCCAGCACGCCGTGGAGCGCGCGGTGATCCTCGCCGGAGGCCCGCTGCTGGAGCCGCGGCATTTCCCCGAGCTCCAGGGCGCCCGGTCGCAGAGTGCGGAGCCCGCGCGCGCGCCCCTGCTAGCTGCTGACGCCGAGGAGACGCCAGGACACGCCTTCCGCTTTCCTCGCCTCACGCTCGTCGACATCGAGCAGGAGGTCATCGCCTATGCGTTGAGGCACAGCGAGGGGAATCGGACGCGGGCGGCAGAGCTGCTCGGCCTCGACGTCCGGACGTTGCGCCGGAAGCTCAATCCGGGAGCGGGACGCGCCGACGCAGGCTGAGGCCGGCTGAGCGCCCCGGGCAGATCGCCCGCCCGGGCAGTTTGCCCGGGCCGGCGAGCGATCGACGACCCCCGATCGGTGCGGCCGACGTCGGGATTGGCGTCTCCTAAATCATTACTGAGCAATCGCTTGACTCGAGCCCAGGCCTGGGCGGCCTCCTGGGCTCAGGCTCGGCTCGGTGGGATCACGGTGTGCGTTGTAGCGGTGCAGCTCGATCTGCCCACTTCACCGCCACCAGGTTCCCATGCGTCCACTTCACGTCGGTTTCCGCCCGAAGCGTCACCTCCAGGTCCTGCTGACCGGGATGGTCGTGAGTCTGGCTCCGGCCGCCAGCTTCGCGCAGTCGACCACGGCCACGGTGGCGGTCTCGCTCCGTGTGCTCTCACCGGTGAGCTCCGCCGCCGCGCCCGACCTGTCGCTGAGCGTGGCTCACGAAGCAGTGGCGAGCGCGAAACCGATCCTCATGTCGGCTCGCCCGACGGCGCGCACGGTCACGGCGTTAGGTGCAGTGGACGAGCGTGGGGCGCTGCCGACGCGCATCGGGGCCACCGTGCGCCCGCGGAACCGTCAGCCAGCGGAGGTCGCCGTGCTCGCGCCGGCGCTCGTCGAGCTCGGGCTGCTGTCGCGCGATTCCGTGAACGCCGCGAGCGCGGCGAACGCGTACTTCATCCGGCTGCGCGACACGCCCATGCCCGACACCGGGGTGGTCAAGATCCGACTGCGTTCCGTGATCACGGTCGTCGGCACCTGACTCGTACGGGTGCGCTCGCGTCGCTCTGCCGGCGAGCGAGCGCCCGATCAACTCTCCCGGGTGGTCGTCAGCATGAAGCCCACCCCTCGAACGGTCGCGATGCGCGGTACGCCATCGCCCTCGCGCAGCTTGCTGCGGAGCCGGGCGACGTGGACGTCGATCACGTTGGAGTCCGGGTCG
>JABFYH010000187.1 GCA_013361335.1 Gemmatimonadaceae bacterium | reverse complement strand
CCGATCTGGCACGGCGCCCGCGCTCCGCGGGCCGACGCGGAGCGCGCCGCCGTCGTCGATCCACCCGATGCTGCCGCCGCCCGCCGAAACGGTTTCGACGAGGACGCGTGGCAGCGCGATCGGCACGCCGGCCACGCGTCCCCCGGGCTCCACGAGCGGCTCGCCGTCGAGGATGAGGCCGACGTCGGCGCTCGTACCGCCGATGTCCACGGTCAACGCGGTCGCGAAGCCGGCCGCACGCAGCGCCGCCGCCGCGCCGACCACTCCCCCGGCGGGACCGGAGAGCGCGAGCGACGCCGCGCTCCGCGACGCCTCGTCGACCGACCGCATCCCGCCTCCGGAGGTCATGACGCCCGGCGCCGGCACGCCGAGCGCTTCCGCACGCGCGGTCAGCTGGCGGAGATAGCGCGCGACGCCCGGGCGCAGGTACCCTTCGGCCACCGTGGTCGCGGTTCGCTCGTACTCGCGGATCTCGGGGAACACCGCGGACGACGGCACGACGTCGATCCCCGGCAGCGCTGCGCCAAGCGCGTCGGCGAGCATGCGCTCGTGGCGATCGTCGGCGTAGGCGTGCAGCAGCGCGACGACCACCACCTCGGGTGCGAGCGCCTGCACCTTGGCCACCACGCCGGCGATCCCCGCGGCGTCGAGGGTGCGCCGGACGCCCTCGGGCATGATCCGCTCCGGCGCGCCGACGACATGGGTGCGGGCAACGAGCGGTGGCGGGTGGTGCCGCGCGAGGTCGTACAGCGACGCGCGATCCTGGCGCGCGAGCCGCAGCAGGTCGGTGAATCCCTCCGTCGCCACGAGCGCCACGCGTGCGCCCGCGCGCTCGAGCAGCATGTTCGTCGCCACGGTGGTGCCATGAACGAACCGTGCGACCGGCGCGCCGCCGAGCAGCGACAGCGCCGACGCCACGCCGGCGCTCTGGTCGTGCGGCGTGCTCGGGAGCTTGTACGCCGTCACCGCGCCCGCCCCATCCACGGACACCAGGTCCGTGAAGGTTCCGCCGACGTCGACGCCGACGGAGCGCACGCTCACCCCTTGGGCGCCTGCTTCGCGCGCGCCTGCCGCGGCAGGTACAGGAACAACGCGGCGGCGAGCGCGAGATGCATCGGCAGGAAGAGGGCGACGATGTCCAGGTTCGGCTGCCCGCCGGGCAGCAGCGCGAGCGCCAGCGCGAGCAGCCCCAGCCCGGCGACGATCCCCGCGACGAGCCGCGTCCGCCCGACGGCGCGTCCCGCCAGCAGCGCCAGCGGCACGAGCACGACGAGCAGCAGCGAGAGCGGGGAGAGCAGCAGAAGGTTCTCGTTCTGCGCCCAGAAGACATGCTTGGTCGCCACCCACGCGAGCAGCAGCACGAGGCCGAGCGCACCGCACAGCAGCGACCACACCATGCCGAGGATGCCGACGATCCACGTGGCCCACCGCTGCGAGCGGGGCAGCGATCGGAAGAGAAGCAGGACCACCGCCGCGGCGAGGCCGGCGAACAGATTGCGCCTCGTGTGATCGGGCGCGGACCGCGGCTCGACGATCCGCGACGTGCCCGACGAGGGCGACATCACCCGCTCGCTTGCCACGAGCGGCACGCGCGCGCCATCGGTGCCCGGAATCGTGACGACCCGCGCCGCGTCGCGGAGCCGCATCGGGATGAAGAACGACTCCCAGGCCGTGAGCGGAGTGTCCGCCCCGCGCCCGAGGGCGATCTCGATTCCCGTCTGCACCGGCACGTCGCCCTCGGTGAGCCGGACGCTCTCGCCTCGATAGGTGAGCGTGGTCTGGATCGTGTCCGTCGCCCGCCGCAGGGCGCCGGTCAGCACGCGATCAAGAGCGTCGCGCAGGCGGGTGCTGCAGTTGTCGCGGAAGTAGTCGTAGCGGTAGTACTTGTTCTCCTCGAGCGCATTGCGCTCGACGAAGTCGCGAAGCGCCAGCGCCTGTGCCGGCGTGAGGTTCAGCGTCTGGAGGGTGATCGGGCGGCCGGCATTATGGTACGCGGAGATCATCGCGTACGCATCCTCGCCCTCCATCCAGTAGCGCGGATCGCCGACGAGGAAGCGCTTGTAGAAGTCCGGCGCGTCGAAGGCGAACACGCCCCAGTTGTAGGCGACGTCCTGCCCGCTGCCGGCGTCGTGGATCCACAGCGCGTTGTGGCCGAACCGCTCCCACACCGCTTCCCCGATGCCGAAGGTGATGAGGGTGACGGTGAGCTGGCTTCCCGGGCCGGTCGCGGCGGCCGGCGGTACCGCGCGCGCCGGAGCGGGAACGGCGCGCACCACGGGCGCCTTGGCGCGCGGTACGACGTGCGCCCTGCGCGGCGTGGAGGGCGCCGGCACCACCCGCCGCTGCGCGTCGGCGCGCGCGGCGCCGACCAGAAGCACCGCGAGCGCGGCGAGCTGCCGGACGATCACAGCTTGATCTCGCGGCCTTCGTCCGCCGACTTGTAGATCGCCTCGACGGTGCGATGCACGATGACCTGATCCGTCGGCGCCTCGTACTCCGTCTCCCCGGCGACGACCGAGACGAAGTGCGCGAGCTCGGCCCGATAGGACTGGATGAACGCGCTCTCGCGCGCCGCCGCGCCGCGCGGCGAGACGTCGGTGGGACGGCCGTGCAGCTCCTTCACCACGCGCAGCGGAGCGAGGCGCGTGCTGCCGCGGGTGGAGAGCGTCTCGAACCACCAGCGCTCCTCCTCCCCGACGTACGCGCCGGAGACGTCGAAGTTGAACACCGCGCTGCCGCAGTGCACCTGGACGAGGAGCGAGTCCTCCACCGCGTTCTTGCCCGAGCCGCGCTCCATGTGCGCCACGACCCGCTCCGGCGCGGGGAAATCGGCGAGCCAGAGGGCGAGGTCGAGGAGGGGGAGCCCGTAGTCGAAGAAGGCACCACCCCCTGCCTCGGCGCGCCGCTGCCGCCATCCCTGCTCGGCCCGGCGGTGGTGGTAGGCGCCGGCCCGGATCCCGGTCAGCTTCCCGAGCTCGCCGCCGCGCAGGAAGCCGGCGAGCGCCTGCACGTCGCTTCGGAAGCGGTGATTGTTGGCGACGAACACTTTTCGGTTGGCCCGCGCCGCCGCGTTGACGATGCGCTCGACGCCGCGGGCGGTGAGCGCGAGGGGACGCTCGCACAACACGTCCTTGCCCGCCGCGATGGCGCTCAGCACGTGGGGCTCGTGCAGATGGTTCGGCGTCGCGACGACGATGGCGCGCAGGTCCTCCGCCTCGAGGAGGTCCTCGATGTCGGTGTAGACGTCCTCGATGTCGAACCGATCGGCCAACGCGCGCGCCTTCGGGCGGTCGTTGTCGCATACCGCCACCAGCTTCGCACCCCGCATCTTGCCGAGCACGGGGAGATGCGCGAGCTGCGCGATCGCGCCCGCGCCCACGACTCCGATGTGCACCGGTTCCGTCATCTGCTCTCTCTCCGCCGCCGGTCGGTGCCCGCCGGCGCGCGCGCCTCAATCGATCGTGCCAATCGTCGTGCCGGGATAGTAGGTCGTCAGGATGGTGCGGAAGTCCTGCCCAGCTCGTGCGCGGCCGATCGCGCCCGACTGGCACATGCCGATGCCATGGCCGTTCCCGCCGCCGCGCAGCTCCAGCGACTGCACCACACCATGCGCCTCGACCGTCTCGACGGAAAAATATGTGCTGTACAACATCTCGCCACTCGTCGTACGCAGCGCGGCTCGGATGTCGTTGCCGCGCAGGGTCCACCGTCCGCGGTCGGTGTCCACCGTGAGCGCGGCGACGCGCCCCGCCGGCGTGACGTCGGTCACCACGACCGCCCGCACGCGCTCGATCGACTCGGGGCCCTGCGGCAGGGTGCGCAGATGGCGGGCGATCGACTGCCGCAGCTCCTCGGCGGTATAGCGGCGCGTCCAGCGGAAGCGCGGCCCCGCCTCGCAGTAGAAGTGGTCGGATCCGGGGATCTGGTCGCTGACGCGCTTCAGGTACGGCTCGGGCCCCGAGCGCCACGCGTCGCCAGGCTCGGCGGTGAATCCACCGCAGTTGCCGTGATACGGCGCGTTCACCACGCGGCCGTCGTACATCAGCACCAGCCCGGAGGTGTTCTCCACCGACTGGTTTCCCAGTGGCGTCTCGGCACCCACGCCGCCGTACACCTGATCGGCGACCGTCGCCAGCATGTCGTACGGCCGGCCCGGTCCGAGCAGGTGCATGTACGCGTAGCTCCGCGCGGCCACGGCCTGCGCCTCGGCGGCCGCGAAGTCGGTCATCGCGCGGGTGCCGATCTCCAAGGGCACGACCCCTTTCAGGTAATCGTCCATCGGCACGTGGTTGACGACGAGCAGCCGCCCGCCGTCGTCGACGCCGATGCGCAGCTCGCCGCGCCACCGGCGGCCGCCGAAGGCGAGCAGCCCGTCCGCGTCGCTCGCGCGCGCGACGATCGACGCGACCTCCGGGCGCGCGACGGCGCCGTCCTCGCGCCGGAGCGCGAGCCGTCCCCCCTGCGGCTCGACCGTCCAGCTCTCGCCGGCGCGTGGCGGCTCGGCGAGCTGGGTACCGTCGCCGGTCTGCAGGCTCCAGTCGCCGTCCGATTGCAGCCGCGCCTCGGCGGCGCCCCGCGCCAGTGCGATGCGCACCGTACGCAGCGAGGCACCGGCACGCGGACGGGGCCCGACGTCGCCCGTGGACGTGGTGCTCACGCGCACGGGCCGGCGCGTCGCCGCCGAGCATGCGGTGGCGGCCAGCGCGATCAGAAAGCGGCGACGCTTAATGGCGGGCCTCGGCGAGCGCCGCGTCGAGACGCTCGAGCGTCGCCGCGATCTCGGCGTCGCCGTGCGCCGCCGACAGGAACCCAGCCTCGAACGCCGACGGCGCGAGATAGACCCCGCGCGCCAGCGCCGCGTGGAAGAACCGCCGAAAGAGCTCGACGTCCGCCGTCAGCGCGTCGCGGAACGACCGCACCGGCTCGGCGCGGAAGAAGAAGCCGAACATCGAGCCGGCCGAGTCCGCGGTGAACGGCACGCCCTGGCGCGCGGCGATCCCGCGCAGCCCCTCGACGAGCGCCCGAGTGCGCCGCGCAATGTCGTCGTGCAGGGCCGGCGTGAGCGCCCGCAGCGTAGCGATCCCCGCCGCCATCGCGAGCGGGTTGCCCGACAGCGTTCCCGCCTGATACACCGGCCCGCTCGGCGCGACACGCGCCATGAGGTCGCGTCGGCCGCCGTACGCGGCGACCGGCAATCCACCGCCGATGACCTTCCCGAGCGTGGTCAGGTCCGGCCTCACCCCGTAGCGCTCGGCCGCCCCGCCCGGCGCGACGCGAAAGCCCGTCATCACCTCGTCGAAGATCAGCAGCGCGCCGTGCTCCGTCGAGAGACGGCGCAGCGCCGGAAGGAAGGTGGGATCGGGGGCGATGAACCCGGCATTCCCGACCACCGGCTCCACGATGATCGCCGCGACGCGGCCCGCGTGCGCGCGCAGCAGCGCCTCGACGCCGTCGACGTCGTTGAACCGCGCCGTCAGCGTGAGCTCGGCGAGCGCCGCCGGCACCCCCGGCGAGTCGGGGAGGCCGAGCGTCGCGACGCCCGAGCCCGCGCGGACGAGAAAGCTGTCGGCGTGGCCGTGGTAGCAGCCGTCGAACTTGAGGAGCAGGTCGCGTCCGGTGGCCGCACGCGCCACGCGCAGCGCGCTCATCGTGGCCTCGGTGCCGCTGGAGACGAAGCGCAGCATCTCGACGTGCGGCATCCGCTCGCGGACCAGCTCCGCCAGGGTGATCTCCAGCCCGGTGGGGATGCCGAAGCTCGTGCCGCGTTCCATCGTCTCGCGCAGCGCGTCCAGCACCGCGGGCGCGGCGTGCCCCAGCACGAGCGGGCCCCACGAGAGGACGTAGTCGAGGTACTCGTTGTCGTCGACGTCCCAGATGCGGGCGCCGAGCCCCCGCGCGACGACGAAGGGCTCGCCGCCGACGCCGCGGAACGCACGTACCGGCGAGTTCACGCCGCCGGGAAAGAGCTCGCGCGCGCGCGCCATCAGGGCGCGCGACTGCGTCGTGTCCCGCGTGGGCAGGGCGTCGACCGGCGCGCTCATCGTCCGAAGCTCCCGATCGTCGTGCCCATGACGGGGAGGCTCCGCGCGCGCGGCACGGTGCGCTGCTCGTTGGCGCTCACGACGCGCAGCAGCGTGGCGCGAAAGTCGACGTCGTCGTCGATCCCCTCGATCACCGCGTCGACGATCGTTCCGGGCGCCAGGTGCTCGGCCCCATGGACATACGAGATGCCATCGACGTCGTCCGCCTGCCAGGCGGTGCGTCCCTGCGCCTCGCCCTCGGCGATGCGGTCGATCATCGTGCGCGCCGTGCGCCCGAGGAAGCGCTCGTACCGCTCGGCCGTGATCTGGCGCTGCAGCTCCATCAACCGCTCGAGCCGCTCGCGCTTCACGGACTCCGGGACGTCGTCCTCCATCGCCGCGGCGCGCGTGCCCTCCTGCGGCGAGTAGGTGAAGGCGCCGACCCGCTCGAACTGCACCTCCTCGAGGAACGCCATCAGCTGCGCGAAATCGTCGTCCGTCTCGCCCGGAAAGCCGACGATGCAGGTCGTGCGGATGGCGAGATCGGGGACGACCTCGCGCAGCTGTCGGACGCGCTCGCGGATGGTGCGCTGCCGCTCGGGGCGTCGCATGCGCGCGAGGACCGCGTCCGACGCGTGTTGCATCGGCATGTCCAGGTAGGGCAGGATGCGCGGCTCGCTCGCCATGACCTCGAGCAGCCTGGGCGTGATGCCCGAGCTGTAGAGGTAGAGCATCCGCAGCCAGGGGATGCTGGTGCTGCGCACGAGCTCGCGCAGCAGCTCGGGAAGGGTGAAGCCGTCGCGCCGGTCGCGCCCGTAGTGCGCGAGGTCCTGCGCCACCAGGTTCACCTCGCGCGCGCCCTGCGCTTCCAGAAGCTGGGCCTCGCGGATCACCTCGTCGAGCGCGAACGACCGGTGCTTGCCGCGCATGAGCGGGATCGCACAGAAGGCGCACCCGTGATCGCACCCTTCGCTGACCTTGAGGTAGCGGATGTGGGGCACGTCGCCGGTGAAGAGCCGAACACCCGGGTGCACGGCCGGCTGGTCGTCGATCAGGCCGCGCGCCTCGAGCTCGGGGAGGAGGCGATCCATCTCCGACGACCCCAGAAAGAGATCGACCTCGGGGAGCGCCTCCGCGAGCTCGCCCTTGTGGCGCTGCACCATGCATCCGACGGCCACGACCGCCTGGCAGGAGCCGGAGAGCTTCAGCTCACCCGCCTGGACGATCGCGTCGAGCGATTCCTTCTTCGCCGCGTCGATGAAGCCGCAGGTGTTGATGACGATCACCTCGGCGTCGGTCAGGTCGTCGGTGTATTCGGCGCCGCGGTCCGCGAGCTGGGCGAGATAGCGCTCGCTGTCGACGGTGTTCTTGTCGCAGCCGAGGGTGATGAAGCCGACTTTCACTGGGGCCGGGGGCGGAAGCGGAGGGAGGAGCGCACCGGCTAAACCTAACCGGGGCCGCCACTTCGGTGCAGCGGCGGCAGCGCCGACGCGTGTTGGAAAAGCTTCGCTCTTGCGGAGATTTACTTTATAACATAAAGTTCTTTCCATGACGCCCGCCTTTGCCTCCCCCCATGAGGGGTCGCCTTCCGAGCTGGCCGGCCAACCGGCCCTCGACCCCGACGAGCTCCAGGCCTACGTCGCCCCGACGGCGCGTGCCATCCTGCTCCACGCCCTCCTCGTCGGCGTCGCCGCCGACCTCCTCCTGCGCGATGGCTTCACGGGGCTGGGCTTCCCGCTCTGGCTCGC
>JABFYH010000082.1 GCA_013361335.1 Gemmatimonadaceae bacterium | reverse complement strand
GGCGGGGCCGGCCTGCTGTCGGCGGGCGCGGCTACGGCGCTGCTGTCCGCCGGTGCGCCGGCCTGCACGACGGTGGTGGTGTCAGGCGCGGGCGCCACCGGCGCGACGGCGACCAGCGTCGTCGTGTCGCGCAGCGCCGCGACCTTGGGCGCCGGAATGTCCGGCGTCGCCACCTTGGCCGGACGCTGAAGCTTGTCGCAGCCGAGCAGCAGAGGGACCACCAGCAGGAGCCGTCTCATGCCATTAGGACGGCTGGCCCGGCCCAGAGTAAAACGGTGAGGTTGATCCGTGAACCGTGATCCGTGAACCGTGCTGTCATCCCGCACGAGCGGAGCGAGTGTCGGGATCTGCTGTCCCCTGACTCGTGTCCAGGTCGGGAGAGTAGATCCCGACAGGCGCTACACGCCTGTGGGATGACGAAGGACGTTTGTCGTCACGGTTCACGGTTCACGGTAGTTCAGTATCCCGCTGCCCCCGCGTCCTTGTCGCGCGTGTCCGCCGCCCCCTGGCGCATTCCCGTCACCGGATCGATCCGGATCGAGTGCGCGGTGCCCTGGGCGTTGGTCCAGGTGATCGGATGGCCGATCGCGGCGAGGGAATCCACCGTCGCCGGCGGGAGCCCATCCCGCTCGACGTAGAGCCGATCCGGGAGCCACTGGTGATGGAAGCGCTTCGCGTCCACCGCGTCGCGGATCCCCATCTTGAAGTCGATCTGGTTGAGGATGACCTGCAGCACGGTGTTGATGATCGTCCGTCCCCCCGGGCTGCCGACGACCGCGACGAGCTTTCCCTGCCGGGCGATGATCGTCGGCGTCATGCTCGACAACATGCGCTTGCCCGGCATGGCGACGTTGGGCTCCGTGCCGATGAGCCCCGTGGTGTCGGTCACGCCCGGCTTCCCGTTGAAGTCGCCCATCTCGTTGTTGAGCAGGAAGCCGGCGCCCGGCACCACCGCACCCAGCCCGTACCCGTTCTCCAGCGTGTAGGTCACCGACACCGCCATCCCGTTCGCGTCCACGACCGAGTAGTGAGTCGTCTGATCGCTCTCGTGCCGCAGCACGAGATCCGACGGTTCCGACTTCGACGCGCGGCCCGGGATGATGGTATGCCGGACGTCGTCGGCATACAGCTTGTCGGTGAGCCGGGCGATCGGCGCCCGGGTGAAATCCGGATCGCCCAGATATCGCGCGCGGTCGATGAAGGCACGGCGCATCGCCTCGGTCACGAGGTGCACGTAGCGCGGCGAGTCGTGCCCCGCCGCCTCGAGCGGATAACCCTCGAGGATGTTGAGCATCTCCACGAGCGCCACGCCACCGGAGCTGGGCGGCGGCATCGAGATGATCTCGTATCCGCGATAGCTGCCGCGAATAGGTGCGCGCTCCTTCGCCTCGTACTTCGCGAGATCCCCCTCGGTGATCAGCCCACCGTGCTGCCGCATGTCCTCGGCAAGCAGCCGCGCCGTCTCTCCCTTGTAGAACCCGTCGCGCCCCTGATCGCGGATGCGCGTCAGCGTCCGCGCGAGATCCGGCTGCCGGATGGTTTCCCCGCCGACGTACGGCTGCCCACTCTTCGAGTACGCGGCGATGCTGGCGGGAAAGTCCTTGAAGCTGCCGCCGAGCGCGCGATCGAGTGACTGCGCCAGCCCCTGCGGCGCGGCGAAACCGTTGCCGGCGAGCTGCACGGCCGGGTCGACGAGCCGCGACCACGGCGCGCTCCCGTACTTCCGGTGCGCGAGCTCGAAACCGGCGACGGTGCCGGGCACGCCCACCGAACGATGGCTGTCGTGATGGATCCGCGCCGAGTAGTTCCCCGCCGAGTCCGTGAACATCGTGGGCGACGCAGCCTGCGGCGCCATCTCGCGAAAGTCGATCGTCGTCGCGCGCCCGTCGGGGAAGCGGATCACCATGAACCCACCGCCCCCGATGTTGCCGGCCACCGGATAGGTGACGGCCAGCGCGAACCCGGTCGCGATCGCCGCGTCCACCGCATTACCGCCGTCGGCGAGCACGTTGCGGCCGGCCTCGCTCGCGATGGTGCTCGCCGAGACGACCATGCCGTGCGGTGCCGACACGCTCGCACCGGAGACGAGCTCGGTGGCGGGCACCTTGACGCCACCGAGCTGCGAGCATCCGGCGACGAATGGAAGGACGAGCGCGCCGGCGTGGGCTGCGCGGGAGAGACGAAAGGGCATACCGGACTCGGAGAAGGGGTCGAGCTAAGGTACTCCGCGGCTCAGGGGGCCGTGAGCGACGACCAGCGAGCTGACCCCGGCAACCCTCTTCGGCGCGCCGCTGTCCATCTCTCGCGCTCAGCGAGCCGCGCGAGACATGAACTATCTTCCATCATGGGCCTGTTCGATCGGATCCGTGACGCACTCCTCGGCGCTGACGAGACTCGGGTCGAGGAGCATATGGTGCGGGGCTTTGCCGTCGTCGTTGAGAACTCGCGCCCCGACATCGAGACCGCGGTCGTGCTCCAGCGGCTCGACGACGCGCTCGGACTGATCGCGACGCATCAACCGTGGCGCTTCGCGCATCTGCGCCGCGACGTCGACCGGTTCTGGGTGGTGCGCTATCCCTGCCGCGGCGCGTTCTTTCCGGACACGCGCACCTGCATGACGGAGCTCACCTTCCTCGCGCGCACGGACATCACGGCGGCACCGGTGGCGTCGTCCATCCTGCACGAGGGGATGCACGCACGGGTGCACGCGATGGGCGTGTCGCCCGTCAGCCGGGACATGGCGCACGAGGAGCGGATCTGCCGCCGCGCCGAGCTGGCGTTCGGCCAGGCGCTGCCTCCGGAGCTTGGCGCGCCCGTGATCGAGCGTGCCCGGGCCAGTCTGCTCCTGGACGACGCCGACGTCGCACCGGCGATCGACTGGGCGGAGGCGCAGCGGCGTCAGGCGGCGGTGGACGCGGCGGCGCGGAAGTAGCACACCGGCGGGCCCATGCGAACCAACCGCGTGGTCCCGACGCTCGTCGCGTTCCTGCTCATGACGGCGAGCGCCTGCCGTGGGGCAACCGAGCCCGATCCGCTCGTCGGCACCTGGCTCGCCAGCACCTTTCGGATCACCCCCGCCGGCCAGCCGGAACGCGACGTCCTCGCCACCGGCGGTACGCTGGGGCTCAACATCGCCAGGGCCGACTCCACCTTCATCACGACCGGGACGGTCGTCGTTCCGGCGAGCGTCACCGGCAGTGCAGCCCTGAAGGCAAGCCTCGCGGGCTCCGCCATCCGCACGAACGACGTCGTCCGCTTCACCCCGACGGCGGACAGCTTCGTGCGCGGTCTGGTCTTCACCCTCGTCGAGAATCGACTCGAGGCGGTGAACCAGGTGGTCGCGGGAACGAGCTACAACGTGATCCTCACCCGGCAGTAGCCGTCACGTCGTCGAGAACGGACGGACGAGACTGGCACATGGTTCGCTTTTCGCTCCAGAAGGCCGCGCTGACGACCGAACTTCTTCCCGCCACTGCCATGTCGCGTCATCGGATCATCCTGCTCGCCGCCGTGCTCGTGGGGGCCTGCGCGAGCGAACACGAGAACGTCGTGCACGTGATCGCCGAGCAGGCACCGGGGCTGAAGAAGAGCTCGCGGGTGCAGTACCGAGGGGTGGACGTGGGTCTGGTGAAGCAGGTCTACTTCACCCCCGCCGGCGTACGGATCGATCTGCTGCTCCAGCGGAACGACGTCCCCATCCGGGCGCAGGACACGGTGCGCATCACCCCCGTGGGGGCGTTCGGCGAGCAGGTCATCGACATCCGGCCCGGCGCGCAGACCGCTCCCCTCATCGCGCGCGGGGCCACTCTTCCGAAGGCGCAGCCGGACACCACGGTCTCGCTCCCGATCGGGGTCTGGCGCTCGATCGTGAAGTCCCTCGGACTCACGCCGGACTCGGCAATGAAGGATTCCGCCGCCAAGGCAAAAGCGGACTCTACCGCTAAAAAGACGCCCTGAATCCGCGGTTTGCCGGGCCCAGAGTCCCACCGCGGAGCGGCGTCCCGGCACGATTGTGGCCTTACTCCTCACCCGGGGCTTTCGGGCCCGGCCATCACCGGTAGAGAGGAGGAGCTCCATGGCGACGCTGTTGGAATCGGGGGCCAAACCGTACGGATCGTCGAAGGGGATGCTGATCAGCATGGCGCTGCACGGCGCGCTGATCACCGCCGCGGTGCTGGGCACGGCCGAGGTGGTGCTGCCTCCCCGCGAGAAGGTGGAGGAGCATCCGATCCTGTACGTCGCGCCGCCGCCGCCGAAGCCGGTGCAGATGGCGGAGCCGCTGCCCAAGACCGAGGCGCCGAAAACGAAGACGCCGGCGCCGGCCAAGGTCTATCACGCGCCGCCGCCGCGTGTGCAGACTCCTCGGCCGCAGCCCGTGGCGGCGAAGGAGCCCGCGCCGTCGATCCCGGCGCCGACGAAGGTGCCCACCGCGCTGCCGTCGGTGGATCTCAAGATCGCCACGAACATCGGGGACATCGTCAAAGCGCCCGTCACCGACGACGTGATCGGCAAGCGGGGCGGGATCTCGCGCGAGGGCTCGGTGAAGTCCGACGGCGAGGACGGCGGCGGGAAGGGGCTGGGCAGCGGGTCGAACCGCGCCTACGACGAGAATCAGGTCGAGCGCGCGGTGCAGGTCCTGCGCAAGCCCGACCTCCGCTACCCCGAGTCGCTCCGCAGCGTGAACGTCGAAGGGGTGGTGCAGATGCACTTCATCGTCGGCGCCGACGGCCGGGTGGAGCCGGGCTCGATCGAGGTGCTCTCGAGCCCGCACAAGCTGTTCTCCGACGCGGTGCGCGCCGCGCTGCTGAACACGCGCTATCGGCCGGCCGAGGCGGGCGGGCGTCCCGTGCGGCAGCTGGTGGAGCAGAGCTTCACCTTCAAGCTCGACAAGTAAGCGCCAGCGCTGGCTGGCCGGGGGCAGTTGGCGGGGGCGCGGGGGGGCATCGGGCGAGCGGCGACGCTGGCCCGAGCTCCCTGGCGGACCTGTCGGCGATTCGTATGTTTGCGGGCGCACGTTGCCGCCCTCCTCCCTGGACGGCTCGCCGATGCGCCACCCCCAGGAGGGATCATGAAGTCGCGAGCTCTGCTCCCCGCCGTCGCTGCCGCCTGTGTGTTGGCGTCCGCCTGCGAGAAAGCCCCCACCGTCCCCGCGTTCACCCCGCCCACCCAGGCCGCTCGAATCACGAACGGTGAGCTCGATGGCTCCGCGCATCCCGCGGTCGTGCTCATCGTGATGGACGTCGGCGGCAGTCCCGCCTATCGGTGCTCCGGCACCCTGATCGCCTCCCGGGTCGTGCTGACGGCCGGCCACTGCGCCGGCGAGCCCGGGGAGTTCAGCGGCATGCGCGTGTTCACCGAGTCGGACGTGCAGAACGGGAACAACAACTATCCGTATGCCGGACCGAACACGATCGAGGCCAAGGCCTGGCACTCGCATCCGCTCTTCACGGAGGCGCAGTTCTTCCTGCACGACGTCGGCGTCATCGAGCTGTCGAAGAGCGTGACGCTGCCCGCCGGCGCGACGTACGGCCGACTCCCCGAAGTGAACTCGCTCGACGCGCTGAAGCCGAGCAGCAGCACCATCTTCACGGCGGTGGGCTACGGCCTGCAGCGCATCAATCCGGCGCAGATCGAGGCCCAGCTCATTCGCATGGTCGCCGAGCCCCATCTCATCCAGATCAACACCGGCTTCACTGGGAGCGGATCGCTCCTGCTGTCGAACAATGCGTCCACCGGCGGCACCTGCTTCGGCGATTCCGGCGGTCCGAACTTCGTGGGTAGCAGCGGGGTCGTCGGCGGAGTGACGTCGTTCGGGCTCAACGGAACGTGCGGCGGCACGGGCGGCGTCTTCCGGCTCGACCGCGCCGACGTCGTGTCGTTCGTATCGCAGTACCTGCGGTAGGGTCGCTCGACCGGAGCGGCGTCAGCACAGCTCCAGCAGCAGGGACAGCGCTTTCCGCGACTCCGGGTGGATCGGCTCCTCGAGCCGATCCACCACGAGCTGCGCCGCCCGCGCGGCGTCGAGCCAGGAGCCGGTGGTGCGGAAGTACCAGGGCATCGGAGCGGGGAACGCCCGGTCGAAGGCACCCCAGCGCTCCGTGCGCCAGCCGTCGACGTAGGCGCCGTCGCCCACGGCCGCCCACGGATGAACCGTCTGCACGAGGATCACCCCCGCCGCCGGCAGTCGGCGCGCGAGCGCGGCCAGCAGTGGTGCGACGCGGTCGTCGAGCAGGGAGAAGTTGCACACGATGAGATCGTACGGGCCGGCGAGGACCTCGGCGTCGGACTCCAGCTGCTCGTACGACACGCAGGCGTAGTCGGCGCCGCCGGCGGCGCGCGCGGCATCGATCAGCGCCGCGCTGCCGTCGACGCCGGTGGCCTGCGCGCCGAGCCGGGTCAGCTCGCGCGTGAGCCACCCCTCACCGCACCCGACGTCGAGCGCGCGCACGTCGGGCCGGCCGCCGATGACGCGCGCGCAGGCGGCGACGATGGCCGCATCGGTGACCAGCCGCCGGCTGGGAATGGCCTGCTCGCGCACCGCGCTCGTCCACGGCTCGGCGTTCACCGTCCAGCTCCGCAGGAGCTCGACGCGCGTGTTGTGGGATTCGTCCACGTCCACTGTTCGGGAAACCAAGATTTTGACGTTGTTGGATACAGATGATACGGACGAGGACGGATTCGACGGATCTGCCTGTGAACGAGCAGGCCTCCACGCGCCGATCTCAGCTCTGCACCTCAAGAATTCCTTTCTTCGCGGGCCGCCCGCTGGGCCTGGAAAAAGACGAAGAGCTATCCGTTGAATCCGTCCAATTCCGTACTGTCCGCAGTTTACCGCTGGGGCCCGACCGCAGATCGAACCGTCTGGGGCGAAAGAGTCAGAGCTCCCGAACCCAGAGGTTCCGGAAGCTGATTGGCGGGCTCGGATCACCGTGCGCCTGGAGCAGGAGCGGGAGCGGCCCGTGCGCCTTGTACTCGGGCGTGCCGATGTACTTCGTGCCGCCCTTGAGCGCCACGTGGTTCTGCACCAGGACGCCATTGTGCAGCGCCGTGAGGTAGGCCGGCGACTCGAGCGAGCCATCCGGCCGGAACACCGGCGCCGTCCAGATCACGTCGTACACCTGCCACTGACCCGGCTTCCGCATCGCGTTCGCGAGCGGGATGTACTGCTTGTAGACGGCTCCCACCTGACCGTTGACGTACGTCGTGTTGTCGTATGAATCCAGGATCTGAAGCTCGTAGCCGCCGTCGGGCAGCGCGCCGAGATACAGCCCGCTGTTGCCGCGCGCCTGCCCCGAGCCCGTGATCCCGACCGGCACCTGCCACTCGAGATGGATCTGGTAGTTCGTGAAGCGCCGCTTCGTGCGAATGTCGCCCGCCGTCTTGTTCACCGTCACCACGCCGTTGTGCACCCGCCAGCCCGCGGGCTTCGTCGTGTCGCTCGCCGTCACCCACTCGTGCAGATCGCGACCATCGAACAGCACGATCGCGTCCGACGGCGGGGCGGCGTTCGTGGTTCCCGGCCGAACGATCTTCGGCACCGGCGTCCACACCTCGGTGTCTTCCGGCTTGCCCGCCGGCTGCTGGGCCAGCGCGGGCAGTGCACCACTCATCGTGACCAGCGCGAGAATCGTGAGCGACGTCGTCTTCATGGAGTCGTCGGAGGGTTGGGGTTCGCCACCGTCTCCTGCGCCGGATAGGGCAGGTAGGTGGTGCGTGCATCGGTGATGTGGCCGAAGCGGCGTTCGTCCGCCCACCGCGTGCCGGTGAGGAAAAGCGCGTAGCGCCGCTGGCGGTAGATCTCAGCCGGAGAGATAGAACTGCGTGCGATCGTCGCCCCCGGCGAAGGACACGTTGGCGTTGGCCTGGCGGCCGTGCTGGAAGATGTCGT
>JABFYH010000223.1 GCA_013361335.1 Gemmatimonadaceae bacterium | reverse complement strand
TCGGCGCCGCGATAGCGCCGGATCGGATCCTTCGCGAGACAGCGATCGACCGCCTGCGCGAGCCGTGGGGGCACGGTGGTGGCCACGCTGGCGATCGGTGGCGCGGGCATGGCGAGCTGCTTCATCACCACGGCCTGCGGCGTCGGCCCGTCGAAGGGAAGGCGCCCCGTGAGCGCATAGAAGCCGACGATGCCGAGCGAGTACAGGTCGCTGCGGGCGTCGACCGGCTCGCCGGCGGCCTGCTCGGGGCTGACGTAATGCGCGTTGCCCATCACGCGCCCGTCGGCGTCGAGCGCCGACGTCTGCATCGCGCTCGCGATGCCGAAGTCCATCACGATCGCGCGGTCGGTGCCCCGTTCCAGGAGGATGTTCTCGGCGCTGACGTCGCGATGGACGATGCCCCCGGCGTGGGCGTAGGCGAGCGCCCACGACACCTCGCGCAGCAGGCGCGCCGCCTGGCCGGGCAGCAGCGGACCGCGCGTGCGGATCCGCTCGCCGAGGGTGATCCCGTCGACGTACGCCATGACGATGTAGGCGTAGCCGGCGCGCTCGCCGGCGGCGTAGACGGGAACGATGTTCGGGTGGGTCAGACCGGCGGCCGTCCGTGCCTCGTGGAGAAAGGCGTCGCGCAGCTCGGTGCGGCGGGCGAGCTCCGGTGGGAGCACCTTGATCGCGACCGGACGCGCGAGCCGGACCTCCCGCGCCAGGTAGACCACGCCCATTCCCCCACGCCCGAGCTCGCGGTCCAGCGAGTATTCGCCGGCCAGCGCCGCCTGGAGCGCGATGAAGGCCGCATCGGGGTCGTGGGACATGCCGCCAAGGTAGGCGGAGCGGGCCCGGGTGCGCCAGCGCGGCCCCGCGGAGCCGGTGCCGAGGCCCGCCGTGCGCTAGATTGAAGGGATGGCAGCGCCCCTTCACGACCAGTCCGCGACCTATTTCCGGAAAGGATTCGGCCTCAAGGCCGACGTCCAGTCCGAGCTGTCGGCCGACTACAACGGCCGGCTGGTGGACGCGCTGCGCGAGAACGACTACACGCTGACCGTGGGCGACGTCACCATCCGCCTCGCCAAGGAGTTCGGGTTCTGCTACGGGGTGGAGCGCGCTGTCGAGTACGCGTACCAGACCCGTCGCAAGTTTCCCGATCGGCGGCTGTTGCTCGTCGGCGAGATCATCCACAACCCGCACGTCAACGAGAAGCTGCGGGCGATGGGGATCCAGATCCTCGAGCCCGACGCGTCCGGCGCCTTCGACTTCAGCGTCGTGCGGCCGGACGACGTCGTCATCCTGCCGGCGTTCGGGGTGACGATCGCCGCGTTCGAGGCGCTGCGGGCGATCGGCTGCGTGCTGGTGGACACCACCTGCGGCTCGGTGCTCAACGTGTGGAAGCGCGTCGAGGCGTACGCGCGCGACGGCTTCACTGCGCTGATCCATGGCAAGTACTATCACGAGGAGACGCGGGCCACGGCGTCGCAGGTCATGAAGCATCCGGCGGGGAGCTACCTCGTCGTGCGCGACATGGGGGAGGCGCGCGAGGTGTGCGACTACATCGAGGGGCGCGGCGACCGCGCGGCCTTCCTCGCGAAGTACGGCAAGGCGGCATCGCCGGGCTTCGACCCCGACGTGCATCTCCGCCGGATCGGCGTGGCCAATCAGACAACCATGCTCGCCAAGGAGTCGCTGGCGATCGGGGAAGAGGTCGGGCAGGCGATGGCGCGTGCGCGCGGAGCCGAGGTGCGCGCGACCGACTTCCGCACCTTCGACACCATCTGCAGCGCGACGCAGGAGCGGCAGGACGCCGTGATGGCGCTGCTCGAAGAGCCGCTCGACGTCATGGTCGTGATCGGGGGCTTCAACTCGAGCAACACGATCTCCCTGGCCGCGCTGTGCGCCGAGCGGGTGCCGACGTACCACATCGAGGATGCGGCGGGGATCGATCCGGAGGCGGGCACCGTGCATTACCGGGTGGCCGGAGTGAAGCACGTGGAGAACACGCTCAGCGGCTGGCTGCCGTCGGGGCGGCCGGTGCGCGTGGGCCTCACCGCCGGCGCGAGCACGCCGAACAACAAGATCGGCGAGACGGTCGCGCGGATCCTGGCGACGCGCGGGCTGGCGCTGGCACCGACCGGCTGACGCCGCACTGTCGGCTCGTCCGATCGCCGGACATCTTCACGCCATGCCCTCGTTCTACTCGACGTACGTCGCTCTGGGCGACTCGATGTCCATCGATCTCTACCCGGCGCTCGACGCGGGGGAGATCGACGTCGCGGTGGCGCTCGAGCGGGACGTGACCGCGGGGAACGTGGCGCCGCTGGGCGCGGCGTCGCTGTTGTATCGCAACGACGACGCACGCTGGCCGGAGGAGCAGGGCGCCGACCTCGTCACGCGTTACCCGGGCCTCGAGCTGCGCAATCTGGCGACGGACGGCGCCACGATCGGGGACGTGTTCGGGGAGCAGCTCCCGCAGCTGGAGGAGAGCGAGGACGACACGCTGATCACGCTGACGGTCGGCGGCAACGATCTGCTGAGCGCCTTCGCCAACCGGCCGCGGGCCTCGTTGCTCGAGGCGATCGCGCGCGATGTGCGGGATGCCTACGAGTTTCTCGTCGACGCGCTGCGCCGCGCGCGGCCGAATGCGCTCATCGTCCTCTCGACGATCTACGATCCGTCGGACCGGCTGGGCCGGATTCCCGGGGTGCTCGAGGAGGCGGGCGTGCTCCCGCTCGAGATCCTCGATGGGATGAACGACCATATCCGCACTCTCGCGAGGGGGACGCCGGGCACGGCGCTCGCCGACGTGCATGGGCGCTTTCTCGGGCACGGCGCGAGCGCGCCGGAACCCGACCGCTGGTACTGGCGGCGCTCGCTGATCGAGCCGAACGCGGTCGGCGCCCACGAGATTCGGCGCCTCTGGCGAGACGTGGTCGAGGACGAGGAGCTGCGGGGATGACAGCGACGGTGTCGCGCGCACCGCATCCCGCGCTCGCCGCCTGGGCGGCGCTGCGTGAGCACGCGGGGGGGCGAGGCACGTTGATCACCCTGGTGCGCGCGGACGGCGGCAGCTCGAAGTCGGTGGGCGCGAATCTCGCCCTCGCGGCCGACGGCCGGAGCTACGGCAGCGTGACGATCGGCGGCTGCGCCGACGGACGTGCGCTCGCGGTGGCCGAGCAGGTCCTGCACACGGGCGCTCGCGAGCTGCTCACCCTGCCGTTGAGCGAAGAGGACGCGCTGGCGCTCGGGCTGGGCTGCGCCGGCGACGTGGAGCTGCTGGTGGAGCGGGTTGGGCACGATCCCGCGGATCCGACCCCCGCGGCGTTCGCGGCGGCGGAGTTGGCGTTGGAGCGCGGCGTGCGCGGCGTGCTCGTCACGCCCCTGAACGGCGCCGGCGGCACGCTGTTCGTGGACGAAGATGGTGCGCGCGCCGGCAGCACCGGTGGCGCCGTCCGCGATCGCCACGCCGCCGCGCTGGCCGACGCCGCGCTGCAGAGGGGCGATGCCGGCACGGGACTGCGGGACGCCGGTGGCGAGCAGTGGTTGGTCCAGCTTCTCACGCCGACGCGGACCGTGCTCGTCGTCGGCGCGACGGAGATCGCCGCCGCGTTGTGCGCGGTCGTCGCGCCCCTCGGCTGGCGCGCGGTGTTGATCGATCCGCGCGACGCGCTGCTCGCCGAGCCGCGCTTCGCCATGGCGACGGAACGGCATGCGGCGCTCCCGGCGGAGGCAATCGCGGAGCGGCTGGGCAGCGGAAGCGTCGCCGTCGTCGTGGTGGCCCACGACTACAAGATCGAGCTGCCCGTGCTGCGGCTCGCGCTGCGGAGCGGGGCGTCGTACGTCGGGATGTTGGGGAGCCGGAAGCGTGCGGCCGGGGTGCGCGCGCTGTTGGCGGAGGAGGGGCTCACCGAGGCGGAGCTCGCGCGGCTGCGTGCACCGATCGGCCTGCCCATCGGCGCACAGGGCGCGGCGGAGATCGCCGTCAGCATCGTCGGTGAGCTGATCGCCACCTGGCGCGGGGCGACGGACCCGATCCCGAGGGCCGGGGCGTGAGCGAGGTTGCACCCTATCTCGCCACCGTCGTCGAGCATTACCGGCGGCCGCACAACCGCCGGGCGCTCGACGCCCCGACGGCGGTGCACGAGGGGACGAACCTGCTCTGCGGCGACCGCGTGCGCATGGAGGTCGTCGTGCACGATGGCGTGGTGGCCGACGTCGGCTTCGCGGCGAGCGCCTGTGCGATCGCGACGGCCTCGGCGTCGCTGCTCACGGAGCGCATCCGTGGCCGACCGGTGGACGAGGCGTTGCGCACCGACGAGGAGTCGGTGGTGCGCGCGCTCGGCGCCGGCGTACCGGCGGCGCGGCGTGGGTGCGCGACCCTGCCGTGGCGCGTGCTCCGCGAAGCGCTGGAGCACGGCGGATGATCGCGGGGGTGCTGCTGGCCGCCGGCCACAGCACGCGGTTCGGTGGCGACAAGCTGCTCGCTCCGCTGCACGGCCGTCCCGTCCTGTTCTGGAGCGCGGCGGCGCTCGCCGCCGAGGTGGATGCGTTGTACGTCGTCGTGCCGGACGGCGACCGGGCGAGAATCGCCGCGCTGGGCGGGATGCCGGCGGTCGTCGTCGAGCACGCGGAGCACGATGCAGGGATGGGCAGCTCCATCGGTGCGGGGATCGCGGCGCTGCCACCCTCGGTCGAGGCAGCGGTGATCGCGTTGGGAGATCAACCAGCGGTCGTACCGGCGGTGGTGTCGCGGCTGTGCGAGCGCTGGCGCGTGGGAGGCATCTCCGCGGTCGTGCCGAGCTATCGGGATGGGCGCGGGCCCCCGGTATTGTTCGGCCGCGCGGCGTTCGGCGCGCTGCGCACGCTCACCGGTGATGGCGGGGCACGGTCGGTCCTGGACATGCTCGGCGATGCGGTGGCGACGGTGCGCGTAGCGGACGCCGCACCAGTCGACGTCGACACCCCCGATGCGCTGCGCCGACTGGCCGCCGTCTGGCGGCGCTGATCGGCTTGCGGGGCGCCGCGCGACAGGACAGCTTCGGGCGGTCCCTTCCTTCCCCCGATGCATCCTCGCCTGACCGAGCTCCGCGAGTACGCCGACGCGCAGCGGAGCGCCTTGCTGGCCGCCGCGTCACCCCTGCCGCTCGAACGCTGGACCGAGCGTCCGGCCGAGGGTCGATGGTCCCTCGTCGAGCTGTTCGAGCACCTGTACAAGGTGGAGCACGGCTGCGCGCGCCTGATCGCTCGCAGCGTCGCGGAAGCCCGGGCGGCGGGCCATCCGATGGAGACCGACGAGCATTCCGTGCTCGGCACCCTCGACGCGACGGGGTTGCGTGACCGGGCCCGGCGAATGGAGGTCCCTGAGCGTGTCGCGCCGGCCGGTGGCTGGTCGCCGCAGGAGGCGGTGGACCGGATCACGGCGTCGCGCGCCGAGCTGCACGACGCCATCCGCGCCGGCGACGGGCTGGCGCTCGGCAGCATCTATCAAACCCATCCCCGCCTCGGGGAGATCGACCTTTACCGGTGGATTCTCTTCATTGCCGAGCACGAAGCCCGGCATGTCCCGCAGGCCGTGGAGATCGTCGAGCAGCTCGCCGCTCCTGCGCGCTGAGCTGCACCACGTCGCTCGTCATCCTACCAGGAGTGCCTCACATGATGCGCCGTTCGTTGACCGTACTCTCGCTGCTCGCGCTCGCCGCTGCCCCACTCGCCGCGCAGGGCAAGGCGGCCGATCCGGACAAGAAAGTGGAGGGGGGTGCGCTCCCCGCGGGCTGGGAGGGCCGCACCGACAACGCCAACGCGAAGCTGTCGGACGCGAAGTTCACCGCGGCGGCCGGCGGCGGATACTTCGTCACCTCCGGTCCCGCCGCGATCTACTGGCGCACGAAGGACAACGTGAAGGGTCCCTTCGTCGCGACGGCGACCATCCATCAGTTGAAGGCGCCCGCGCACCCCGAGGCCTTCGGCATCTTCTTCATGGGCCGGTCGCTCACGACGGCCGACCAGAACTACGCCTACCTCCTGGTGCGCGGCGACGGCAAGGTCATGGTGAAGCACCGTGCCGGCAAGGACGTGCACACGATCATCGACTGGACGGACAACCCCGCAGTGGGCAAGCAGGACGCGAACGGCGCGTCGGCCAACACGCTGACCGTCGACGCGAGCCGGTCCGACTCCCTGCGGCTGCTCGTCAACGGCAAGCAGGTCGCGGCGATCGAAGGCTCGCACCTCGGCGGCACCGACGGCATCGTGGGGCTGCGGGTGAACCACAACCTGGCCGTGCACGTGGCGGAGCTCACGATCACGCCCAAGAAGGCCGTCGTGGGCAAGGCGCCCGCGGCCCGGAAGTCCGCGGCCAAGGCCGCGAAAGCGAAGGCGTGATCGCGCTGCTCGCCGCGGCCGTCTTGCTGGGCGGCACGCAGGAGATCTACAACGGCCGGGCGAGCCAGCTGCGCGTCCGTCCACCGCGGCTGGACGAGGCTGGCGTCACGGTGGACGGCCGCCTCGACGAGCCGCAGTGGGCGCGCGCGGCGCTGCTCACCGGCTTCTCGCAGTTCTCGCCGAACGACGGAAGGCCCGCCGAGGATTCCACCGAAGTGCTGGTGTGGTATTCGGCGACGGCGATCCACTTCGGCATTCGCGCGTTCGAGCCACACGGCATCGCGCGCGCGACGCTCGCCGATCGCGACAAGATCAGCGGCGACGATCACATCCAGATCCTGCTCGGCACCTTCAACGACGGGCGCCAGGCGACGATGTTCGCGGTGAACCCGCTCGGCGTGCAGGCCGACGGGACGATCACCGAGAGCAACCAGAGCCGCTCGAGCGGCTTCGGCGGCAGCACGCTCGCGCGCGATCCGGCCGACGTCAGCCCGGACTTCGTCTTCCAGTCCAAGGGGCATCTCACCCCGGAAGGCTACGTCGTCGAGGTGCGGATACCGTTCAAGAGCCTCAAGTACCAGTCCGCGCTCTCGCAGACGTGGGGGCTGAACATCGTGCGGCAGGTGCAGCACTCGGGGCACGAGGACAGCTGGACGCCGGCGCGACGCGCGGGCCTCTCGTTTCTCGCGCAGTCCGGCGCGCTGGAAGGGCTGACCGACCTGCGCCGCGGCCTCGTGCTCGACGTCAACCCCGAAGCGACCCAGCGGACGTCCGGGGTACAGGCGCCCGCCGGTGCCGGCCAGTGGCGCTACGCCTCGGGGCGTCCCGAGCTCGGGGGCAACGTGCGGTGGGGGATCACCAACAACCTCACGCTGAACGGCACCGTCAACCCGGACTTCTCGCAGATCGAGTCCGATGCGGGACAGTTCAGCTTCGATCCGCGGTCCGCTCTGTTCTTCCCGGAGAAGCGTCCCTTCTTCCTGGACGGCATCGAGAACTTCGCGACGCCGCATTCGCTCGTCTACACGCGGCGGGTGATCCAGCCGGTGGGAGCGGTGAAGCTCACCGGCAAGGTGTCCGGCACCTCCGTCGCCTTCATGAGCGCCGTGGACGACGTCGCCGGCTCGGCGACGGGCGGCGATCATCCGGTGTTCAACGTGCTGCGGGTGCAGCGGGACATCGGCACGTCGTCCAAGCTGGGCGCGACGTACACCGACCGGATCGACGGCGCGGGCTACAATCGCGTCGCCGACATCGATGGGAGCTATCTCTTCGGCGGGATCTACAGCATGCAGGGGCAGTACGCGCAGAGCTTCACCCGGCTGCCGAGCGCCCGCGTGCTCAACGCCCCGCTCTGGCACGTCGGGGTGAACCGCAACGGGAAGCACTTCGCCTTCGGGTACGCGCTCGACGGCGTGCACGAGGACTTCCGCACGCAGACCGGATTCATCGGACGGGGCGGGGTGGTGAACGGAACCCTCGACCACCGTTACAACTGGTTCGGCGACCCCGGGGCGCTCGTCTCGACGGTGACGTTCAATCCGGTGCTGGCGGGCACCTGGCGATACCAGAGCTTCGTGCACCAGGACGACGCGATCGAGAAGAAGCTCCACTTCAACCTGAACGCGACGATGCGCGGCGGCTGGAACGCCGGGTTGAGCTATCTGGTGGAGACCTTCGGCTACGATCCCGCGTTGTACGCCAACTACCGCATCCTGAATGCGCCGGGCGATACGCTGCCGTACGTCGGCACGCCGCGCATCCCGAACCAGGACTGGGTGGCGACCTTCAACACCCCAGCCGGCGGGCGCGTCGCCGCGAGCGTGTTCTACATCTGGGGGCACGACGAGAACTTCTACGAGTGGGCGTCGTCGTCGTTCGTCGTCTGGACGTACGGGCTCACGGTGCGGCCCACGGACAAGCTGCGCATCAACGGGACGTACAACCTTCAGAGCTTCAACCGACGAACCGACGGCAGCATCGTCGCGAACAACCGGATTCCCCGGCTCAAGGTCGAGTATCAGCTCGCGCGCCCCGTCTTCGTCCGCCTCGTCGGTGAGTACACCACGCTCTCGCGCGACGCGCTGCGCGACGAAGGACGCACGGGCAAGCCGGTGATCACCTACGACGAGTGCGCCGACTTCGCCTTTCAGCGCACCGTCGCCTGCCAGCGCAGCACCTTCCGGGGCGACTTCCTCTTCTCGTACCAGCCCAATCCGGGTACGGTGTTGTTCGTCGGGTATGGGGCGGGCTACGCCGACACGCGCGCCAACGCCGAGCCGTTCGAGTTTCCGCGCAGCGTCGCCTTTCGCGGGTACAACCGGACCGACGACGCGTTCTTCGTGAAGGCGAGCTACCTGTTCCGCCTCTGACCGGGCCCGAATGACCGACGCCACCCGCAGTGCCCTCACCGCCCCCCACGCGGCGCCGGAGACCGTCCTGCCGCGCAGCCTGGGGCTCCGCGATCTCGTCCTGTTCAACCTCGTCGCCGTCATCGGCCTGCGATGGCTGGCGACGGCAAGCAAGGCAGGGCCGAGCGCGCTGGTGCTGTGGCTACTGGCGGCGGTGTTCTTCTTCGTGCCGCAGGGGCTGGTGGTCACCGAGCTGTCCTCGCGCTTTCCCCAGGAGGGCGGCATCTACCAGTGGACCAAGCGCGCACTCGGCGAGAAGCACGGATACCTGTGCGGTTGGTGCTACTGGGTCTGTAACGTCCTTTACTACCCGAACCTGCTCATCTCGTCGGCGGTGATCGCGACGTACGTGGTCGGCAAGGGCGAGAGTGGGCTCGCCGACAGCTGGACGTACGTGCTCGCGGCCACTCTCCTCTGCCTCTGGTTCGCGGTGCTGCTGAACATCGTCGGACTCGGTACGGGGAAGTGGCTTCAGAACGCGGGCGGGGTGGGGACCTACGTCCCCGGGGTGATTCTCATCCTCCTCGGCGGCTATGCGGCGCTGAGCGGGCATCCGTCGGCGAACCCGATCACGCGCCAGAACATCACGCCCGATCTCGGCCATCTGCCGGGGCTCAACCTCTGGGCGTCGATCGCGTTCGCGTTCGCCGGGCTGGAGCTCTCGAGCGCCCTTGGCGGCGAAGTGCGCAACCCGCGCCGAACCTTGCCGCGAGCGATCCTCATCTCCGCGCCGTTGATCGCCCTCGTGTACATCCTCGGCACGGGCGCCCTGCTGTGGCTCATCCCGGCGGGCGACGTCAACATCGTCTCCGGCTTCCTGCAGGCGACGTCCGCCGGGGCGCGCGACATCAGCCCGTCGCTCTGGTGGCTGGCGCCGGTGGCCGCCGCGGCCTACACCCTGGGGAACATCGGCGGCGTCGGCGCGTGGCTCACCGGGCCGGCGCGCGTCGCCTTCGCGATCGGGCTCGATCGGTATTTCCCGCCGGCGTTCGGCCGAGTACACCCGAAGTGGAAGACGCCGTACGTCGCGATCCTCGTCCAGGCCATCCTGGCGACGATCTTCCTGCTGCTGTCCGTGCTCGGCAAGGGCACGACGGTGGAGAAGGCGTATCTCATCCTGCTCGACACGCAGCTGCTGATCTACTTCATCCCGTACGTCTACCTGTTCGTCTCGTTCCTTTTGCATCGTCGCACCGAAGCGCCGGCGGAGACGGTGCGCGTGCCGGGTGGTCGGATCGGCGCCACGCTGGCCGGGGTGAGCGGCTTCCTGGTGACGCTGTTCGCGATGGGGGTGGCCACCATCCCGCCCGGCGACGACACGCAGCCGGCGCTGTTCGTGATCAAGGTCGTTGGCGGCGCTCTGGGGTTCGTGCTGATCGGCGGCGTGGTCTACTGGCGCGCCCAGCGTCGGCCCTAGCTACGCGAGCTTCGCGATCATCTCTCGGGCGTTCGTCGCGCCGTAATTGCCGTAGCAGTTGTTGAAGAAGACCGTCGTGCGGGTGGCTTTCTCCATGGTGGACTCGATCAGCGGCGCCACCGCGTCGAGCTCCGCGGGCGAGTAGAGATAGCGGTAGCGCTCGACGGTGGGGACCTTCGGGGCCTCCCAGGTGGCGGCGCGCCGTCCGTGCAGGCGCACCACGGCCAGCGCCGGTGTCGTGACCGCGGCGACCGCCGGGACACTGCTCTCCATCCCCTGCGGCCCGTCCACCACGACGTGGGTGAGGCCGAGGTCGCGCAGCATGTCGAGCGTCCACTCGGTGGAGCGCGGGCTGTTGAACCAGATCCGGTTGCGGAGCTCCACCGACGCGGGAATGCCGGCCAGGCGCGCCGCGGCTTCGGCGAGGAGATCCTTGTTCTCCGGCGTCGGCAGGAACCACCGGGGATACTGCAGGAGGATGCCGCCCAGCTTTCCCGCTTCGCTCAACGGGGCCACGGCGTCCATGAAGTAGGTCCACACCGCGTCCACGAGCTCGAGCGGGAGATCCTTCGCGTACACCCGCGGCTTGGCGGCGAGCGCCCGCGGCATCGCTTCCACCAGCCCCACCGGTAGGCGCGCGACCTCCGTCGGCTGGCCGGTCATGAGCGCGTGCGCCTTGAGGTGGAAGCGGAAGTGCGGTGGCGTCCGCTCCGCCCAGCGCAGCGCGTTCGCTCGCTCGGGGAGGGAGTAGTAGCTGGAGTCCACCTCCACCACGGGGAACTGCTCCGCGTAGTAGCGGAGGCGATCCTCCGCCGAGGACACGCCGCGCGGATAGAAGACGCCCCCGCGGACCATCGTGGGGTCGGTCCATGAGGCGGTGCCGATGCGGAGCTCGCCGCCCGGGGCGAGCTCCGGCCCCGAGGGATGAAGGGGCGCCCCGACCAGCTCCGCCGGGGTGCGGGTAAGGGCGGCCTCGGCGCGCTCGCTCGCGGCCTCGAAGCCGGGGTCGTGCTGGGAGTCGAGGTCGGGGGCGGGAAGGATTGCGCGAGCGGGCATCGTCAGGAAGAATAGGGGGGGACCTGCCCAAGATGACAGCCAGGTGACGCGCCGGACCCTGCGGGGGTCTGGGGCTTTGAGTTTTTTCTCGATTGCGGCCGTCCCGCGCGCCCGGCCGTCGTTCTGCGGCTCCGCCCCCGCGTCGGATGAGCCCGGTCGGGCGGCGCGAGCGCGTCGAGCCGTCGTCGGCCGCCCGCATCTCAATCCTGTCGTCTCCTGATTCCATCGCCGGCCGATCGTGGCCCGGTTGGAATCGTTCGCCATTGCTGGCGCAGTCTGTTCGCAGGTCGTACGTCGTTGAAACCAATCACCACGGGGGAGGGATGGACTTCACGCGCTCACGCGCCTGGCTCGGCGCCCTGTCGGTCGCGTTGCTTCTGGGAAGCACCGCATCGGCGCAAGCGCAGCAGGCGAGCGTCACCGGTCGAGTGACCGAGACGGGATCAGGGACGCCGATCTCGGACGCTCAGGTCTTCATCGTCGGTACCAATCTTGGCGGGCTCACGAACCAGGAAGGGCGGTTCGTGCTGCGCAACGTGCCCGCGGGGTCGCAGCAGCTGCGTGTCATCCGCATCGGGTACACCGAGACGAAGCGGCCGGTCACCGTGACGGCGGGGCAGACCACCACGCTCGACGTCGCGCTCGCGAAGTCGGTGATCTCGCTCCAGGAGGTCGTGACGACGGCGACGGGCGAGACCCGCCGTGTCGAGATCGGCAACGCCATCTCGAACATCGACGCGAAGAACGTCGTCAACACGGCCCCGATCCGCACGGTGTCGGATCTGCTGAACTCGCGCGCCCCCGGGGTGCAGGTGCTGTCGGGGACGCAGACCGGCACGGGCTCGCGCATTCGCGTGCGCGGCAACAACAGCCTCTCGCTGAACAACGATCCGATCTACGTGATCGACGGCGTCCGCATGACGAGCAATCAGGCGTCCGGCTTCAGCACCGGCGGCAACCGCCCGAACCGCGTCGGCGACCTGAACGCCGAGGAGATCGAGAACATCGAGATCGTCAAAGGGCCGTCGGCGGCGACGTTGTATGGTACCGACGCCGCGAACGGCGTCGTGGTGATCACGACGAAGCGCGGACGCGCCGGGACGGCCCAATGGGCCATCCATACGGAAGGCGGCCTCATCACCGATCGGAACCACTATTCCGACAACTACACGATCGCCGGCCACACGGCGACCGATCCGACGTACCGCGAGTGCACTCTGCCGCAGGTGTCGGTCGGCGGCTGCATCAGGGACAGCGTCCGTGTCTACACGCCGATCAAGGATCCGGACGCCACGCCACTGGGTACCGGCAACCGCAAGGCGTTGGGCGTCCAGGTCTCCGGCGGCTCCGAGACCGTTCGCTACTTCCTCTCCGGCGATCGCGTCAACGAGCTCGGCGTGCTGACGTTGCCCGCGTTCGAGCAGCGCCGCCTGGATTCCGCCGGCACCGGCCTGCACGACTGGGTGGAGCGGCCGAACTTCCTCGCGAAGAACGCCTTCCGCGCGAACCTGAACGCCGCGATCACGCCCAAGCTCGACGTGTCGGTGAGCTCGGGCTTCATCAACAGCGATGCGCGCTTCTCACTCGAGTCCAATGCCACGGCGGGCCTCGGCTCGCATCTGTTCGGCGGCCCGGGCTACAAGGACAACGGCACCGTCTCGACGAGCGGCACCGTCCCCACCTCCGCCTCACCGCTGAACGGCTACCGGGCCTGGACGCCCGGCTACACCTGGCAGGAGAAGACCGGCCAGGGCGTGAACCGCATCATCCTGGCGATGAACACCCAGTTCCGGCCCACCTCGTGGCTGCAGCTTCGCGGCGCCTTCGGCAACGACTACACAAACTTCCTCGACGAGGACCTGCTCCTGCGCGGTGAAGGGCCGCCGATCTCCTCCCGCTATCGCGAGGGGTTCAAGGACAGTCGCCGCACGGAGATCCGGAACCTGTCGGCCGACCTCGGCGGCACCGCGACGGCCAATCCCCGCTCCTGGCTGAACTCCAAGACCACGCTCGGCGTCCAGTACGTGGACTTCCTCCAGGCCAACACGGAAGGGTTCGGCCAGTTCCTCCCCGCCGGCGCTGGCACGGCAAACGCCGGCTCGACGCAGACGGCCACCGAAGCGACTACCCTGCAGAAGACCCTCGGCCTGTTCGTGGAGGAAGCGCTGGCGTTCCGCGACCGCCTCTTCGTCACTCTCGCGGCCCGGACGGACCAGAACAGCGCCTTCGGCACGAGGTTCCAGCGGGTCATCTACCCGAAGGCCAGCGTGTCGTGGCTCGCGTCCGATGAGGATTTCTTCCCCAGGATGGGCTGGCTGAACAGCCTGCGCCTGCGCGCCGCGTACGGCGCCTCCGGCGTCCAACCGGGCTCCAACGACGCGCTGCGCTACTTCGTCGGCGTCGGCCCCAACATCCGGGGCAGCGACCAGCCGGGCGCGCAGTACGCCACCGTCGGCAACGACAGCCTGAGGCCCGAGCGCACGACCGAGTTCGAGGCGGGCTTCGAGGCGAAGTTCTTCAACAACCGCGGCTCCATCGACTTCACCGGCTACCGGAAGAAGACGCGGGATGCGCTGATCTCCGCCATCGTCGCCCCGTCCCTCGGCGCCGCCAACAACGTGCGTCAGAACCTCGGTGCGGTCGAGAACACCGGCTGGGAGATGCTCGTCAACGGCCAGCTGCTCGACCGTCAGGCCGTCGCCTTCGACGTCACCCTGAGCGGGTCGATCAACGACAACAAGCTGCTCAGCCTCGGCAACACCCCGCCGCAGATCGGCACCACGACGCGCGCCGTCGAGGGCTACCCGCTGTTCGGCCTGTGGGAGCGCCCGATCGAAGGCTGGCAGGACAAGAACGGCGACGGCATCCTCACCTACAACGCGGACCCCGCCCTGAACGAGGTGTTCGTCGGCGACTCGGCGATCTTCCGCGGCTACAGCTCGCCGCGCTACACCCTGGCGCTGACGCCGGGTCTCGACCTGGCGAACCGCCGCTTCCGCCTGCAGGCGCTGTTCGACTATCGCGGCGGCAACAAGTACTACAACAACACGGAGCGGATCCGCTGCGTGAGCCGCCAGAACTGCAACGGGCTGATGAATCCGAACGCGTCGTTCGAGGAGCAGGCGATGGTCGTCGCGACCCGGGACCACCCGTCGAAGACCCTCGACGGCTTCTTCCAGCCCGGATCGTTCGTCAAGCTGCGTGAGATCTCGGCCACCTTCACCGCGCCGGAGTCGTTCGTCTCGCGGCTGCGCGGCGCGCGGAGCCTCAGCGTCACGGCCAGCGCTCGCAATCTGAAGACGTGGACGAACTACCGGGGCGTCGATCCGGAGACGGATTTCACCGCGAGCGAGACGAGCAACACGCCGCAGGATTTCCAGACCGTCGGTCCGCCGAGCTACTTCATCCTTCGCCTCAACGTCGGCTTCTGACGCCACGGAGATCAGCCACCATGAACCGTTTCATTCTTTCGGGCCGGATCCGCGCCGCCGCGACGCTGTGCGCGCTCGTCGGCTCGGTCACCCTGATCCAGGCCTGCAGCAACCTCACCGATCCGCTGCTCGAGGCGAAGGATCCCGATCCGATCGATCCGGCGGCGGTGCTCAATGCCGACGGCGCGATCGGCCTGTACAATGGCGCGCTGGGCCGCCTGCGCGCCGCGACGGCCGCCACCGACACCAGCCTGCAGGAGCCGAGCTGGCTGTTCAGCGGGCTGCTCGCCGACGAATGGTCCACGAGCTCCACGTTCGTCCAGAACGACGAGGTGGACGAGCGGAGCATCAAGCTCGACAACTCGTCGGTGCGCAACATCTTCCGGAGCCTGGCGCGCGTGCGTACGGCGACGGATCAGGCGATCGCCGGGTTGCAGACGTACGTCCCCAACGACAAGGTGAAGCTCGGCGAGATGTACTTCGCGCGCGGCTTCGCCGAGATGCAGATGGCGCAGGACTTCTGCAACGGGATCCCCCTGAGCGACGCGTCGACGCCGACGTTCGCGTTCGGGCAGCCGTTGCCGGTGGCCGAGGTATTCAAGCGTGCCGCCGCCTCGTATGACACCGCGCTGGCGTTCGCATCGGGAACGGATGCGGCGTCGGTCGACATCGCGCGCGCCGCGCGGATCGGCAAGGCGCGCGCGCTGCTCGGTCTGGGCAAGGCGGCGGAGGCGGCCGCGCTCGTCACCACCGCGCTCGTGCCTACCTCGTACAGCTACGACATCACCTTCTCCACCACCGGCGGCAGCAACGCGATCTGGGGCCAGGGTGCCAGCCAGCGGCGCTACACGGTGGGGGACAGCGTCGAGGGGAACAAGCGCAACCTGCTCGTGAAGAACGCCATCCCGTTCTTCTCGCTCCAGGATCCGCGCCTGCCGGTGAAGTACACGGTGACGGTCAACGCCAAGGATCCGGCGAAGCGCGACACCACCAAGTCGCAGGACGGTTTCACGTTCTCGCGGACGACCACCCTGTACGGGCAGCTCACGAGCATCGCGCTGGTGAACGGGCTCGACGCCCGGCTGATCGAGGCGGAAGCGAAGCTGGTGGCCAACGACTTCGTCGGGATGACGGGCATCCTCAACGCGCTGCGCGCCGCGCCACCGAAAGTCGGCGACGTCCAGGCCACGGCCGCCCAACTGCCGCCGCTCCCCGTGCCGGCGACGCGGGGTGACGCGATCACCCAGTACTTCCGCGAGAAGGCCCTCTGGACCTTCAGCCGCGGCCAGCGGCTAGGCGACATGCGGCGCCTCGTTCGGGACTACAAGCTGCCGGTCGACCAGGTGTTCCCGATCGGTACGCACTACCGTGGTGGCACGTATGGCCCGGACGTGAACATGCCGGTGCCGAAGGACGAGGAGAAGAACAACCCGAACTTCAACGGTTGCCTGGATCGCTCGGCGTAAGCCGTTCGTCGAACGCATCTGCTCGAGGGAGCCCGTCGCGCCGACGGGCTCCCTCGTCGTTTCACCCAGTCGTGTCGGCGCGACGTCGCGTTTGACGCGCCAGGGCGCGCCGACCACGTTTCACCATCACGCGCCGCCCGGTGCGGCGCGCCTCCCCCAAACCTCTCCCCTGATGATCGTCGTCCTCGCCGCCCTGGCCCTGCTGCAGCAGGGGCAGGCGCAACAGCAGCCCCTCCCGGGCCTCAAGGACTCGCCCGTCACCCGCATCACCATCTCGCCCACGCCACTCGTCGTGGCGGCGAGCGACTCCATCCAGCTCACGGCCGTGGCGTACGACGCGAGCGGCAAGCGCGTCGACAACGCCGGTCTCCGCTTCTCCGGAGCCGCATCCAACGGCCGGTCAGCTCGACTCCGCGGGCAAGGTCGTGGCGCGCGGGACGGGCAAGCTCACCGGCGCCGTCGTGTCGCTGATCACCGGAAGGCGGTGGCGTCCTACACGCCGGAGTACGGCGGCGTGCACAACGTCTGGGTCGCCGGTGACACGCTCTACCTGGGCGCGTACGACGGCGGCTTCCACGTCTTCGACATCTCCGGCGAGCTGCGCGGCGACCTGCGCGCGCAGGACCGTGAGATCGCGCACCTCCAGACGGCCGACATGGAGGGCAACACCAAGAACGCCGCGTTCACCTGGGACGTCGTCGTGAACCCGAAGGACGGTCTCGCCTACGTGAACGACTACAACAACGGATTGTGGGTCGTGAAAGTGGAGCCCAGACCGCAACCAGTGCCGTAATTCGTGAACCGTGAACCGTGAACCGTGAATCGGTTCACGGTTCACGTCTTCTCGTACGCTCGGTGGCTCCCCTTCTCGGCGCGCTTGGCGGCGTACATCGCCACGTCGGCATGACGGAGGATCTCGTCCACCTCGCCGCCGAGCGCCGACGCGCTGCCGACGCTGGCCGAGATGCGCACGTCGCGGCCGGCAACGGTGAAGGGGAAGGCCATCTGCTCGCGGATCCGGTCGATGAGCCGCTCCGTGCTCCGCGCCACCGCCGTGTCCTCGACGAGCACGGCGAACTCGTCGCCGCCGAGCCGCGCCACCGTGTCCGTGGCGCGCGCGCACGCCCGCAACCGGTTGGCCACCATGCGCAACAGATGATCACCCTCGCCGTGGCCCATCGTGTCGTTGATCTGCTTGAAGCCGTCCAGATCGAGGAACAACACGGTGACGGTGCGCCCCTCGCGCTGGCTCAGGTCGAGCGCATGAGAGACGCGATCGTAGAACAGCGCGCGGTTCGCCAGGCCGGTGAGAGGATCGTGGAACGCCTGGTGCGCAAGCTGATCGAGGAGTGCCTTCCGCTCGGTGACGTCGCGGGCGTTGACCACGATGCCGCGGACCGCTTCGTCCGCCAGCCGATTGCTCGCGATCGCCTCCACCTGCACGACGGCATCGTCGGCGCCGCGCATCCGCCACTCGGCCGGTGGCGACACGCCGGGGAGGCTCGCCGCGACCGTGACGAATGAGCTGGCCGCGTCGGCATCGTCCGGGTGTGCCAGCGCCACCAGGTCCAGGCCGGCGAGCGCGTCGGCCTCGTAGCCCATCAGCCGCGACGCAGAGGAGCTGGCGAACTGGATCGCTCCGTTGGCGTCGATGACGAAGATCAGGTCCGACGAATGCTGCACCAGCGACCGGAACCGCGCCTCGCTGGCGCGCACCGCGGCCTCGGCGAGCCGTGCCGCGCTCTGACGGAAGGACAGGAGCTGCCGGGCGCCGAGGAAGACGGAGACTGCGACGGCACCGAGGGCCAGCCCGCTGAGCGGCGTGACCCAGGTGCGCAACGCGATGGCGCAAAGCAGGGCATAGGCGGCGCCCGCGGCGACGAAGGGCAACAGCGACGCGACGCGCGAGAGCCGCCGGTGCTCGCGCGTCGAGCCGTCGGTGGAGGGCGAGCGCAGAAAGAGCTCCGCGCTGACCATCAACGAGAGGTACGTCGCGAGGTACAGCAGGTCCGTCACGAACAGCGATCGCCGGCCGCCGGTGATCGCGATCAGGTTGAAGACGAGATCGGCGACGACGGCGAGGGCGCTGCTCACGCCCAGCCAGGCGATCGCGCCGCGATGATCGTCGAGCGGACGGCGCAGCACGATCGTCGTGATGCCCACCAGCAGCGCGAGATCCGAGAGCGGGTACAGCAGGGCGAGAGCGATCGCCCACGGCGATGCCGCGGCGAGCGCCATGGGACGCAGCACGAAGTACCAGAGCGCCACCCCCGCGCCCGACAGCACCATGCCCGCGTCGCAGAGCAGCTTCCACCGGTCGACGCGCCGCGAGCCCACCGGGATCGAGAGGTAGGCGGCGAGGGTCAGCGGATAGCCGGCCAGGAAGCAGAGGTCGGCCAGGGAGCCGGCAGCCACGCTCCCGCTGCGGACGACCGACGCGAGCGTGACCAGGTTCCCCGCCACGACGGTCGCCGAGGCCGCGGCGAGGAGGAGGAGCGCACGCTGCATCGGGGCGCGGATGTCGGCGCGGCGCGCGGCGAGGGCGAAGAGCAGCACGAGCGCGGCATTCAGCGGCAGGAACACCGACTCGCTCACCACGTCCCGCACGCGGGCGTCCGACCCGCCGAACCGCAGCCAGAGCAGATAGGCGACGGCACAGGCGACGGCGACGACGGCGACCGGAAGGGCTGGACGCCGGACTGGCGCCTCGCTCGAGGCGCGAACTGGGGACGCTGGTGTCATGGGGACGACGCGAGGCGCGGCCATCGCGATGATACAAGGTGGGGCCGACCGGTGGTTTGACGCAAGCGCCGCGCGACGTAGCTTCTCGATCGTGACCGCCTTCGAGCCACCGTCATCCGCACGGCCTGCCATTCCGGCGGCCGGCCCGCCGCCCGCGCCCGACGAGCCGAAAGACCTCGGGTTCGGCAACGTGATGGGTGGCGCGCGGCAGCAGCGCCTCGTCAATCGCGACGGGTCGTTCACCTCGCGCCGCATGGGCTTTCCGCCGTTCTCGTACCTGAACGGTTATCATGCGCTGCTCACCATGACGTGGCCGCGCTTTCTGGGCTACGTCATCGTCGGCTACACGGCGATGAATGCGCTGTTCGCCGCCGCGTTTCTCCTCTGTGGCGAGACTGCCCTCGGCGGGGCCGCCGCGCGGCAGATGGGCGGCCGGTTCCTGCGCGCCTTTTTCTTCAGCGTCGATACCTTCGCGACGATCGGATACGGCAACGTGGTGCCGGTCGGACCGGCCGCGAACGTGCTCGTGGCGATCGAGTCGTTCGTCGGCCTGCTGTTCGTCGCGCTGTTGACCGGGCTCGTGTTCGCGCGCTTCGCCCGTCCGACCGCGGCGCTCATGTTCAGCGACGTCGCCGTCGTCGCCCCGTATCAGGGGCGCACCGGGTTCATGTTTCGCGTCGCCAACGCCCGGAGCAACCAGCTCATGGAGCTCGAGGTCAAGGTGTTGTACAGCCGGTTGGATGGCCCGGGCCGCCGGTACGATCAGCTCAAGCTGGAGCGCACGCGGCTGGTGTTCTTCCCGCTGAGCTGGACGATCGTGCATCCGATCGACGAGACCAGCCCGCTCTGGGGGCACGACCACACCGACCTCGTTCGCCAGGATGCGGAGTTCGACATCCTGATGAGCGGCATCGACGAGACCTTCTCACAGACGGTGCACACGCGCTCGAGCTACAAGCCGCAGGAGGTGGTGTTCGGCGCGCGCTTCGCCAACATCTACAATCCGGTGGCCCGGAACGGCACGATCAGCATCGACGTCTCCCGGCTGAGCGACATCGAGCCGGTGCCCCTCGACGACCCGAACGAGCAGCGCTTCACGCAGAGCTTCCGGCATACCGGCCATTTCACCGGTTTCGTGGCGCCGCCGCCGGAAAAATAGGACGGATGAGCGGTGGAGCGGATGAGCGGCACGGCCGTGCCGCTCATCCGCTCGTCCGCTCACCCGTTCTTCCGCTCGTCCGACTGTTCGGCGCGCTTCTCCTGCTCCTCGGTCGCGAGCTTCTCCTTGTCGCGCTCGAGCAGGCCGGACTTCTCGCGGATCATGTCCTTGTCGGCTCCGCCCGATTCCGGACGGTCGCTCTGCATGTAGTTGCTCGCCTTGCCACCCATGATGTCTCCCGGCTGTGTGTGCCCGGAGACAGGGCAGATTCCATTCCTCGCCGATCAGGGACGGTCTCGCTCGGCTCGAACAGCGGGAGACGCCCGCGACCACCGCAGCTCAAGCCTGCCAAGGCAGTTCTCGAGGCCCTCGGCGATGCCGCTGAACCTGGCCTTCTGCCAGTACTGCCGGCGGCCTCCGATTGGGATGCCGCGTCCGACGAACGGACCCTCCGGCCCGATTCATGGGTAGAGTCCGTGATTCCCTCTATATTCCCCCACATGCGTCTGCCACGCCTCGCCGCTGCGGTCACCGCAGCGCTCCTGCTCGCGCTTCCCCTCGCCGCGCAGCGCCCGACCCCCCGCCAGCCGGTCAAGGGCGCGCCGGCCAAGCCGGCGCCGGCTGCCGCCGCGCCCGCCGCACCGACCACCGGCTACCTCCAGGGGACTGTCGTGGACAGCCTGCACGGCGAGCCGCTGGCCGGCGCGCTGATCACGCTGGACGGGGTCCCGCGCATGGCGATCACCGACTCGCTCGGGCGCTTCCTCGTCGACAGCATTCCGCCGGGATCCTACCGCGTGCTGGTCGATCACCCGCTCCTCGACACCCTCGGCATCGCGCTCGTCACGCCGCCGATGACGATCGGCGTGAACGAGGTCACGCGCACGGTGATCCCGGTACCGACCGGCGAGTTCCTGGCCAACCTCTTCTGCCCGGCGGCGCGGCGCGCCCTCGGTCCCGGCGCGCTCGTCGGCCGCGTGCGGGAGCCGGACAGCGACTCCGCGGCGGTGGGCGCGCGCGTGTCGCTGGTGTGGTACGATCCCGATCCGCCGGGCCTGCCGGCGAACATCCGTGTCAGCAAGAAGCCGCCGCGCGTCCGCGAAGCCACCGTCGGCGTCGACGGGACGTACCGCCTGTGCGGCCTGCCGGAGAAGTACGAGGCGAAGCTCCAGGCACAGCGCAAGGATGGCGGCGCCACGGCGGAGGTGCCGGTCGTGCAGGACGGCGGTCTGCTGGCGCTCCGTAGCATGAGCGTCGCCGCGCTGCCGACCGTGGCGACGAAGGACACCGGGAGCGCGACGACCCGCCCGCCGCGCGGCACCGCGCGCGTCTTCGGCCGCGTCCTCAACAAGAACGGTGCGCCGGTCTCCGGCGCGCGCGTCGGCCTGATGGGCACGAGCGCGGCGACGCTCACCCGGGCGAATGGCGACTTCGTCCTCGATTCGCTGCCGGCCGGCACCCAGGCGCTCGTCGTTCGCCAGATCGGCTACCGGCCGACGGAGGTGCCGGTCGATCTCTCCTCGCGCACCCCGGCCCGCGTCAGCGTGCAGCTCGGGGCCTTCGTGCCCGAGCTGTCGCCGGTGGAGGTCGTGTCGCGCCGCGACGAGGGGCTGCAGAAGGTCGGCTACCTGGACCGCAAGCGGACGTCGGCCGGTGGCTACTTCATCGGCCCCGACCAGATCGAGAAGCGCAACGCGATGCGCTTCTCCGACATCCTGCGCACGACGCCGGGCATCCGCGTGCAGGAGCAGAATGGGCAGGCGATGATCACCTCGACGCGGTCCGCGCAGGGCAACGGCTGCGTGACGATGTACGTCGACGGCGCGCAGTGGCAACAGCTGGAGCCAGGCGATCTCGATTCGTTCGTGCAGCCGGGCGAGGTGGCGGCCGTCGAGGTGTACAACGGCTCCTCGACGCCGCCGCAGTTCATGACGCCCGGCCAGAACTGCGCCGCCGTCGTGGTGTGGACCAAGACGCGCGTCATGCGCCGCGGACGGTGATGGGCATGCCGATCGTCCACCATCCGTTCGACTTCGCCCTCGGTCCGGTGCATCTCACCGGCTTCGGGTTGGCGATGATGGCCGCCTTCGGGATGGCGCACTGGGTCTCGCAGGAAGTGCTCGAGCAGCGCGGCGACGATCCGATGGTGATGAATGACGTCACCTTCGCCGCGCTCGTCGGCACGATTGTCGGCGCCAAGATCTACTACGCCATCCTCCAGGGAAGCGTGAGCGCGCTCTGGGGACGCGCCGGCTTCGTCTTCTGGGGCGGCTTCCTCGGCGCCGTCACGCTGTGCGCGATCGTCATTCGCTGGAAGCGGCTCGACTTTCTGCGCATCGCCGACGGCGCGGCGGTGGGGATCGCGGCCGGCTACGCCATCGGCCGGACCGGCTGCTGGGCGGTGGGCGACGACTACGGGCGCGTCTGGAACGGCTGGCTGGCGGTGCGCTTTCCACAGGGGCTCCCGCCGACGACCGTGCAGGTCATGAACGAGATCTATCACGCCAATCTGCCGGCGACGCTGGCGCCGGGCGACGTCGTCGCCGTATATCCGACGCAGCTGCTCGAGGTGGTGCTCGGCCTCGCGATGTTCGGCATCCTCTGGCGCCTCCGCCGGCATGCCCACGCCGCGGGATGGCTGTTCGGGATGTACTGCGTGATGGCCGGCATCGAGCGCTTCATCGTGGAGTTCTTCCGCGCCAAGAGCGACATGGTCGGTCCGGTGACGTCGGCACAGGTGGTCGCGCTCGGAGTCGCGGCCGCCGGGCTGTTGCTCGTCACCTGGCGCCGCGCGCCCCTGCCGACGCCGGCGCCGGTACGCTGACGTGGATCCCTTCGGAGGTCGCATGGCTCCCCAGATGCAGACGCAGAGCAGCCGCCCGGACGCTACCGAGTATCCGCCCTTCTACGCGCGATACGTCGCCGGCGTCCCCGAGACGGACGTCATCGCGGCGCTGCGCGACTCCGCCCGCGAGCTCCTCGCCGTGCTGACCGCCATTCCCGACGCGCGCGGCGGCTTCCGATACGCGCCGGACAAGTGGACCATTCGCGACGTCATCGGCCACATGATCGATGCCGAGCGCATCTTCGGGTACCGTGCGCTGCGGCTGGCCCGCGGCGACGCGACGCCGCTCCCCGGGTTCGAGGAGAACGACTACGCGCGGCACGCGGAGGCGGACGCCCGCCCGCTCGCCGATCTCGTCGACGAGCTGCGGATCGTGCGTGAAGGGACGGTGCGGCTGTTCCACTCGTTCCCCGCCGAGGCGTGGACGCGACGCGGCGTGGTGAACGGGCGCGAGGTGAGCGTGCGCGCGCTCGCCTACATCGTCGCCGGCCATGCTCGGCACCACCTCGGCGTGCTGCGCGAGCGGTACCTGACCGCGGGCTGAGGGACACCGCGTCCGCCGGTCCATCGCCCGTCATGACTCGATCTCCCGGCGCCGACGCCCAGTACGTGCTGCGCGTGGCCACCCCGGCCGACGTGCCCGCCATTCTCGCCTGTATCCGCGGCCTCGCCGAGTACGAGCGGCTGGCCCATCAATGCACGGCGACCGAGCCGCTGCTGCACGAGACGCTCTTCGGTCCGGAGCCGGCAGCGGAGGTCGTGCTCGCGACCACCGGCGGGGAGACGGCGGGGTTCGCCCTCTGGTTCCGGAGCTATTCCACCTTCCTCGCGCGGCCGGGCATCTACCTCGAAGACCTGTTCGTGTTTCCGGCGCATCGCGGTCACGGGCTCGGCCGTCGCCTCCTCGCGCACCTGGCCCGGACCGCGGTGGAGCGGGGCTACGGGCGAGTGGAGTGGGCCGTCCTCGACTGGAACGTCGACGCGATCCGGTTCTACGAGTCGCTCGGCGCGGTGCCGATGGGCGACTGGACGACCTATCGCCTCACCGGTGACTCGCTGGCCACTCTCGGGGTCGCCAGAGGATAGAAACGCGGGCCTCGTGACGGCGTGCGTCTTGCCGCCACGGTCCATGGAGACAATAATCTCCGGCAGGCGGGCGTCCGCCTGCCTCGTGTCAGTCGAGAGGGCCGACCATGCGCCTCTGGATTCAGAGTTACACCTCGACCACTGCCGTGGCCCCGAGCGCCGTGCTCAGTATGGCCGCGCACGCGGTGCTGATCGGCGCCGCCGTCTACGGGACGGGCGTCCAATCGCGGGAGCTCGTCGAAGAGATCTCGCAGCGGATCTACTACTTGCCGCCGCCGGACCGGATGCCGGCGAACGACGCGGTGCGCGAGCGGATCCAGTACGTCGACGTCGGCAGCGGCGCGCGGGTGCACGGTGAGGTGAAGCGGGACGGCACCCTGCCGGGACAGCCCAAGCCGGAGGAGAATGGCGGCGGCCGGGGCGCGCAGGGCGCCGATCCGGTGGACCAGCAGGCGCAGCTCCCGATGGCCTCCGACGATTCGGTGTACTCCATCCTGAACGTCGAGGAGGCCGCGGTGCGGTCGGAGGGGAGCGCCGCGCCGATCTATCCGCCGGAGCTCATCGCGAATGGCATCGAGGGCGCGGTGGTCACGACCTTCGTGATCGACACGACCGGTCGTGCGGACACGACGACGATCGACATCGTCCAGTCCTCGCATCCGCTGTTCGTGGCGTCGGTGCGCACCGCGATCCCCGGGATGCGCTTCTCGCCGGCGATGGTGCAGGGACGCCGGGTGCGACAGGTGGTGGAACAGCGCTTCCAGTTCCGCATCACCCCGCCGACGCCCCTGGTGCCGGCCGAGCACACGCGGGCCAGCCCGGTGCCGTGACGGCGCGCGCCGTCACGGCACCCACCGAGTTCTCCGGCTTTCGTCCCACCGCGCTGACCTTCCTGCGGGCGCTGCGGCGCCACAACGACCGCCACTGGTTCGAGCAGCACCGGCCGACGTACGAGGCCGAGGTGCGTGCGCCGCTCGCCGCGCTGGTGGAGGAGGTGGACGTGCGGCTCGCCCGCGTCGCCCCCGAGATCGTCGGCGACCCCAGGCGCTCGCTCTTCCGCATCCATCGCGACGTCCGGTTCTCGAGCGACAAGTCGCCGTACAAGACGAGCGCCGCCTGCTGGTTCTACCACGCCGACGCGGGGCGCGGCGTGGGGCGCGACTCGACGGCGCACGGGGGCGCGGGCTTCTATTTCGACATCGGGCCGACCACGAGTTCCATCGGTGGCGGGATCTGGATGCCCCCGCGGCCCACCCTCGCGCGCATCCGGGACCGCATCGCCGAGGACCCGGCGTCGCTCGCCCGCGTGCTGCGAGCGCCGACGCTGCGACGGTACGGCGGCCTGGCCGAGGAGGCGATGCTGACGCGGATGCCGCGCGGCTATGACGTCGATCATCCGGCGGCCACGCTGCTGCGGCATCAGTCGTTCACCGTGGGACGCGAGCTCACGGAGCGGGAGCTCTTCAGCCCGCGCCTCCCCGACCTGCTGGCGCGGGACTACGCCCGCATTCTCCCCCTCGTGCGCTGGCTGAACGGCGCCCTCGGCCTGCGCGCGCTCGCGCGGCGCTGACGCACGGCGTAACTTCGGCGCATGACGTCCGGCGCCACCGACAGCAGCATCGCCCTGCGGCGTGCCTCTCCCGGCGACGCCGCGCGGCTCGCCGCCTTCGCCACCACGGCGTTCGCCGACACCTTCGGGGCGCAGAATCGCCCCGAGGACATGGCGGCCTACCTGGCCGAGGCGTTCGGCGAGTCGGTGCAGCACGACGAGCTGATCGATCCGCAGTGCACGGTGTTCCTCGCCGAGCGGGATGGCGAGATCGTGGGCTACGCGATGCTGCGCGACGGGCCGGCGCCGGCGTGCGTGCACGACGCGAGCGCGATCGAGATCGCGCGGCTGTATGCCGGCCAGCGCTGGATCGGCGCCGGCATCGGGGCGCTGCTGATGCAGCGCTGTCTCGTCGAGGCCGCAGCGCGCGGCCGGCGGACGATCTGGCTCGGGGTGTGGGAGCGTAACGTGCGCGCGATCGGCTTCTATCAGCGGTGGCACTTCACCATCGTCGGCTCGCAACCGTTCCAGCTCGGCGGCGATCGGCAGAATGATCGGGTGATGGCGCGTCGCGTCGCCCTGGAGGGCTGAGCGTGCGACACACGGTGAAGATGCAGGGGCTGATCGTCGGCCACTCGGAGCTCGAGCAGCGCGACGCCGCGGCGCGCCGCGCGTGGGGCCGGTTCCGTCCCGGGATGGCGTACGAGCTGGTGCAGCCGATCTTCCGCCTGTTCACCGAGGCCGTCCCCATGCGCGGCGGCGAGCCGCGCGACGAGGAGAAGCTCGCGCGCTACCACTCGGCGCGGGACAAGCTGGGACTGGAGCTCGTCGACGCCGACGGCCGGCGCATCGACACGGCGGCGATCCACATCGCGGACTACACCGAGCGGCAGGGCCGCGAGGCGCTCGAGCTCGAGGTCCTCGTCCGTGATGAGGAGTTCTGGGGCGGGTAGTGAGTTTTTCCGGGACACCGGCAACTGCACACAACTACAACGGCATCCGCGTTCTGCAGTTCGAGCCCCGGCGCAAGGAATGTGGATCCCGACACTCGCTCGCTTCGCTCGCTCCAGCGGGACGACAGGTCGGTCTCAGCGGAAGTCGTGCGAGCGGTGCGCGAGAGCGTCAGCGCCGGCGAGATCGTCGAGCGACTTGAACCGCGCGCCGATGACGTTCACGAGCGGGCCGTTGTGCTCCACGCGGCCGTAGACCGCCAGGAACTTCGCGTGGCGCACCACCTCGTGATGCTCCTCGTCGAGCGTCCGTGAGACGATCACGTTCACCGAGCCGTGCTCGTCCTCGAGCAGCAGGAAGACCGTCCCCTTCGCCGTCTGCGGCCGCTGCCGCACCGTGACCAGTCCGGCCACCGCCGCGGTGGCCTGGTTGCCCGGGGGCACCTGGAGCACCTCGGTCGTATCGAGCACGCCCATCCGGCGGCACCAGGCGCGGAGCCGCTCCATCGGGTGGCCGGCGGTGCTCAACCCCACCGCGCGATAGTCCAGCGTCACCGCCTCGTGCGGCGCCAGCGCGCGCGGGGCGAACGCGCTGGCGCCGGCGTCGCCCGACACCGGTGCCAGCGGCAGCGTGTCCCCGGCGATGCGAAGGCCGCTCCACGCGGCGTGGCGGCGGTCGGGCTCCCACGCGCCGAACGCCCCCGCCCGCGCGAGCGCACCCGCCTCGGCACGCGTCAGGTGCGCGCGTCGCACCACGTCGTCGATCGAGACGAAGGGACCCGCCGCCTGCGCCGCCGTCAGCCGCTCGAGCACCCGCTCGCCCACGCCGCGCACGAAGCGCCAGCCGATGCGCAGCGCCGGCGACTCGGGATCGTCCGTCTCCTCCACCGTGCAGAAGGCTTCGCCGCGCGCGAGACACGGGCCGCGCACCTCCACCTCGTGCCGCTTCGCGTCGTGCACCAGCGTGGCCGGTGAATAGAATCCCATCGGCCAGGCGTTGAGCAGGCCGGCATAGAACGCCGCCGGCTCGTGCGCCTTGAGCCACGCCGTCACGTAGGCGATGAGCGCGAACGACCACGCGTGGCTTTCCGGAAACCCATAGTTGGCGAAGCTCTGCAGATCCGCGGCGAGCCGCTCCGCCACCTCCTCGGGAATCCCCTTCGCGATCATTCCCAGCCGCAGCTTCTCCAGCGCGGCGAGCAGCTTCGGACGCTTGCGGTCGTTCCCCATCGTGCGCCGGAGCTCGTCCGCCTCGGTGGCCGTGTAGCCGGCGAGCGCCATCGAGAGCGCCATCGCCTGCTCCTGGAAGATCGGGATCCCCTGCGTGCGGCCGAGCACCGGCTCGAGCTTCTCGCGCAACCCCTCGGGATACTTCACCTCCTCGTGGCCGCGTCGCCGCCGCGTGTATGGATGCACGAAGTTGGCGACGATCGGCCCGGGCCGGATCAGCGCCACCTGCACGACGATGTCGTACATCCGCTCCGGCTTGGTGTGCACCAGGCTCGCGATCTGCGCGCGGCTCTCGATCTGGAAGGTGCCGAGCGTGTCGCCGCGCGCGATCATCGCGAACGTGTCCGCGTCGTCGTAGGAGATCCCGTACATCGTCGGACGCGCCTTCCCGCGCCGTTCGATCGCATCGAAGGCGCGCCGCACCATCGCCAGCGCGCCGAGCCCCAGGAAGTCGAACTTGGGGATGCCCACCGCGTCGAGATCGTCCTTGTCGAACTGGACGATCGTGCGCCCCATCGTCGTCGGCTCGATGGGACAGTAGTGGCCGAGCGGCGCCGAGGAGAGCACGAACCCGCCGGGATGCGTCGAGCGCAGGCGCGGCAGGTTGTCGAACGCGCCGATCGCCTCGAGCAGCGCCTTGCCGGCGGGCGTCGTCACGTCGAGCCCGTGCGCCGCCGCCAATCCGTCCGCGAGGCGCTCGGCGCCCGCGCTCGGCGTGAGCCCGTGCACGCGCTTCGACAGCTCGGTCGCCAACGCCGGCGGATGCCCGTAGGCGCGCAGCACGTCCAGCACCGCGTTGGGCGCGGCATACGTCTGCACGATGCAGGTGATCGCCGCGCTCTCGCGGCGCCACCGGCCGTACACGTAGTCGAGCACCTCCTCGCGTCGATCGTGCTCCACGTCGACGTCGATGTCGGGCGCCTCGTTGAGGCCGTCCACGCGTGCCGGGCTGAGAAAGCGCTCGAACAGGAGCCCATGCTTCACCGGGTCCACCGCGGTGATGCCCAGGCAATAGGCCACCGCGCTGTTC
>JABFYH010000108.1 GCA_013361335.1 Gemmatimonadaceae bacterium | reverse complement strand
GAGTCGCTGCTCGTGTCGAGGTGATTCACAAGGCCCTCACGATCGTCCCATCCTGGTCCACGGTGGCGAGACGCGTGCTGCACGCGATGCCCAGCCCATCGTACGCCGCCTGCATCGCCAGCGCGACGTGGCGTGCCGTCTCGACATCGGCGACGATCGCGAAGCTGGACGGGCCGGCGCCCGAGACGGATGTGCCGAGCGCGCCCGCCTCCAGCGCCGCGCGTTTGGCTTCGACGAAGCCCGGGATCAGCGGTGCGCGGGCCGGCTCGGCGTAGCGATCGTCGAGCGCGCGGCCGAACAGCGGCAGGTCGTCGCCGTAGCAGGCGGCGACCATCGCCGCGACCTGGGCCATCTGATGCGTCATCACGTCGCGCGCGACGGTCGTGGGAAGAGCACGGCGCGAGCGCGCGGTGGAGAGCCGTTGCTCCGGGTGCGCGAGCACCAGCTGAAGTCCCGACGGCGTGGGGAGGCGCACGACGTCGATCGGGTCGAGCGACCGGACGAGCACGATCCCGCCCAGCAGCGCGGACGCGATGTTGTCGAGATGCCGCCCGGACACCTTGGCTTCCGCGTCCAGACAGCAGGCGAGCAAAGCGCTCGCGTCGAGTCCCGCACCGAGCAGCGCGTTCGCGGCGCTCGCGCCGGCAGCAGCCGACGCCGCGCTCCCACCCTGGCCGCCGGACAGCGGCAGCCCCTTGCGCACGGTGAGCGCGATCCCTGCGGCACGCAGCCCGACGCCGCGACGTTTGGCGTGCGCCAACACTGCCGCGGCCGCGATCGCCGCGGTGTGGCGGCTCGACGTGCTCGGAAGCTCCGGATGACCAGGATCGAGGAGGGTGATGCGGGGCGCGTCGAACCACTGCGCGGTGACCTCGTCGCGCAGGCCGGAGACGGCGCACCCGAGCACGTCGAGGCCGGGGCCCAGGTTGCCGATGCCGCCCGGCGCGGTGGCGTGCTGTCGCGTCGCATCGGCTGTCATGGAAGCGCGCGCGTCTCGCCGAACCGCGCGATCCACAAGCGCTCGTCCGGCAGGCCGGCCCGGCGCCAGCACTCGCGCGCGCGGCGCGGCGGCTCGTCCATCGGCTCGTCGGTCAGGCGGAAGGTTCCCCAATGAATGCCGAGCATGAGTGGCGGTGGTGCGTCGGGATGTGCGGAGGTCAGGTCGGCATAGGCGCGCACGGCCTCGTCCGGATCCAGGTGCACGATGTGCATGAACCAGCGTGGGTCGTAGGCGCCGATGGGCATCATGACCAGATCGAAGGGACCGTGGACGCCGATGGCCGCGAACTCCGGATGATAGGCGGTGTCGCCGGCGAAGTAGAACCGCCGTCCCGCGCACTCGAGCACGAATCCACACCACAGCGTGCGATTGCGGTCGCCGAGTCGGCGCGCGCTGAAGTGGCGCGCCGGCGTGGCGCGGATCGTGGTGCCGCGGACCTCGGCGACCTGCCCCCAGTCGAGCTCCACGACGGCGCGAGCGCCGAAGCCGCGGACGTAGCGGCCGAGCGCGAGCGGCACCACCCACGTCGCGTCCTCGTGTCGACGCGCGAGCTGACGCACCGTCGAGCGATCCAGATGATCGTAGTGGTTGTGCGACAGCAACACGATGTCGAGCGGTGGCAGGGCGTCGAGCGCGATCGCCGGCGGCATCACCCGACGCGGCCCCGCCCATTGCACCGGAAAGGCGCGCTCGCCCCACATCGGGTCGGTGAGGACGTTCAGTCCGCCCGTCTGGAGCAGCACGGTGGAGTGTCCGACCCAGGTCGCCGTCGTCAGGTGACGCGGGGCGCGAGGGTATGTGAGCTCGGGCCGCGCCGTGGGAAAGGAGCCACGCGCCGGCGTGGGCGCGCGCGGTGTCCGACGTCGGTCGCGCATCCAGCGCAGCACGTCACCGAACCCGTGCGGGACGCTGTCGGGCCACGGATTGTGGAAGGAGCCGTCGGGCGCGTGATGTGCGGGGAGTGGCATCAGGGCCGCTGAGTGATCGCGCGGCGCGCTCGACATCGAGCGCGGAACGGACCGGTCAAAGGTGTCTGGTCGCCGCCGGCATTGGGAGTGCTGCCCGAGTGGTGCGACCCACGAACCCGGCTGCGGCGGAGGCAGTTCATGGAGCTCGACGGCATCGTACGCGCGCCGGATTTCCCGGATGGGCTCGACTGGATCCACACCGGTGGACGTCAGCTCACCCTGGCGGACTTTCGCGGGAAGGTGCTCCTGCTCGACTTCTGGACCTACGGCTGAATCAACTGCATCCACGTTCTCCCGCAGTTGCGGGAGCTCGAGCAACGCTATCCGAACCAGCTCGCCGTCGTCGGCGTGCACAGCGGGAAGTACATCGCCGAACGGGTGACCTCGCGCATCCGCGATGCCTCCATCCGGCTCGGGGCGATCCACCCGGTCGTCAACGACCGGCAATTCCGGCTCTGGCGCGCCTACGCCGTCCGCGCCTGGCCGACGCTCGTCGCCGTCGATCCGCGCGGTGCCGTCGTCGGCATGCGGGCCGGCGAGTTCACCGCCGACGCGCTCGCCCCCTTCTTCGATCGGCTCATCGACGACGCGCGCCGGGCGGGGACCCTGGACGCGGGATCCGCCGTGCATTTCCCCGCCGACGCACCGAGCGCGGCACCGTCCACCCTGTGCTTTCCCGGCAAGATCGCGCTCGACGATCGGCGCATCGCCATCGCCGACAGCGGGAATCACCGGGTGCTCGTGGGCATGCTCGACGATTCGGGAACACGTCTGCGCGTCGACCGCCGCATCGGCGCAGCGGGCGGTGGCTACCGCGACGGCGCCGATCCGGCATTCGTGAGCCCGCAGGGACTCGCCTTTCGCGGCGATCTGTTGTACGTCGCCGATGCCGGCAGTCACACGGTGCGCGAGCTGACGCTGTCGACCGGAGTGACGCGCACCATCGCCGGCATCGGTCGGCAGCTCAGGACCGCCGCGGACGAGGCGAGAGGCGCGCTCAGCTCACCGTGGGATCTCGCGCTTGCCGGCGACACGCTGTACGTCGCGATGGCAGGCATCCATCAGCTCTGGACGATCGCGCTTCCGTCGGGAGGCGCGGAGGTCTCGAGCGGCAGCGGCGCCGAGGAGCTGCATGACGGCCTGCACGCCGAGGCGGCGCTCGCGCAGCCGATGGGTCTCTGTGCGGCGGACGATCTGTTGTACGTCGCCGATGCCGAGTCGAGCGCGGTGCGCGTCGCCGATCGTGATCCGGCGGGTGGGGTGCGTACCGTGGTCGGTACGGGGCTGTTCGATTTCGGCGACGTGGACGGTGAAGGCGACGCCGTCCGCCTCCAGCACCTCCAGGGGATCGCCCAGAGCTCCGATGGACGGCTCCTCGTGTGCGATTCCTACAACGATGCCCTCAAGTGGGTGGATCCGGCATCGCGCCGCGTGGAGCGATGGGTGGGCGACCTGCACGAACCGGCGGGTCTCGCCATCGGCGAGCGGGCCGTCTACGTCGCCGACACGAACGCGCACCGTATCGCCGTCATCGATCGAACGTCGCGCGCGGTGCGTACACTGCTGATCGAATGAACGGCGGCTGACCCGTCGCGCCGGCGCGCGCTACGCCCGCCAGGCGTCGAGGTTTTCGGCCAGGTGCTCCGGCCGGCGCATCCCCGCCAGCACGACGTTCACCCCCGGCAACGACGACGCGAAGCGGAGCGCGCGCTGCGCATCGGTCGTGCAGCTGGGAAAGAGCTCGTGCACCTCGGCGGGCAGCCCGGTCGCGAGCCGCCCCTGCATCATCGGCGCGCTCGCGACGACGCCGACCCCGAGAGCGTCCGCCGCCTCGAGGAGGGGAACCAGCTTGCGGCCGAGGGGCTGGGTGGGCAGCCGCGCCGCCTCGGGCATCGCGAGGCTCACCGGAAGCTGCACGACACGGAAGTGGTGGGTCGTCCCCCCGACGTCGCGCGCGAGGGCGATCAGCTCGGCCAGCGCGAGATGTTGCTTGTGCTCCGGCGGCACGCGGAGCCCGTTCCAGGTTGCGCAGCCGTAGCCACCGATCTCTCCGGCGGCGGCCCGCTCCTCGAGCAGCGCGAAGGCGGCGCGCAGGCGTTGCCGGAACGTTGCCCGATCCACCGCCAGCAGCTGCTCTTCCGGGTTGTGGACGTAATAGAGGTCGATCGTCTGGAGCCCCAGATTGGCGCGGCTCCGTGCCAGCTGGTAGGCGAGATAGCGCGGCGCGATCGCGTGTCCGCCGCGCACCAGCTCCTCGCGCGTCACCAGGCCGGTGGCGAACAGCTCGGTCTCCAGCCATCGCTCATACGCCTCGCGCGAGCTCGGCGGCTCGCCGTCGAGCGCGACGTAGCCGCCTTTCGTGCAGACGATGAGCTCGTCGCGACGCGCGGCGCCCGACGCCACCGCCTCGGCGATCGCATGTCCGACTGCGCGCTCGGAGCGCTGGCATCGGTAGTTGATCGCGGTGTCGAGCACGTTCACGCCGCTCGCGATCGCCGCCCGCACCGTGTTGGTGTAGGCGGCGTCCTCCACGTCGCTGCAGTCGCCCAGATAGGTGCCCATGCCGAGGGCGCTCGCCACCAGGTTGCGCGGCAGCATCCGCAGGAACTCCTCGCTGCGGCCGGCGGCTCTCGCCGCGAACCGCCGGGTGCCGGCCGTCGTCGCCTGCCGTGTGTTGCGGCGGGTGGCGGACGTGCCCGTGAGGACGGGGCGAGTGAGACTCGCCTCGTCCGACGCAGCGGAACCGGTGGTGCGGCGTGACATGGATGTCGGGAGGGTACCGGTCCCGCCCCCCGGGAGCAAGGGCGCGCCGGTGTGCGGTGACCTCCGGCACTTCCGTTGCGGTGCCGGGGTCTAACTTCCGCGCATCCGACAGCCGGCCGCCCGCCTCGCGCTCGCCCGCCGTGTCTGCCGTCCTTTTCTCTTTCCGGTAGCCCCGTGAATCGTTTTTTCGTCCTCGCTCTGCTGGGCGGCGCCGCGTGTGCCGGCCAGCGCCCCCAGGTGCTCACCCCCGTCCGCGTCGATAGCACGCCCGCGACCGGAGCCTCGGCCTCGTCGGCCACCGCAGCCACCACGACCGCGCGGACCACGATGGACGATCCCATCAGCCGCATCGACCGCATGGAGTGGCCCGGCCCGAACGACTTCCGGTCGGCGAGCGGCGCGCCCGGGCCCGGGTACTGGCAGCAGCGCGCCGACTACACCATCGCCGTCGCGCTCGATACCACGCAGCAGCGGGTGAGCGGCACCGTCACCATCCGGTACACCAACAACTCGCCCGATAGCCTGCGCTTCCTCTGGCTCCAGCTCGACCAGAATCTCTACCGCCCGGGCAGCAAGGGCTCCGCGCTCTTTCCCGCCGATTCCCGCTGGGGCGTTCGCGGCTTCGAGGGTGGCTACGACCTGAGCAACGTGCAGGTGAACGGTCGGCCGGCCACCGTGAAGGTGGACGACACGATGGGGCGCATCGATCTCGATCAGGCTGTGCCCGCCCGGGGCGGCAAGGCGGCGATCACCCTGACGTACGCCTTCCGCGTGCCCGAGCACGGGTCGGACCGCATGGGACGAGACGGAACGCTGTACGAGATCGCGCAGTGGTATCCGCGCATGGCGGTGTACGACGACATCCGCGGCTGGAATACGGATCCGTACTTCGGGCAGGGGGAGTTCTACCTCGAGTACGGCGACATCGACTTCAGCGTCACCGCGCCCGCGGGCTACACCGTGGCCGCGAGCGGTCTGCTCCAGAATCCCGGCGAGGTCCTCACCGCGACGCAGCGCGAGCGGCTGGCGCGCGCCGCCCGGTCGGACGCGGTCGTCCCCATCATCACCCAGGGGGAAGCGGTCGCGACGCGCACCGCCGGCACGAAGACCTGGCGGTTCCGTGCGCAGAACGTGCGCGACGTCGCCTGGGCGGCCGCACCCGATTTCCGGTGGGATGCGGTGAATGCCGACGGCGTGCTCGCGCAGGCCTATTACCAGTTCGCCAAGGCGGGGAAGGCCTGGGAGCAGGGCGCGGAGCAGACCGCGTGGACGATCCGCAACTATTCGGAGCTCTTCGCGCGGTATCCGTACCCCCAGGCGACCTCGGTCGCCGGTCCGGTGGGCGGGATGGAATATCCGATGTTCGTGATGGTCCACTACGGCAACCCGCTCGACGACCCCAAGTCCATCTTCGGCACCGTGAACCACGAGCACGGGCACGAGTGGTTCCCGATGCTCGTCGGCTCCAACGAGCGCCGCTACGCCTGGATGGACGAAGGGTTCAACACCTACATCAACGCCTTCGCCAACGAGCGCCGCTATCCGGGCACCAATGCGTATCCCTTCTATCAGACCAACTGGAAAGGGGTGGTGGACAACCGGATCGACTCGCCGCTCATGACGCCCCCCGACCGGATCGACGCGCGCGCCCTCGGCGCGATCGGGTACCGCAAGCCCGGTGCGGTCCTCCTCGCCCTCCGCGACAACGTCGTCGGGCGGGAGACCTTCGACCGTGCCTTCCGCGAGTACATCTCCCGCTGGGCGTTCAAGCATCCCGCGCCGGGTGATTTCTTTCGCACCATCGAGAACGTGTCGGGGCAGGACCTCGGGTGGTATTGGCGGTCGTTCTTCTACTCGACCGACCTGCTCGATCTGGGCATCGACAACGTGACCATGCGTCAGCAGGAGGGGCAGACCTACGCCGAGGTCGCGTTGCGGCGCAACAGCTCGGTGCCCTTTCCGGTCAGGCTGCGCTTGCGGTTCGCCGACAATACGACGCAGGACGTCTCGCTGCCCGTGGAGATCTGGGCGCGCACCGACCGCTACACGGCGCTGGTCGCCGTGAAGGGCCCGGTCACCGGCGCGCGGCTCTGGCCGGAGGGGGTGGTGCCGGATTTCAACAGCACGAACGACGTCTGGGGTACGCCGCCCGCGACGAACGCGAGCGCAGCGTCCACTGCGGGCGGGTTGAGCGGGGACATCGGAGGGCGGCCGCTCCCCTGAGCCGCGATACCGCCGCGACCGGCGATCATCGGGAGTATTCCGAATGGTCGCCGGAATCGGCGCTGGTTAGATTGGCGGTCGTCGAGTGCGCGATGCTGGATATCGTTCGTGGTTTCAGTTACGGGAGCAAGCAATGTTCGAGTTCGGTGCGTGGGCCAGCCGGTGGTGGATCCCGGTTCTCTTCGTCGTCGTCGCGGGTCATCTCACCAACGTGAGCGTCACCCTCTTCCTCCACCGGGCGCAGACGCATCGGGGCGTGCGCCTGCACGCCATCGCGGCGATTCCCATGCGCCTGTGGCTGTGGCTCACCACGGCGATCGTGACCAAGGAGTGGGTGGCCTGCCACCGGAAGCACCATGCCTTCGCCGACCGTGAAGGAGATCCGCACAGTCCCGTGGTGGAGGGGCTGCGCGAGATCCTGCTCAAGGGCGCGTTCTACTATCGCAAGGCGGTGCGCCAGCCGGGCATGCTCGAGAAGTACGGCAAGGGCACGCCCAACGATTGGCTCGAGCGGCATCTGCTCACGCCGCTCAACTGGACGGGCGTCCTGGTCATGCTCGGCATCGACGTCTACCTGTTCGGGTTCTTCGTCGGCCCGCTCGTCTGGGGGGTGCAGATGATCTGGATTCCGCTCTGGGCCGCCGGCATCATCAACGGCATCGGCCACGCCCTGGGCTACCGGAACTTCGAGGTGAAGGACGAGAGCCGGAACATCTCGCCCATCGCGATCTGGCTCGGCGGGGAGGAGCTGCACAACAACCATCACGCCGATCCGAAGAGCGCGAAGTTCAAGGCGCGCTGGTTCGAGTTCGACATCGGCTGGGTCTACATTCGCGCCCTCAAGCTGCTCGGCCTCGCCAAGATCGAGTACGCGCGCAATTACGGCTCGGACGCCAAGCGCCGCGACGAACAGGCCGTGGCGGCCTAGCCCGGTGAACGGTGAACGGTGAAC
>JABFYH010000064.1 GCA_013361335.1 Gemmatimonadaceae bacterium | reverse complement strand
CGTGACGTAGACGTTCACCGCCTGGCTCAGGCTGTTGGTGATCCGCACGGACTGTTCGGTCGTGGCGGTCGGCGCGGTGCGCACCTCAACCTGACGCGGACCACAGGCTGCGGATGCGGCGAGGGCGAGGGCGAGCAACGGAACGCGGAACGATACGGTCATGGAACGGCTCCTCGGTCGGAACGGGAATGGGCGCGCGATCGCGGGCCCGGTGTTGCAAGACATATGCGCGCCGCCGCGTTCGCCAGCGCCGCGGGACTGCTGCACGTTATCGGTAGAGGCGATAGGGCGCCACCTCCCGACGCCATGCGTCGACCGCCGCATCGTCGCGCGCCACCACGCTGTCGGGATGCTCGCCGCGCACCAGCGCCTCGCGCATCGACGGACGGCCGAAGCGCTCGTCCCACGCCTGGGCACGGACCGTCAAGGAATCGGGCGACGTACGATGGATGGCCCACAGCAGCGCAGCGCCGGTGCGGCCCGCATGATAGAGCTCGCGGTCGGCGATCACGATGCGCACCCCGGGGATGAGCCGCCCGCCATACTTGCCGTCGGTCGGTGCCTGCGGCGTGAAGTCGCTGCGCTCGAACTCGACTCCCGGGAGACGCAGCGCCCGGAGGAGCACGACCACGGAATCCGCTTTCAGCCACGGCGCGCCAAGTCGCTGGAAGGCGTCCGGCGTCCCCCGGCCGACGCTCAGGTTCGTCGCCTCGAACGGCACCAGCGCCGGGTAGACCGTCGCGCTCCGCAGCGTCGGCAGATTGGGCGAGGGACGTACCCAGGGCAGCCCCGTCTCGTCGAACCAGTACTCTCGCCGCCATCCGCTCATCGGGACGACGTGCAGATCGGCCCCGATGGCGAGCTTCGCGTTGAAGAACCGCGCGAGCTCGCCCATCGTCATTCCGTGGCGCAGCGGCGCGGGGTATAATGCGAACGCGCGGCCCGGACGCTCGGGCGTGGGGTCCTCGGGGTTGGCGAGCGCCGGATCGAGCAGCGGCCCCTGCACCAGCGAGGCCGAGAGCGGGTTCGGGCGATCGAGCACGATGATGGGGAGCTGCCGCCGCGCCGCGGAGCGCATCGCATAGATCACGGAGCCGACGTATGTCCACGTGCGCGTGCCGATGTCCTGAAGGTCCACGACGAGCACGTCGACGTCGCGGAGCGTGCTGTCCGGCGGTCCGATCGTCTGGCTCGTATACAGCGAGTGCACGATGAGCCCACTCTGCGCATCCACGCCGCTGGCGAGATTCTCGCGATCTTCGGTGCCGCGGATCCCATGCTCCGGGGAGAAGAGGACGACGAGCCGCGCGCTGGCCGCGCGGGCCTGGTCCCCACGCAGGCGCTCGATGTCCGACACGCTGCGCTCGTCGACACCCGTCTGGTTCGTCAACAGGCCGATGCGTCGTCCGCGGATCAGGTGGAGGCTGTCGGTGAACAGCACGCTGATCCCGGGGCGCACGTGCGCGGTTCGGCGCTCCCGGGATGTCTTTACTGGATCCGGGACGGCGGGGCCGTGGATGTTGCTCGCTGCGCCTTCCAGAACCTGCTGTCCGATCCGGCCGCACCCGAGGGCCGATGCCAACGCGGTCAACGCCGCGCCACCCGCAATTCCCCACGCCCACCTGGTGCCCATCTGACGATGCATCGTCGATCTCCTGGAGTTCTGCTGGCTTCCCTGTTTGCGGTATCGGCTTGCCACAGCGGCGCCGGCGCACCGCCCGACGCGCTGCAAGCTGCCGTGGTGCCCGCCGCCCAGCCAGTGCGGCCCGTCACCGCGCAGGCCGCGGCGCTGCGCGACACCATCCAGGCCATCCTGAACCGCGGCGTCGCCGACAGCGCCTTTCCCGGCGCCATCGCGATGATCGGCACGCACGCCGGCCCACTCGTCACCGTCGCCGCCGGCCATCTCGATTGGGCACCCTCGCCCGTTCCCGACGCGAACACCCTCTGGGACATGGCCTCGCTCACCAAGGTCATCGGCATGACGTCGGCGATGATGCAGCTGGTCGAGAGCGGCAAGGTCGACCTCGACGCGCCGGTCCAGCGCTATCTCCCCGAGTGGCGCGGCCCCAACAAGGACCGTGTCACCGTCCGCCATCTGATCACCCATCAGTCGGGGCTGCCGGCGTTCAAGCAGTACTTCAAGCTCAACCTGTCGCCGGATTCCACGCTGCGCCTCTTCTTCAACGAGCCGCTCGATACCCTGCCCGGCGTGCGCATGGTGTACAGCGACATCGGCGCGATCCTCCTCGGCAAGATCGTCGAGCGCGTCAGCGGCGAGACGCTGGACGGCTACCTCACGCGGCACGTGTTCGAGCCGCTCGGGATGCACGACACCCGATACCGCCCGCCTGCCACCCTGATCGCGCGGATCGCACCGACCGAGAATGATCCCTGGCGCGGCCGGCACCTCCGCGGCGAGGTGCACGACGAGAACGCCGCGGCGCTCGGCGGCGTCTCCGGACACGCCGGCCTGTTCAGCACGGCGCATGACCTCGACCGCCTGGCGCGCGTCTACCTGAACGGCGGCACGCTCGATGGCGCGCGGCTCGCGAGTGCCGCCACGATCCGCCAGTTCACGACCGTGTGGGACTCCACCTTCTCGAGCCGCGCGCTCGGATGGGACACGCCGTCGGCGAACAGCTCGGCAGGACACTTCATGACGCGCCCCGCCTTCGGGCACACCGGATTCACCGGCACGTCCATCTGGATCGCGCCGCAGCACGATCTGTACGTCATTCTCCTCACCAACCGCGTGAATCCCACGCGCGAGCACAGCAGGATCGGCCCCGTGCGTGTCGCCGTCGCTGACGCGGCGATGCGCGCGCTCTTTCCGGCGACCGTGAAGGCCCTCCAGGGCGGCGCCGCCTCCCCCTCTTCCACCTCGCGTCCATGAACCTCACCGCGATCGATTGGGCGATCGTCATCGGCTACTTCGCGCTGTCGATGGGCATCGGTCTCGTCTTCACCAAGAAGGGCGGGGAGAGCATCGAGGAGTACTTCCTCTCCGGACGCAACGTGAGCTGGTGGCTCGCCGGCGCGAGCATGGTCGCCACCACCTTCGCCGCCGACACGCCGCTCGTCGTGACCGGGCTGGTGTTCAACAACGGCGTCGCCGGCAACTGGCTGTGGTGGAACATGCTGATGAGCGGGATGCTCACCGTGTTCTTCTTCGCGCGCCTCTGGCGGCGCGCCGGCGTGATGACGGACGTCGAGTTCGCGGAGCTGCGCTACAGCGGCAAGCCGGCCGCCGCACTGCGCGGCTTCCGCGCGCTCTACCTGGCGATCCCGATCAACCTGATCATCCTCGGCTGGGTCACGCGCGCGATGATCAAGATCCTCACGATCTCGCTCGGGCTGCGCGACGTGCATCTCGGCGGCCTCACCATCTCGGGCGACATCGTCGCCGTCGGCATCTGCTTCGTCATCACCGTCGCCTATTCCGCCGGCGCGGGGATGTGGGCGGTGCTCTGGACCGACCTCGTGCAGTTCGTCATCAAGATGACGGCGGTGATCATCCTCGCCGTCTTCGCCGTGCGCGCCGTCGGCGGGATGGACGCGCTGGTCGCCGGGCTCTCGGCGAAGTTCGGCAGCTCCAACGCGGCGATCTCGGTGCTGCCGGTGCGCGTGACGCCGAACGGTCTCGAGGCGTACACCTGGATGCCGCTGCTCGCCCTCGCGGTGTTCCTCTCCGTGCAGTGGTGGGCGGCCTGGTATCCGGGGGCCGAGCCGGGCGGCGGTGGCTACGTGGCGCAGCGCATCTTCTCCTCCAAGACGGAGCGCGACGGCGTGCTGGCGACGCTCTTCTTCCAGGTGGCGCACTACGCCATCCGCCCGTGGCCGTGGATCATCACGGGCCTCGCGACGGTGCTGCTCTATCCCGCCGGCATCGGCGCCGCGCACGACCACGAAGCAGCCTACGTCCAGGCCTTCGTCGACCTGCTGCCGACGCCCTGGCGCGGCTTCATGATGGCCGGGTTCGCCGCGGCCTACATGTCCACGGTCGGCACGCAGCTCAACTGGGGCGCGTCGTATCTGGTGAATGACTTCTACAAGCGCTTCGTCAACAAGGACGCGAGCGAGAAGCATTACGTCGCCGTCTCGCGCTGGGCGACCGTGCTCCTCTTCCTCGGCTCGGTGTTCGTGACGATGAACCTCACCACCGTCGAGGGGGCCTGGAAGTTCCTGCTCGCCCTCGGCTCGGGCACGGGCCTCGTGCTGATCCTGCGCTGGTACTGGTGGCGCATCAACGCGTGGAGCGAGATCAGCGCGATGGTCGCATCGTTCCTCGTGTCGATCACGGCGATCGCGGCGTTCAAGGGCCGCTTTCCCGCCGGCGACCTGCGCGCCGACGCCTGGGTGATGCTGACGACGGTGCTCGTCAGCACGATCATCTGGGTGTCCGTCACCTTCATGACCGCCCCCGAGCCGGAGAGCAAGCTCGAGTCGTTCTATCAGCGGGTCCGCCCGGGCGGGCCCGGGTGGCGCCGCATCTCCGACCGGCTCGGCTACGGTGGAGAGTCGATCCCGGGCGGGGCGCTGGCCTGGACCAACTGGCTGGCAGGGATCGTGGCGGTCTACGCGAGCCTCTTCGGGATCGGCAAGCTCATCTTCGGGGAGACCATGACGGGCTTGATCATGCTCGTCGTGGCGGCGCTGGCGTTCGGCTGGATCGCCAAGGCCTTCCGGGAGGAGGACGCCGGGCCGCGGGCGCAGCGGGACGTTGTGCGACCCGTGGCGGCAGATTGATTTCGGTCGTCTGGCGAACTTGTACCTGACCCCTTGTCGGGTATATACTTAGGTAGCGGTCACCGCGCGGCCGGCGAGGCCTGCGCCACACAGCAGGGAGGACCCGTGAGCACCACCAACCAGCCCGAAATCCAGATGACCGTCACGCCCGTCGCGGGCGCCGAGGTCAGAAAGTTCATGGCGCAGGAAGGCGTCGACCCGGCGGTCGGCGGCCTCCGCGTCAGCGTGCAGCCCGGCGGATGCAGCGGGTTCAAGTACGGCCTGCTCATCGAGGACGCGGCCGCCGAGGACGACCTGATCGTCGACCAGGGCGACTATCGCGTGTTCGTCGACCCCTTCTCCGCCCAGTACATCGCCGGCGTGGTGATCGATTACACCTCGTCCATGCAGGGCTCCGGCTTCACCTTCAAGAACCCGAACGCGACCGGCGGCTGCGGTTGCGGCAGCTCCTTCTCGGCCTGAACCACCTCCATCTATGACGGTACCGGTCTCTGGCGCCCCTGGGGACGTCGGCGCCGGGCACGAGGCCCGCGATCGCATGGCGACTCGCGGGCCTTCGCCTGTCCGGCACGCGCCGCACGCCACCAGCCTCGAGCGCATTCGCACGATCGTCGTCAACGAGCACGAGGACCTGGCTCGCGCCGTGGCCTCCCGGATCGCCGCGGTCATCCGCGAGCGCAACGCGGCCGGCAAGACGGCGGTCCTCGGCCTCGCCACGGGGTCCACGCCGATCGGGGTGTACCGTGAGCTGATCCGCATGCACCGCGAGGAGGGGCTCAGCTTCGCCAACGTCGAGACCTTCAACCTCGACGAGTACTATCCGATGGCGCCCGACACCATCCACTCGTACCACCGGTTCATGTGGGAGAATCTCTTCTCCTTCGTGGACGTGCGGGCCGAGCGCGTGCACATCCCCAAGGGCGACGTCCCGCGCAACCAGGTCGACGCGATGTGCGCCGAGTACGAGGCGCAGATCCGGCGCGCCGGCGGGATCGACTTCCAGATTCTCGGCGTCGGCAAGACCGGCCACATCGGCTTCAACGAGCCCGGCTCCGGGATCGACAGCCGCACCCGGCTCGTGCACCTCGATGCCGTGACGCGGCGCGATGCCGCCGCCGACTTCTTCGGCGAGGAGTTCGTGCCGAAGGAAGCGGTGACGATGGGCGTCGCGACGATCATGGAGGCGCGCGAGATCGCCATCCTCGCCACCGGCGAGCACAAGGCGGCGATCGTCCGCCGCTCGGTCGAGGGCGAGATCAGCCTGTCCGTGGCCGCGACCTTCCTCCAGCGCCACCCCAACACGACGTTCTACGTCGACAAGGCCGCCGGCGCCGCGCTCACGCGCATCGCCACGCCCTGGCTCATCGACGAGGTGGACTGGACCCCCGACCTCATGCTGCGCGCCGTGGTGTGGCTGTCGCAGCAGACCGGCGTGGCGATCCTCAAGCTCACGCAGACGGACTACGCCGAGCATGGGATGTCGTCGCTCGTCGCCGCGCGTGGTGGGCCCGGCGCCGTGAACGGCGAGGTGTTCAACGCCCTCGGCGCCAAGATCCGCGGCAAGAGCAAGCTGCCGCGGGGGCGGCGCACCATCTGCTTCTCCCCGCATCCGGACGACGACGTCATCTCGATGGGCGGCATCCTGCGCAAGTTCGTGCAGAACGACAACGAGATGCTCGTCGCCTACATGACGAGCGGGAACATCGCCGTGTTCGACCACGACGTGCGCCGCTACGTCGACTTCCTGCGCCGGCTCGCCACGGAGAGCGGCATCGGCGACAGGATGGTGAACGCCCTCGCCGACCGGGTGAACGCCTTCCTCACGAGCAAGGAGGCGGGGGACGTCGACATCCCGGAGATCCAGGACATCAAGCGGATCATCCGCGAGAGCGAGGCGGTGGCCGGCATCGAGGTCATGGGGCTGACGAAGGAGAACGCCCGCTTCCTCAACCTGCCCTTCTACCAGACCGGCAAGGTGAAGAAGGATCCGATCGGGCCGGCGGACGTCGCGATCGTGCGCGATCTGCTCAACGAGTTCCAGCCCGAGATCATCTTCGTCGCCGGCGACCTCTCCGATCCGCACGGCACGCACCGGATGTGCAAGGAGGCGATCGACCTCGCGCTGCGGGAGATCACCTTCGCCCGGCCGGAGGTCTGGCTCTATCGCGGCGCGTGGCAGGAGTGGGACGTCACCGACGCCACCTGGCTCGTGCCGATGTCGCAGGACGAGCTGCGACTCAAGATCCAGGCGATCTTCAAGCACCAGTCGCAGAAGGACTCGGCCCCCTTCCCGGGCCAGGACGACCGGGAGTTCTGGCAGCGCGTCGACGCGCGCAACAAGGACACCGCGGCACTGCTCGATCGGCTCGGACTGGCGGAATACTTCGCGATGGAAGCGTACGTCGTCGAATAGGGGAGGCCCATGACCCGGTTCACCACGCTCGACGCGATCGTCCTGGTGGCGTATCTCGTCGGGACCCTCACGCTCGGGCTGTACGTCGGACGCCGGCAGAAGGACGCGAAGGACTACTTCGTCGCCGATCGCGCCATTCCGTGGTGGGCGGTCATGTTCTCCATCGTCGCGAGCGAGACGAGCGCGCTGACGTTCATCAGCACGCCGGGCCTCTCCTACGGCAACGCGCCCGGCTTCGGCAACCTGGGCTTTCTCCAGGTGGTGGCGGGCTACATCATCGGGCGGTTCGTCGTCGCGGGCGTCCTGCTGCCGCGGTACTTCCAGGGCAACCTGGTCACCGCGTACGCGCTGCTGGAGAAGCGCTTCGGGCTCGCCACCCGGCGGTTCACGTCGATCGTGTTCATGGTGACCCGCGCCCTCGCCGACTCCGTCCGCGTTTTCGCGACCGCCATTCCGGTCGCGCTCATCATCAGCCCGAACGTGACGAACAAGGCGTACGTCATGCCGCTGGCGGTGCTGATCCTCGGCTTCATGACGGTGATCTATACGTACAAGGGCGGCATGAAGGCCGTCGTCTGGACGGAGCTCCTCCAGGCATTCATCTACATCAGCGGCGGCGTGGCGGCCCTCGTCATCCTGGGGCATCTCGTCCCCGGCGGCTGGTCGACCATCTGGGGCTCGGCGTCCGCCGCCGGCAAGACGCAGGTGCTCGACTTCTACCCCGGGCTCGATCGCGCGCACACGGTGTGGGCGGGGCTCATCGGCGGCGCCTTCCTGGCCATGGCGTCGCACGGCACCGATCAGCTCATCGTCCAGCGGCTCATGTCGTCCCGGTCGCTGAAGGATGCGCAGCGCGCGATCATCGGCTCGGGCTTCGTCGTCTTCGTCCAGTTCTTCCTCTTCCTCGCGATCGGGCTCGGCCTCTGGGCGTTCTATCACGGGAAGACCTTCCCGGCGACGGATCAGATCTTCCCGACCTTCATCCTCGAGCACATGCCCGCGGGGCTCGTCGGGCTGATCGTCGCCGCGATCGTCGCCGCCACGATGAGCACGCACTCCGGGGCGATCAACTCGCTCGCCGCGGCGACGACGCACGACATCTACCTGCCGCTGACCGGCCGCTCCGCCGACGACGCGACGACGCTCAAGATGGGGCGCCGCTTCGCCCTCGCCTGGGGCACGGTGCTGACGCTCGGCGCCCTGCTCTTCCCGCAGGACACGAAGACGCCGGTCGTCGTGATCGCGCTCGGCATCGCGTCGTTCACCTACGGCGGGCTGCTCGGCGGCTTCTTCCTCGGGATCTTCTGGCGCCGCGCGATCCAGCGCGACGCGATCCTGGGCATGTCCGTCGCCATCGCCGTGATGGCGTTCATCGTCTTCGCCGGCCCGATCTCCGCCGCTTATCCTTCCATGAAGGCGACGCTCGCCCCCTTCGGGCGCATCGCCTGGCCCTGGTACGTCCTGATCGGCACCACCATCACGCTTCTCGTCGGCATGCTCTCGTCGCTCACCCATCCCCTTCCGCCGCACGATCCCCTCACGTCGCTCGCGATGAACCCGTCGGCCCGGCGCGCGACATGACGTTCATCGTCATCGGCGTGGACGGCGGCGGCTCCAAGACGCGAGTGATCGTCGCCGACGAGCAGGGCACGGCGCTGGGCGAGGTCGTCGGACCGGCGAGCGGCGTGAAGCCCGGGCGCGCCGACGCCTCGGCGGACGTCATCGCCGAATCGGTGCGCGACGCGCTCGCGTCGTGCGAGATGACGCACGTCGTGCCCAAGGTGCTCTGCATCGGCGTGGCCGGCGTGGGTCGGGACTCGGAGCGGCAGGCCCTCTGGCAGGCGCTGGCCGGCCGCGAGCTGGCCGAGGAGGTCGTGGTGCACCCCGACTACTCGATCGCCCTCGACGACGCCTTCGGCGACGGCGCGGGCATCCTGCTCATCAGCGGCACGGGCTCGGTCGCCTTCGGGCGGGGCCCGTCGGGCACGATCGCGCGCTGTGGCGGCTGGGGTGCCGCGATCGGCGACGAGGGGAGCGGCGCATGGGTCGGCCGGCGCGCGCTCAGCGTGGTGACCGCCGCGGCCGACGGGCGCGAGCCGGAGACGGCGCTCATGGGGGCGGTGCTCACCGCGGCGCAGGTGAACGAGCCGCTCGAGCTGATCGCGTGGGCCGCCCAGGCGACCCCTGCGCAGCTCGCGACGCTCGCGCCGGTGGTGAGCAGCGTCGCCGACGCCGGCGATCTGCGGGCGAACGCGCTGATCAGCCTCGCCGTGGAGGAGCTGGTGCTGCACGTCCGCTCGCTGGCGCGGCAGCTGTTCGGCGACGAGCGCGCGGCGATGCCGGTGGCGTTCAGCGGCGGCATGCTCACCCGCGGCACGACGCTGCGAAAGCGCCTGGAGCAGCGGCTGCGGAGCGCGGTGCCTGGCGCGCAGGTCCAGGCGGCCGAGGTGGACGCGGCGCGGGGCGCCGTGCGCGGCGCGCTGCGCTTTCTCGGCGAGACCGCCGCGTAGCGATCGATCGGGCGGGCGTCGCGATCCGACGCCGATCGATCCGCGGTACTACGCCCCGAAGGGCCGCTCCCCGCCCTCGCGCACGACCGGCATGCTCAACGGCGCGCCCGAGAGCGCGTCGGTGACCGGCATGTCGGAGCCCGGCGTGTCGAACGAGCCTTCCCAGCGCGCCATGACCACCGTCGCCAGGCAGTTGCCGACGAGGTTGATCGACGTGCGCGCCATGTCCATCAGCGCGTCCACGCCGAGGATCACGGCGACGCCCTGCAGCGGCAGGCCGAACTGCGCGAGCGCTCCCGACAGGATCACGAGCGACGCCCGCGGCACCGCCGCCACCCCTTTGCTCGTCAGCATGAGGGTGAGCATCATCAGGATCTGGGTGGAGATCGGCATGTCGATCCCCGCCGCCTGCGCCACGAAGACCGACGCGAGTGCGAGGTACAGCGTGCTGCCGTCGAGGTTGAAGGAGTATCCCGTCGGCAGCACGAACGATACGATGCGGCGCGGCACGCCGAGCTTCTCCATGTTCTGGAGCGCGAGCGGCAGCGCGGCCTCCGACGACGCCGTCGTGAAGGCGATGAGCCAGGGCTCCTTCGTCTTCTCCCAGAACCGGCGGATCGGCACCTTGAACGCGATCGCCACCGGCAGCAGCACGAAGAGCACGAAGACGATCAGCGCACCGTAGAGCGTGAGCACCAGCACGCCCAGGTTGCGGAGCACGCCGAGCCCGCTCTTCCCCACCGTGACGGCGATCGCCGCCCCGATGCCGAAGGGCGCGAACTTCATCACGATGCCGACGAACTTGAACATCACCTCGCTCAGGCTCTCGCAGAAGGAGAGCATGAACGTCTTCGCCGGCCCCTGCACCTGCGACAGCGCGACGGCGAAGATGATCGCGAAGAAGACGACCTGCAGCACCTCGTTCTTCGCCGCGGCGTCGAAGAAGCTCTGCGGCACCGTGTGCTCGACGACGCCGGCGAAGGTCGTGTGGGTCTTGGCCAGCTCCGCGCCCGCCTCGGACGAGGCGGCCGAGATGTTCACCCCGCGGCCCGGCTTGACGATGTTCACGGCGAGCAGGCCGACGGCCAGCGCCAGCGTCGTGACGATCTCGAAGTAGAGGATCGAGCGGAAGGCGAGCTTGCCGACGCGCTTCATGTCGTCACCGTGGCCGGCGATACCGACGACCAGCGTGGCGAAGAGCAGCGGCACGATCAGCGACTTGATCATCCGCAGGAACACGTTCGACAGCACCTGCAGGTCCGACGCCTCGAACCCGCTCACCCCCTCGGGACGATCGGGGAAGAGATAGCCGATCACGACGCCGAGGATCATCGAGATGACGATCCACTGCGTCTGGCTGATCCGGCCGAGGCCGGAGCGCGGTGGCGTCGGCGCCGCCGTCGTCGCCGCGGAGGTCATCGTCTCACCGCCCCGCCCGCCCCGGCGCGCCGCAGCGTCGAGTGGCGCCAGCCGTACACGACGTACAGCACCAGTCCTGCGGCGAGCCAGACCCCGAAGCGACGCCAGGCGAGCCCGGGTAAGCCCCACATCACGACGACGCACAACGCCGCACCGGCGATGCCGACGGCGTGCACGAAGGGAACGCGGAAGGGCCGCGGACGGTCCGGATCGGTGTGCCGGAGGACGATCACGCCGATGCACACCAGCGCGAAGGCGAACAGCGTGCCGATGTTGGTGAGGTCGTACGTCTCGTTCGCGTCGCCGATCAACGCCCACAGCGCGACGAACAGTCCGGACAGGAGCGTCGTCGCCCACGGGACGCGGGCCTTCTTGCTCACCTTGGCCGCCCACTGTGGGAGCAACCCGTCGCGCGCCATGGCGAAGAAGATGCGCGGCTGCCCGTACTGGAACACCAGCAGCACCGCCGACATCGAGAACACCGCGCCCAGCGCGACGACCTTGGCGATCGAGGTGAGGCCGGTGGCGTTCAGCGCGTACGCGAGCGGGTCCGCCTGCTTTCCGAGCTCGCTCGACGGAACCATCCCCGTCAGCACCGCCCCGATGATCACATAGATCACCGTGCAGATCGCCAGCCCGCCGAGGATCCCGATCGGCAGGTTTCGCTGCGGATTCTTGGTCTCCTCGGCCGCCGTGCTGATCGCGTCGAACCCGATGTAGGCGAAGAAGACGATGGCCGCCCCCTGATGGATGCCCTTGAACCCGTTCGGGGCGAAGGGGTGATAGTTGGCCGGGTTGATGTGCTGGAGCCCCATCACGATGAAGAGGGCCAGCACGATCAGCTTCACGGCGACCATGACGTTGTTCGCCCGCGCGCTCTCCCGCGCACCCATCAGGAGCAGCCCGGTGATGAGCGCGACGATCGCGAAGGCGGGGATGTTGATGACGATCGGGATGCCCGCGATGCGCGGCGCGGTGGCGATCAGGCCGTGCACCGCCGGGTCCTGGCTCAGCAGCGCCGTGCGATAGCCGGTCGTCGCCCAGGCGGGAAAGTCCACCCACCCGCCGAGCAGCGACTTGAAGTAGTCACCCCACGAGATGGCGACCGCCACGTTGCCGACCGCGTACTCGAGGATCAGGTCCCAGCCGATGATCCACGCCACCACCTCGCCCAGGGTGGCGTAGGAGTAGGCGTAGGCGCTCCCCGCCTGCGGGATCATCGACGCCAGCTCGGCGTAGCACAGGCCCGCCAGCGCGCAGCACACGCCGAGCAGGATGAAGGAGACGACGAGCGCCGGCCCCGCGCCCACGCGGATGACTTCCCCGGTCGGCCCCACCTGCCCCGCGGCAGCCGACCCGATCGACCCGAAGATCCCGGCGCCGATCACGGCGCCGATCGCCAGCATCACCAGATCGAGTGCGCTGAGCGACCGCTTGAGACTGTTCGGGTGGCCTTCCTCGGCGATGAGCGCCGAGATGGGCTTTCGTGCGAAGAAGGACGTCATCCGGCTGGGTCAGAGGGTCGTCAGATGAACAGGGGCGCGAGCACCAGGGTGATCGTGCTGAGCAGCTTGATGAGCACGTGCAGCGAGGGACCCGCCGTGTCCTTGAACGGATCGCCGACGGTGTCGCCGACCACCGCCGCCTTGTGGGCCTCGGAGCGCTTCCCCCCGTATGCGCCGGTCTCGATGTACTTCTTCGCGTTGTCCCAGGCGCCGCCGCCGTTGTTCAGGAAGCCCGCCATCAGGATGCCCCCGATCGTGCCGACCATCAGCAGCGCGGCGACCGACTCCGCGCCGATGAATTCCCCCGTCCCGCCGAAGCGCTTGAACACCACACCGACGACGATCGGAAAGAGCACGACGAGCGCACCCGGCAGCACCATCGCCTTCAGCGCGCCGACGGTCACGATGTCGACGCACGCCGCGTAGTCGGGATCCTCGGTGCCCTGCATGATGCCCGGGCGCTCCTTGAACTGGCGTCGCACCTCGGTGATCACCGACGACGCCGCCTTGCGCACCGCCGTCATCGCCAGCGACGAGAACCAGAACACCAGCATCGCGCCGAGCAGCCCCGCGACGAACACCACCGGCTTCGACAGGTCGACGTGGAGCGTCTGGCCGGTGAGGTTGCGCACCTCGTCGAGATACGCGGAGAAGAGCAGGAACGCTGCGAGCGCCGCCGACCCGATGGCGTAGCCCTTGGTCAGCGCCTTCGTCGTGTTGCCCACGGAATCCAGCCGGTCCGTCTTGTCGCGCACCGACTCCGGCTGGCGCGACATCTCCACGATGCCGCCGGCGTTGTCGGTGATCGGACCGAAGACGTCCATCGCCAGGATGTAGCCCGCGGTGCCCAGCATGCCCATCGTCGCCACGGCCGTGCCGAACAACCCGCCGATCGCCTCGCCCGCCTCGTTCACCAGGCCACTCGTCTGCCCGAGCGCGAAGCTGGCGATGATGGCGATGCCGATCGTGATCACCGGCAGCACCGTCGACTCCATGCCGACCGCGAGGCCGGCGATGATGTTCGTCGCGGGACCGGTCTGACTCGCCTCGGCGATGCTGAGCACCGGGCGGTAGCGGTACTCCGTGTAGTACTGCGTGATGAAGACGAAGGCGACCGACGTCGCGATCCCGATCACTCCGCAGAAGAAGAAGTGCCACCAGGCGTCGGGCGCCGTCGCGACCTGGAGCAGCGTCTTGGTGGCGAAGAAGAACATGATCGTGACGAGCGCCGCCGTGACGTAGTAGCCGAAGTTGAGCGCCTTCATCGGATCGGCGTCTTCCTTCGTCTTCACGACCATCACGCCGACGATGGAGCAGATGAGCCCCAGCGCCATGATCACCAGCGGGAAGAGGATGCCGTTGATCCCGAACGACCGGTAGAGCAGCACGCCGAGGATCATCGCGCCGATGTTCTCGGCCGCCGTGCTCTCGAAGAGGTCGGCGCCGCGGCCGGCGCAGTCGCCGACGTTGTCGCCCACGAGGTCGGCCACGACGGCGGGGTTCCGCGGGTCGTCCTCGGGGATCCCCGCTTCCACCTTGCCGACGAGGTCGGCGCCGACGTCCGCCGCCTTGGTGTAGATGCCGCCGCCGAGCTGCGCGAACAGCGCGACGAACGACGCGCCGAAGCCATAGCCGACGATGAGGAAGGGGATGTGCTGCGCCCACTCGGTCTGCGCCATCCCGTCGGGCGCCATCGCCGACAGCGCGGCGAACAGCCCGCCCACGCCGAGGAGGCTCATCGCGACGGTGAACAGCCCGGAGACCGCCCCGCCGCGCAGCGCCGTCTGGAGCGCGTCGTTGAGCGAGTTCATGGCGGCGGACGCCACCCGGATGTTGGTGCGGATCGACACCCACATGCCGACGTAGCCCGCGACGCCGGAGCTCAGCGCGCCGAGCAGGAACGACGCCGTGACGTACATCGCGAACGTCTTCGGATCCTGCACCGGATCGTTCGGGGTGGTGTGCCGGAAATACCCGTAGCCGATGCCGAGCAGCGCGGCGACGACGATCGACAGCATTCCGATCGTCTTGTACTGCCGCGCGAGGTACGCCTCCGCGCCCTCCTGGATGGCATTGGAGATCTTCTGCATCTCGGGGGTGCCGCGCCCCCGCGAGAGGACCCAGCGGGCGAGGAACACGGCGAAGATCAGGGCGAGCGCGCTCGCGCCGATGACGACGGTCAGGAGTGATGACTGCGTCTGCGTCATGATGCGTGGAAAGTGGGAATGCGGAAGGGCCGGCCGGTCAGGGCTGGACGGCGAGGGGGCGCTCGACGCGGCGCCAGAGGTAGAACACGGGAATCCCGATCAGCACGAGCACGAGCCCGGACACGGCCTCGGTGCGCGTCGCGGGCGACAGCAGCAGCAGCACCATCACGCCGCAGCAGAGCAGGATGTACAGCAGTGGCAGCACCGGATAGCCGACCGTCCGGTAGGGCCGGTCCAGGTCGGGCCGCCTGGCGCGGAGGATGAACAGCCCCGCGGTGGTGAAGACGTAGAACAGCAGCGCCGCGAAGATGACGTAGTTGAGAAGCTGGTTGTACGTCCCGGTCAGGCAGAGGAACGCCGTCCAGATCGACTGCACGACGAGCGCGAACGCCGGAACGTGGTTCCGGTTCAGCGTCCCCGCGCGCCGGAAGAACAGGCCGTCGCGCGACATCGCGTAGAGCACGCGCGAGCCGGACAGGATCAGCCCGTTGTTGCACCCGAAGGTGGAGATGAGGATCGCGATCGCCATGATCGCCGCGGCGCTCGCACCGAAGATCGTCTCGGTGACCGCCGTCGCCACCCGGTCCTGCGTCGCGTGGCGGATGCCGCGCTCCACCACCGTGGCGCCGGTCGCGACGCCGTCGAAGGGGAGCACGCTGAGGTAGGCGAAGTTGGCCAGGATGTAGAGGCCGCACACGAGCCCCGTGCCCATCAGCAGCGCGAGCGGCAGGTTGCGCGACGGATTCTTCACCTCGGCGGCGGCGAAGGTGACGCCGTTCCAGGCGTCGCTCGAGAAGAGCGAGCCGACCATCGCCGCGCCGAAGGCGACGATGAAGGTGTAGGTGAGCGACCACTGGCCGGCGAAGTTGCCGGATCCGAAGTTCGCGTCGATCGCGCCGGCGTTCCGGCCGATCGTGAGGCCGAGGAGGATGAGCAGTGCGAGCGCCCCGGTCTTCACCACGGTGAGCGTCGTCTGCACCATCTTTCCCTCACGCACGCCGCGCAGGTTGATCCAGGTGAGGATCGCGATGCTGAGGAGGCCGACCAGCCGCTGCGGGTTGAGCCCGAGGGTGATCGCGTTGGCGGGATCGGTGCAGCCGAGCGCGGCGACGCAGACGTCCGCGCGCGGAAACCAGGCGTAGAAGTTGGGGCTGACTCCGGGGACCAGGACGCCCATGAAGCGCCCGAAGGCCACGGCCACCGCGGCGATGGTCCCCGTCTGGATCACGGCGAAGAAGGTCCAGCCGTACAGGAAGCCCATGAGCGGCCCCATGGACTCGCGCAGGAAGACGTACTGGCCGCCGGCCTTGGGGTACATCGCCGCGAGCTCGCCGTAGGCCAGCGCGCCGAGCACCGTCATCACGCTCGAGAGGACCCAGGCGAGCACGAGCCACATCGGCGAGGGGACACCGCGTGCGATGCTCGCCGAGGTGATGAAGATCCCCGACCCGATCATCGACCCGGCGACGAGCATCGTCGCGTCGGTGAGGGACATGGCCTTCACGAAGCCGGGGCTGGACCCGGCGTCGTACTGCGGCGTTGCGTCGGTCGAGACGGCCGAGCTGCTCATGCAGGGGGCGGGCAAGGTGCGGAAAGGGCGCCCCCGGCGAATGCCAGCGGCCTTTTTTGGTGCCAATCTGGCAAAATGTAGAGATGGGCTCCGGGTCTCGCTAGAGCGCCGCCGGCGGAATCACGGCGGCCACGCGACGCGCGCGCAGCGGACTAGAACTCGTAGCCGACCTGCGCCTTCATGCGCAGCGGGCTGCCGTCGGGGCGCGTGCCGGGACGGAACCGCATGGCGCGCAGCACGCTCGCGATGCGGCGGTTGTAGTCGCCGTCGCGGGTCTCGGTGAACTTGAAGTCGAGCACGCGGCCGGTCGAATCGACGTCGAACTCCGCGATGAAGCGAAAGCCGCGCACGCTCGACGGGGGCGGGAGCGGCGGAAGGAAGAACTCGATCGGCTGCGGCGGATAGTTGATCTGATTGCCCCCGCCGGTGCCCGGCCCGTTGGCGCTCCCCTTCCCCGTGCCGACGCCGGAGCCGATCCCACCGCCGCTGCCCGGCCCCGCGCCATTCGTCCCGTCGTTGCCGCTCCCGCCCCCGGCGCCCGGTGTCACCGATGCAACGACGGTCTGCGGCGCCGGCACCGCGCTCTGATGCTGCGGCGCCGGCTGCGGCGGCGTCTCAACCGGCTTCGCCTTCGGCGGCTCGAGCTTGGGCGGTTGGATCTTCGGCGTCGGTGGTGGCGGCGTGGGGGCGATGGACGTCGGCGTCGGCACCGGATCGGGCGCGATCCGCACGAAGCGCAGCGTCTCGACCGTCCCGCCCGTGCCCCGCCGCCCGCCACCACCGCCGCCCGCCGGTCCCGGACCGCCCGCCCCCTGCTCGATCCGCGCGATCACGGAGTCCGGCATGAAGAAGGGGACGACGAGCAGCCCGATGATCAGCGCGTGGATCGCGACCGACACAAGCGCGCTCGCGCGGCGCCCGTCGTCGCGCAGCGGCATGCCGATCGGCACGCGATAGACGGGACGCGCCAGCGCGGGCGGGGGCGGGGGCGGATCGTGGGTGGGCGTGTCGTCGAGGTAACTCATGCGTGGCCGGCTCTCTACTGTCCTCTCCACTGCAACGTGACGGGCCGCGGCGAAGGCCGCAACGTTATACGGCGGACGACCCCCGAAAGGTTCGTCCGCCGTACGAGAACCGTGGTGCCGGCGAGCGCCGGCGGACCCTGCTACTTGCCGCTGCCCGGGGTGTCCTTCGGCGGGACGCCGATGACCTTCACCCCCGAGCCGCGCGACACGTCCATCGCGTGCACGACCCGCTCGTACTTCACCTTCGGGTCGCCCTTCACGAAGATGATCTTCTCCGGGCGGCCGTCGTAGATGCTCTTGAGCTCGGACGCCAGCGTCGCCTCGGTCACCTTCTTCGTGTTGATCGAGTACGACCCGTCGAGATTCACCTCGAGCACGATCTGGTTCGACTGGGACGCCTGCACGAGCGACGGCGTGGGGTCGGGGAGCTGGACGTCCACCGACTTCCGCATGCTCGGGATCGCCGCCATGAAGATGATCAGCAGCACGAGCAGCACGTCGATCATGGGCGTGACGTTGATCTCGTTCGTCAGCCCACCGCTACCACCGGAAGAGAACGCCATGCTATTTCACTCCCGCCGAACCCGGCGCCTTGGAGTCACCCACCACCGTGCTCGTCGTGCCCGGCCGCTGATCGCTGATGAGCCCCACCACGCGCACGCCGTTCTTGCTGGCCATGTCCGTCGCGTCCACGACCTTCGAGTACTCGAGGTCCTTGTCCGCCTTGAGGTACATGACCTTGTCCGTCGTGCGCGCGTCGTAGATGCGCTTGATCTCGGCTTCGATGGCCGTCTTCGCGATCGGCTTCTTGTTCAGATAGTAGTTGCCGTCGCGATCGATGCCGAGCACCTGATCGTTCTCTTCGTCCTCGGGGTGGTCCTTGAGGTTCTGCCCCTGGGGCGGAACCGCGTTGAACCCGGCGAGGAGTGCCGGCGTCACCACCATGAAGATGATGAGCAGCACGAGCATGACGTCGATCATCGGCGTCACGTTCGGCTCCGCCTTCACTCCACCGCCGCTGCTGGATGACATCGCCATCGATCGTCCTCCTCAGGAATGACCGGCGATCAGTTGGCGATCGGGGAGTTGGTGCCCGACGACGCGTTGAACTCGCGGGTGAAGCGCGACCGGCCGAACTCGCCCGACACGCCCTTGATGAGGTAATCGATCATCTCCTTGGAGACGTACGTCATCTCGGCCGTGAGGTTGTCGATCTTCGTCTGGAAGTAGTTGTACGCCCACACCGCCGGGATCGCGACGAGCAGACCGAACGCCGTCGTGCCGAGCGCCTCGGCGATACCGGCGCCGATCGAGGCGAGACCGCCCGAGCCCGACGCCGCCATGCCCGTGAAGGCGTTGATGATGCCGACCGTGGTGCCGAGGAGGCCGACGAACGGCGCCGTGGCGCCCACCGTGGCCAGCACCGCGAGGCCGCGCTTCAGGTTCGTGATCTCGAGCAGCATGTTGCGCTCGACCGCGCGCTCGGCCGAGTTGATGTCGGAGACCGTGACCGAGCCGTCCTGGATGAGGGGCTTCACCTCACCGAGCGCGCCACCGAGCACCAGCGCGACGTGGGACTTCTTGTAGCTCTCCGCCAGCTTGATCGCCTCGGTGAGGTTGTCCTCCTCGAGGAACTGCGAGAACTCGGGGGCGAACTTGCGGGTCTCCTTCTGCGCGGCGCGCAGGCTCCACCACTTCTGGACCATGATGGTGAGCGAGTAGATGGACATCAGCGCCATGGTGATGACGATACCCTTGGCGAAGCCGCCCATCTGGTTCCAGAGGCCCATCAATGACATATCCATGAGTCAAATCTCCGAAAGGAAGTGCCTGCGTCCGACTACTTGGTGAGCGCGAAAGTGAAGGGCTGCTGGACCATCTGCTTGACCTTCCGGCCACCGATCTCGGCGGGGTAGAAGCGCATGTTGGGCAGCACGTTCCGGACTGCTTGCGTGAAACCGTCGTGGCTCGACTTGAGCACCTTGAAGGTGCCCATCTCCGCGCGGCCTGTCGTGTCGACCACGAACTGCGCGAGGACCTCGCCTTCGATGTTGGCCGACTTGAGCATGTCCGGGTAGCGCGGCTGCGGCGAGCCGGCCGCCGTCTGGACCTGCTTCTCGACCTGGAACTCGAAGTACGGCTGGTCGGTGTTGACGGCCGTGCCGCCCACCACGCCGTTGGCCTTGCCGCCGGCGACGCCCTTCCCGGAGAAGTCGGCTTCGTCGGTGACCTTCTTGGACAGGTCGATGTCGGGGAGCACGTCCGGCACCTTGATGGGGGCCGTCAGCACCTGGAAGCCCTTCGGCGGCGGCGGCGCAGCCACCACGTCCTTGGGCATCGGCTTCGGCTCTTCCTTCGGCGGCGGCGGCTCGTCCTTCTTCTTCATCTCGACGAACTCGACCTTCTCCTGCTTCGGCTTCTCGAGCTTTTCCTTCGCCTGCAGGGTGCCGTACACGGCGGCGCTGATGAGGATCGTGTGGGCGATGACGCTGAACACCAGCCCACCCGTGGTGCGCTGCTTCTTCGGCTTGGATTCGATCAGGTTGTTGAACATGTCCTCGTGGACCTGCCTTCGGGGAGAAAGGACGGGACACTCCGCTGATGGGATGGAAAGTATCCCACATCACACTGAGTGCTACCCGCTCAGCATTAAGATTTCGTGAAAGCGGAGTTATTCTAGGATTTCGCCTCTCGCCCCCCCTCCGACGCGACGCTCGCATCGAGCGCGCCATCGTCCCCGCTCTCACGCGCCGCTTCGCGCGCCTCCCGCAGATCGCGCAGCTCGCTCCGCAGCTGGTCCCCCGCCGAGATGTCGGCCTCGGACAACAGGGGCAGCGTCACCGTGAACACCGAGCCGCGGCCGAGCCGGGACTGCACCGTGATCCGCCCGCCATGCGCCTGCGCGATCCACTGCGAGATGGAGAGCCCGAGACCGAAACCGCCCCGCTCGCTTCCGCGCGAGCGCGCCCGGTCCGCCCGCCAGAACCGATCGAACACGTGCGGCAGATCGGCGGCGGAGATGCCGATCCCCGAGTCCCGAACGGTGAGGGCGATCTCGCCGCCCATCCGCTGGCTCAGCGAGAGCTCCACCCGTCCACCGCGTGGGGTGTACTTGATGGCGTTCGTGATGAGGTTGAGGAAGAGCTGCCGAAGTCGGCGGGCATCGCCGTCCACGACCCCCTCCTCGAGCACCGACATCGACACGTCGAGCCCCGAATGCTCGCCCAGGATGACCGCCGTCTCATAGACGTCGCGGACGACGGGGCCGAGGGCGATCGGCTCGCGATGGAGGTCGAACCGCCCCTCGTCGGCACGCGCCAGGGTCAGCAGGCTGTCCACGAGGTCCGCCATCCGCGTCGTCTCCTGGAGCGCCTCCTCGAGCGCCTGCATCGCCTCGCTCCCCGCCGCGTTGGGGTGCATCGCCCGCTCGACGTCGGCGCGAAGGACCGTGAGGGGGGTCTTGAGCTCGTGCGAGGCGTCGGCGGTGAAGCGGCGCAGCGCCCCGAACGAGCTCTCGAGCCGGGCGATCATCGCGTTGAGCGTGGTCCCCAGCCGCGACAGCTCCTCGTTGCCGAGGTCCGACGGCAGCCGCCGATGCAGCGACCGGCCGTCGGTGATGGCCTCCACTTCATTGATCAGGCGCTCGACCGGCTCCACCGCGCGACCGGCGATGACGTACGACGCGGCGACCGACACGAAGACGATCGCCGGAAAGACCACGAGCAGCGTGCCGACGAGGAGTGCCGGGCTCAGCTCGGCGAGGGAGGTGGGCACCCCGGCGACGATGCGCGTGATGTAGGGGAGGAGGGCGGGATCGCGGCGCGCAGCGAGGATCAGCCGCCCGCTGAAGAGCGAGTCGCTCACCTCGACGCTGATCCCCTGCCCGCCCGGCACCAGCTGCACCGCCGCCTCGTCGATCGCCGACCGGTCCTCGTCGGGAAGCTGGCGGATGCCGACGGAGCTGTAGATCTGCCGGTCGTCGCGATCGTAGACGATGAAGTAGCCGGGCAGGCGCTCCATCAACGAGCGCAGCTCCTCGGTGGCGTAGACGCGGGTGCCGTGGCGCCCGGAGCCCTCCCCCGCCTCGCGCTCCACGGTGAGCTTGGTGCCCTGGAGGGCCGCCTCGCGCAGGTAGGCCAGCGCGCGATCCCCCTGCTCGAGCGCGGCCGTGCCCAGCTCCTGCTGGCCGCGCGCGTTGCGCGCGAAGTACAGCGCGCCGGCGAAGATGATCATGCTGCCGACGAGCGCGAACGCGTAGGCGACGGTCAACCGCGCGCGCAGGGTGGCCATGCTACTCCTTCAGCACGTAGCCCACGCCGCGCACGGTGGTGATGAGCTTCCGCGCGTGCCTGGCGTCCACCTTCTTGCGGAGATGGTTGATCACGACGTCCACGATGTTCGTCCCCGGGTCGAAGTGATAGCCCCACGCATATTCCGTGATCAGCGTGCGGCTCATCACGCGGCCGGCGTGGCGCGCCAGGTACTCGAGCACCGTGTACTCCTTCGGCGTGAGCTCGATCAGCTCCCCTGCCCTCCGCACCTCGCGGGTGGCCTGATCGATGGCGAGATCGCCGACCTGCAACACGGGCGACGCGAGCGCCCGCGGCCGCCGCGCCAGCGCCTCCACCCGCGCCAGCAGCTCCTCGAAGGCGAAGGGCTTGGTGACGTAGTCGTCGGCGCCGGCGCGGAGCGTCGCCACCTTCGCGTCCACCGCGTCCTGCGCCGTGAGGACGAGCACCGGCCGCTCGAACCCCTTGGCGCGCAGCGAGTGCAGCACCTCGATCCCGCTCTTCCCCGGAAGCCGCATGTCGAGCACGATGAGGTCGTACGCCTCCGAGCTCGCGCGCCGCTCCCCCTCCTCGCCGTCCGTGGTCAGGTCCACGGCGCAGCGATGCTCCTCCAGCCCACGCTTCACGTATTGTCCGACCGTCGGATCGTCCTCGATCACGAGGATGCGCATCCGGCTACTCCTCGCCGCCGGGCCGCCGGAAGTTGTACTCCCGGATCTTGCGGTAGAGCGTCTTCGAGCTGATCCCGAGCGCGGAGGCGGCCTTCCCCTGATGCCAGTTGGTGTTGTGCAGGACGGTCTCGATGTGTCGGCGCTCGAGCTCCGCCAGCGAGATGGCCGGCGAGGACACCGGCGTCGGCGGATGGCCGGGAAGCTGGAGCGGCAGGTCCACCGCCCGGATCTGCGGCCCCTGCGCGAGCAGCACCGCGCGCTCGATCACGTTCTTCAGCTCGCGCACGTTGCCGGGCCACGGGTATTTCACGAGCAGGTCGAGCGCGTCGGTGGCGAGCGTCGGCGGCGTCGCCTTGCCGAACTGCTTGAGAAACTGCCGCGCGATGAGCGGGATGTCGACGGCGCGGTCGCGCAGCGGCGGGAGCTCGATCGAGATCGTGTTGATGCGGTAGAACAGGTCGTCGCGGAACAGGCCGTCCCGCACGCGATCGGCGAGGTCGCGGTTGGTGGCGGCGAGGACGCGGACGTCGACCTCCACCTTCTGCGTGCCGCCCACGCGATAGAAGCTCCGCTGATCCAGCGCGCGCAGCAGCTTGCCCTGCAGCTTGGGCGAGAGCTCGCTCACCTCGTCCAGGAACAACGTCCCTCCCGCCGCCAGCTCCATCAGGCCGAGCTTGCGCTCGTCGGCGCCGGGAAAGGCGTTGCGCTCGTGGCCGAACAGCTCGCTCTCCAACAGCCCCTCGGTGAGCGCCGCGCAGCTCACGTCGACGAAGGGGCCGCTCCGCCCGGACAGCCGATGCAGCATGTGTGCGACGAGCTCCTTCCCCGTGCCGGACTCGCCGCTGATGAGCACCGGTGAGTCGCTCGGTGCGACGCGCGCCACGGCGTTCAGCACGGCGATGAGGGGCGCGTACTGCGTCGTGATCTCCACCCCGCCGCCGGCACGGTCGAGCTGCGACTGGAGCAGCACGTTCTCGCGCGCCAGCCGCCGCTTCTCCCACGCGCGCCGCACCAGCACGTCGATCTCCGCCATGCGATACGGCTTCGCCATGTAGTCGTACGCGCCGAGCTTCATCGCGCTGATCGCCGTCTCGATCGTGCCGTTGCCGGTGATGATGATGACCTCCGGCGGATCGGCGTCGGCGCGGACCTGCTTGAGCACCTCGAGGCCGTCCATCTCCGGCATCACGATGTCGAGCAGCGCGACGTCGTACGCCTCGGCCCGCAGCGACTCGAGCGCGGCGCGCCCGTCGCTGACGGTGTGCACGCCGTAGCCGCGCCCACCGAGAAAGTTCGACAGGATCTGGCCGAGGTGGACCTCGTCCTCGGCGACCAGCACCTTGATCTTCGAATCGGTCACTGCGCGTCTCCGGTTTCGTCGGCGCGCGGCAGGAGGATGCGGAAGACGCTCCCCTCACCGGGCGTGCTCTCGACTTCGATGCGGCCGCCGTGCTCGGCGATGATGGCGTAGCAGATGGACAACCCGAGCCCTGTCCCGCGGCCCGGCGCCTTCGTCGTGAAGAAGGGCTCGAAGATCTTCGGCAGGTCGGCCCGCCGGATGCCCTCGCCCTGGTCCACGATCTCCGCGACGACGGAGCGCGCGTCGTCGCCCCAGCGGGTGCGCAGCGTCACCGTGCCGCGCTCCTGCATGGCGTCCATCGCGTTCAGCAGCAGTGCCATGAACACCTGCACCAGCTGCTCCTCGTTCGCGCGGATCACCCGCCCGAGGGTGCGGTCGAGATCGACCTTCACCTGGAGCTTCTTGAAGCGCGTGTGATGCTTGAGCACGAACAGCGTGCGCTCGACGGGCGCGTTGACGTCGAGCAGCGTCTTGTCCGCCGACTTCGGGCGGCTGAAGTCGAGCAGCGAATCGACGATGCCCTTGCACCGCAGCACCTCGCTCTGGATGAGCCGCAGCCCCTCGGCCACGTCGGGCGACGCATCCTCGTGCGACAGCTCCAGCCCCTCGGCGCAGGCGGCGATCGTGGCGAGCGGATTGTTGATCTCGTGCATGACGCCCGCGGCCAGGGTGCCGATGGCGGCGAGCTTCTCCGCCTGGGAGAAGCGGTCCTGCGCCTGGCGCCACTCGGTCACGTCCTCGCCGACGGTGATGACGTGCGTCACCGGGCCGTCGTCCAGGCGCATCGGAATCTTGGACAGCCGGTAGGTGCGCAGCTCGCCGGTGGCGGTGGACTCCATCTGGAAGATCTGGAGCCGCCCCGTCGCGAACACTTCGTCGAACTCGCGGCGCAGCACGGTGGCCGGCTGGCGATGCAGGATCTCGAAGATCGTGCGACCGATCGCCTCCTCGCGCGACACGCCCTGCATGCCGGTCTCGCGCTTCCGGTTCCAGACGGAGATCCGGTATTCGCGGTCGATGACGTACAGCCCGACGGGGAGCGAGTCGATGATCCGCTCGGTGACGCGCCGTTCGCGGTCGATCTGCCGCGTGCGCTCGATGACTTCGCTCTCGAGGCGCTGGGCGTACGCCGCCTGCCGCAGCACCGGCGCGAGAATGTCCGCGACCGTCGCGAGGAAGGTGCGCTCCGCGGGCGACAGCTGCGTCGTCGGGGTGAGGACGAGCGCGCCGAGCGGGTGATGTGCCGCGTCGAGCCGCACGACGATGATGTCGCTCGCTTCGCGCGGCGGCTGGGCGAGCCGCGCCCGGACCGCCGCGCCGGTGGGGGGTGGGGCCCCGACCCGCGACTTGCAGCGCAGCTCCATCTCGTCCATGAGCCAGAGCGAGACGCTCGAGGCGAGCACCGTGTCGGCGACGCGCGCCAGCACGCCGCCCAGCACCTCGGTCGGAGCGTCACCGGTAGCGAGCGCGGCCGCGATCTGCGCCAGCGCGGCGAGAAGAGGCGGCTCGGGTCGAGTGTCGGCGACGCTGCTGCCGGCACCCTGGGCGTTCGATGGCGGGGGAACTGGCTCGCCCTGCGTCGGGCTCGGAGGTGCCAGAGCTGTGCTCGGAAAGGGGGAGCCCAATTCTAGGACGAAATGTCCGAGCGGACAAGATGACCGAGGAATTTTTTTTCGCGCGATCTAGTCGAGGGCGCGAATCTGCTCGAACAGCTCGGCGTTGCTCCGCTTGTGGGAGGGGTTGGCCTCGACGTGCTCCCAGCGGATCCGGCCGGTGCGGTCGATGAGGAAGTAGGCGCGCGTCGAGAAGAAGCGATCCTCGAGCAGCACCCCGTAGGCTCGCGCGGCGTCGCGCTTGAAGTCGCTCACCATGTCGGCCTTCATGTCGAACTTGCGCTTGAACTCGCCCAGGCTGGCGGTCGAGTCCACGCTGATCGGGAGCACGACCGTATCGGCGTCGGCGAACTGGTCCCAGTCGTCGCGCATGTCGCAGAGCTCGGCCGTGCAGGTGCTCGTGAAGGCGAGGGGGAAGAAGGCGAGCAGCACCTTCTTGCCGCGCAGCGACGAGAGGGTGACCGGCTGGCCGGAGGTGGAGGCGAGGGTGAAGTCGGGCGCCTCGGCGCCGACGGGCGGGACGGTGTGGGGCATGGCTCGCAGGTTGGTGGTGATTGCAGTCGCTTTCCAACCTTAACGGGACACGCGATCCCCTGCGATCTCACGCGACGGCCGTCCTGCTCCGGCGTTCGGGCGGTTTGGTGTGAAGTGTGTCACGAATCGTACACGATGCGCACGGCGACGTTGACCTCGCCCCCATTCCGCCGTACGTTCACGGAGCGGCGGGACCGGCTCGCCGCGCCATTCGGTCGCATCCCATGTCCACCACCTCGCTGCTCCACATCTCGAATCTCCCGCTGCTCGACTGCGCGGAGAATCGTGGCGCATGCGCGAAGGGACGGGGGAGTTGACCGGTGACCGAGCCGGTTCCAGGTACACGACGCCCCTGCCCCCTCCCGGATGCAGGGGCGTCGTCGTTACGGGGTGCCGAGTGTCGGCACCGCGATGCAGTCCATCACCCGCAGGAGCGGTAGCATGACCCGGAAGCACTTTCTGCTCGTCAGCGACTTCGATCAGACGCTCAGCTTCAACGACTCCGGTCACGTGTTGAGCGACATGCTCGGCATCACGACGTTCGCCGAGAAGGTGGCGGCGCTGTCGCAGCTGAACCTCGTCCAGTCGGGCGCCGAGCTCTCCTATCTGCTCCTGCACGATCCGGAGTACCGCCGTGTGCGGCGCGCGGATCTGGTCGAGGTCGGGCGGCGCATCCGCCTCAAGCGGAACATCGCGCTGCTCACCTCCCTGCTCGAGCGCGGGATCGAGGGTCACCGCTTCGAGTTCTTCGTCGTCTCGGCCGCGCCCGAGGACGTCGTGCACGCCGCGCTCGAAGGGATCGTGCGACCGGACCGCGTGATCGCGACGCGCTTCGTGTACGACGAGCAGTCCGGGGAGATCGCGTCCATCGTGCGCGTGCCGGCGGGGTTCGGGAAGGTCGCCGCGGTGAATCAGCTGCGCGAGACCCTCGGCATGCCGAGCGAACGGGTGGTCTACGTGGGCGACGGCTCCTCCGACATCCACGTCATGCTGCACGTCAACCGCTGCGACGGGCTCACGATCGCCGCATCCGAGGCACGACACATCGCCAGCATCGCGCGGCGGACCGTGATGAGCGACGATGCCCTGAGCGTGCTGATCCCCGTGCTGGAGGACATCCTGGGCTACGACCGGCCGCGCGTCCGCGCGCTGTTCGAGCAGCATGGGGTGCTGATCCAGGAATGGGATCGCGTGCGCACCGACTGGCTCACCATCCGCGACGGGCGCCGCGCCGCCGCGTCCTGACTTTCTCTGGAGGAATCGATCGTGACCCAGTCCGCCATCGTGCCGGCCGACACCGCCTGGATGCTGGTGAGCACCGCGCTCGTGCTGCTGATGACGCCAGCCGCCGCCTTCTTCTACGGTGGCCTGGTCCGATCGAAGAATGCGCTGAACACCATGATGATGTGCCTCGTCTCGATCGGCGTGGTGGGCGTGCTCTGGGCGCTGCTCGGCTACACCCTCGCCTTCGGCGGACAGGCGCGGTGGATCGGCGGCTCGGAGTTCGTCTTCCTTCGCAACGTCGGGGTCGAGGCGCGCGGCACCATCCCGCATCTCCTGTTCATGGCGTACCAGGGCACCTTCGCCGTCGTCACCGCGGTGCTCATCGCCGGGGCGGTGGTGGAGCGAATGCGGTTCGGGGCCTACGTCGCGTTCATCGCCGCCTGGTCGCTCGTCGTCTACGCGCCCCTGGCGCACTGGGTGTGGGGCGGCGGCTGGCTCGCGCAACTCGGTGTGCTGGACTACGCGGGGGGCACCGTCGTACACGTCAACGCCGGCGTCGCCGCGCCGGTGGCGGCGATGCTGGTCGGGGGGCGCAAGGACTACGGCCGTCAGGCGATGCTGCCGCACAACGTGCCCTTCGTGCTGCTCGGCACGAGCCTCCTCTATTTCGGCTGGTTCGGCTTCAATGCCGGGAGCGCCCTCGCCGCGAACGGCGCGGCGGTGCTGGCGTTCGCGAACACCCTGCTCGCGCCGATGGCCGCGCTCACGGTGTGGATGGCGCTCGACGCCCTGCGCACGCGCCGCGCGACCGCCGTCGGCGCCGCCACGGCGATCGTCGTCGGGCTCGTCGTCATCACCCCGGCGGCCGGCTTCGTCTCGCCGCTGTCGGCGCTTGTGATGGGCGGAGTCGGCGCAGTGCCCAGCTACTTCGCGATTCTCTGGCGGGCGCGCACGCGGCTCGACGACTCGCTCGACGTGTTCGCGGGCCATGGCGTCGGTGGCATCACCGGGGCGCTGCTCACCGGGGTGTTCGCGAGCGCACGGTGGGGCGGCACCGACGGCCTGCTGCACGGGCGTCCGGTGCAGCTCGCGCTCCAGGCAGCGGGGGTGGCGGCGGCGCTCGTGTACAGCGCCGTGGCGACCGTCGTCCTCCTGAAGCTCGTCGACGTCGTGATCCCGCTTCGCGCGGCGGCGTACGCCGAAGGCGTGGGCATGGACATCAGCCAGCACGGCGAGGAGGCGTACTCCGACGGCGAGGGCGCGGTGCTCGTGTTCCGCGACGCCGCGCCGCGGCCGACGATCGCGCCCGCCGCCGCCGCGGGGGTCGCATGAAGCTCATCGTCGCCATCATCCGCCCGGAGAAGCTCAACGACGTGCTCGAGCGGCTGTACCGCGCGGAGGTGCGCGGGCTGACCGTGAGCCGCGTGATGGGGCACGGCGGCGAGACCGAGCAGGTCGAGACCTACCGCGGCACGACGGTGAAGGTCGAGCTGCACGAGAAGGTGCGGCTCGAGATCGGCGTGTCCGACTCCTTCGTCGACATCACGGTGGGCGCGCTGCTGGCCGGCGCACACACCGGGGCCGTGGGCGACGGCAAGGTGTTCGTGCTGCCGGTGGAGAGCGTCTATCGAATCCGCACGGGCGAGCGCGACGAGGCGGCCGTCACCCCGGCGCTGACGGATCCGACGGCGCGCTAGG
>JABFYH010000027.1 GCA_013361335.1 Gemmatimonadaceae bacterium | reverse complement strand
CGCCTCACGCCGCACCTCCCGCCATACGGCGCCAAGTGAGCCCGATCACCGGCCTGGTTGTTGCGCCTCCCGCGCACGACGCCGTGCAGAGCTGTACGCCGGCGCACACCAAAGCGAGCGATCATCATCGCGCCACCGCACCGAGCCCTGACGCCACGATCGCGGCACTCAGGGGACCACCCACCGTAAATGCACGACCGCGCGCCCGACCCCGCCTGGCACCACGACGCCGTCATCTACCAGCTCCACGTCAAGGCATTCCGCGATTCCAATCGCGACGGCTACGGCGACTTCCGCGGTCTGATCGAGAAGCTCGATTACATTGCCGAGCTCGGTGTCACCGCCATCTGGCTCCTCCCCTTCTATCCCTCGCCTCTCAAGGACGACGGCTACGACATCGCCGACTACTGCGGCGTCCACCCCAGCTACGGCACCGTCGCCGACTTCCAGGAGCTCCTCGACAAGGCGCACGCCCGCGGCCTCAAGGTGATCACCGAGCTCGTCGTCAATCACACCTCCGACCAGCATCCCTGGTTCGAGAAGGCGAGAACCGCACCCAAGGGATCGCCGGAGCGCGACTTCTACGTCTGGAGCGACGATCCCAACCGCTATGCCGGCGCGCGGATCATCTTTACCGACACCGAGACCTCCAACTGGACCTGGGATCCGGTCGCGCAGCAGTTCTTCTGGCACCGCTTCTTCAGCCACCAGCCCGACCTCAACTTCGACAACCCGGCGGTCCTCGAGGCGATCCTCGACGTCATGCGCTTCTGGCTGCGCATGGGCGTGGACGGGCTCCGCCTCGATGCCATTCCCTATCTCGTCGAGCGGGAGGGCACCAACTGCGAGAACCTCCCCGAGACCCACGTCGTCCTGAAGAAGCTCCGCGCCGCGATGGATGCCGAGTTCAGCGGGCGGGTGTTCCTGGCCGAGGCGAACCAGTGGCCCGATGACGTGCGGCCGTACTTCGGGGAGGGGGACGAATGCCACATGGCGTTCCACTTCCCCGTGATGCCCCGGATGTACATGGCGGTGGCGCAGGAGAACCGGACGCCGATCGTCGACATCATGGCGCGCACGCCGCCGATCCCGCCGCAGTGCCAGTGGGCGATCTTCCTGCGGAACCACGACGAGCTCACGCTCGAGATGGTGACCGACGAAGAGCGCGACTACATGTACAACGCGTACGCCAAGGACCGGCGCATGCGCATCAACGTCGGCATCCGACGCCGGCTTGCCCCGCTCATGAACAACGGGCGCAAGGAGATCGAGCTGATGCATGCGCTGCTCATGTCGCTGCCCGGCTCGCCGGTGCTCTACTATGGCGACGAGATCGGCATGGGCGACAACATCTACCTCGGCGACCGGAACGGCGTGCGCACGCCGATGCAGTGGACTCCCGACCGCAACGCCGGCTTCTCCATCGTGGAGAGCGCCGCGCTCTACTTTCCCGTGATCGCCGATCCGCCGTACAGCTACCACTCGGTGAACGTCGAAGCGCAGGAGCGGACCTCGAGCTCGCTCCTGCACTGGGTCAGGGCCATCGTGCAGCTCCGGCGGAAGTATCTCGCCTTCGGGCGCGGGTCGTTCGAGCCCCTCGCCCCCGAGAACCGCCGGGTGCTGGTGTTCCTCCGCCGCTTCGCCGACGAGGTCATCCTCTGCGTGAACAACCTCGCCCGGCACGCGCAGTACGTGGAGCTCGACCTTCGCGAGTTCGACGGCTGGTCGCCGATGGAGCTGTGGAGCGGCCAGGCCTTCCCGAAGATCGGCACACTTCCCTACCTGCTCACCCTGAATGGGCGGGACTTCATGTGGTTCAAGCTGCAGCCGCCGGGCGGCCCCGCGCGGCTGGGCGCCGTCGCGAAGGAGAGTGCATGACCGCAACGATGACGGAGCCGCCGGAGGCGGTGCTCGCCGACCCCGCCGACCGCGCCGAACGGCAGGGCTGGAAGCTCGAGCGTGGCGCGACGGTCACCAAGTCGGGGGTGACGTTCAGCGTGTGGGCCCCCACGGCGAAGGAGGTCAGCGTCGTGATCGATGGGGGCGACGCCGCCGGCGAGCATTTGCTGACCACGCGCGCGGGCGAGCGCGGCATCTTCGCCGCCGAGGTGCCCGGTGCAAAGGCCGGCGACCGCTACGGCTTCCGCCTCGACGGGAAGGGACCCTTCCCCGATCCGACGAGCCGCTCGCAGCCCGACGGCGTGCACGCGCTCTCGGAGGTGGTGGATCCGGACGCCTTTGCCTGGCGCGACGAGCGCTGGACGGGTGTCTCGCTCCCCGATTTCGTGATTTACGAGCTGCACGTCGGGACGTTCACCCCCGAAGGCACCTTCGACGCCGCGGCGGCCCGGCTGCACGAACTGCTCGCGCTCGGCGTCACCGCCATCGAGCTGATGCCGGTGGCGGAGTTCCCCGGCGAGCGCAACTGGGGCTACGACGGCGTGCACCTCTACGCACCACACCATGCGTACGGCGGACCGGAAGGTCTCAAGCGTCTCGTGAGCGCAGCGCATGCGCTCGGCCTCGGCGTCGTGCTCGACGTCGTCTACAACCACGTCGGGCCGGAGGGGAATTACCTCGACCAGTTCGGCCCCTACTTCACCGACATCTACCGCACGCCGTGGGGACGCGCGGTGAACTACGACGGCCCGGGGAGCGACGCCGTGCGCCGCTGGGTGCACGACAACGCCCTCTACTGGGTCACCGAATACCACATCGATGCGCTGCGGTTGGACGCGGTGCAGGGGATCTTCGACTTCGGCGCGCTGCAGCTGCTCGAGGAGCTGTCGGACGAAGTGCACGAGCTGGGGCGGCGGATGGGACGCAAGATCCAGCTCATGGCCGAGAGCGACCTGAACGATCCGCGGCTCGTGCGTCCCCCCGACCAGGGCGGCTACGGCCTCGATGCGCAGTGGGCGGACGACGTCCACCACACCATCCACGCGACGCTCACCGGCGAGCGGCACGGCTACTACCAGGATTTCCAGAACATCGCGACGATCGCCGACGTCTACCGCGAGCCCTTCTTCTACGCGCGGCGCTACGCCCCGCACCGCGACCGCACGCATGGCCGCTCGTCGGCGGGGGTGCCGCGGCAGCGGTTCATCGTCTGCGCGCAGAACCACGATCAGATCGGCAACCGTCCCAACGGTGAGCGGCTGGCGTCGCTCGTCACCCCGGAACGCCAGCGGCTGGCGGCGGCGCTGGTGCTCCTCTCACCGTACATCCCGCTCCTGTTCATGGGAGAGGAGTACGGCGAGACCGCGCCCTTCCTCTACTTCATCCACCATGGCGATCCGGCGCTGGTCGACGCGGTGCGCGAAGGGCGGAAGAAGGAGTTCGCCGCGATCGGCAAGGCCGAGGCGCAGATCGATCCGCAGGCCGAGGAGACCTTCGATCGTAGTCGCCTGAACTGGTCGCGCCGAAATTCCGGCGCGGGGGCGCAGCTGCGCGAGCTCTACACCGATCTCCTGGCGCTCCGCCGCGAGGAGCCCGCGCTGCGTCCCGGCGCGAGCGTCGCCAACGTGCAGGGCGGCTCCGACTGGTGCACGGTGCTCCGCGTCATGCCGCTGCAGGGCGACATGTTCGACTCGGTGCGCGCGCATCGCACGGTCTGGTACGCCTTCAACCTCTGCGGCCATCCGCAGGACATCCCGGTGCCTGCCGAGGCGACGCAGCGCTGGAGGCTGCGGCTCTGCACCGACGCCGCGGGCTACGGCGGCTCGGGGCTGCTGACCTCCTCCATCGCGGCGGCCGAGCCGGCGAGCGACGCGAACGATGCGCCGAAGCGGCTGCTCGTCGCGACGGTGCCGGTGGAAGCCCGCGCCCGCACCGTGCGTGTGCCCGCGTGGAGCGCGGCGGTGTACGTGCGCGACATGTCCGAGGGCGGGGAATGACGATGCGCGTCTGGCCGGGCCGTCCCTACCCGCTCGGCGCGAGCTGGGACGGCACCGGGGTGAACTTCGCCCTCTTCTCGGAGCACGCCACCGGCGTGGAGCTCTGTCTCTTCCGCGACGCCGACGACACCGGCGAGGCGGCGAAGATCCAGCTCACCGAGCGCACCGACCAGGTGTGGCACTGCTATCTCCCCGACGCGCGGCCCGGCCAGTACTACGGGTATCGGGTGCACGGGCCGTACGAACCGGAGCAGGGTCACCGCTTCAACCCGGCGAAGCTGCTGATCGACCCGTACGCCAAGGCGATCACCGGCGCGATCCGGTGGAGCAACGATCTGTTCTCGTACAAGGTCGGGAGCCCGAAGGAGGATCTCGAGCCCGATCCCGACAACTCCGCGGGAGGTGTTCCCAAGTCGGTGGTGATCGACAACGCCTTCACCTGGGAGGACGACGGGCCGCTCCACATCCCCTACAACCGCACGATCATCTACGAGTGCCACGTGAAGGGGATGACCCAGCGTCACCCCGACGTGCCCCCGGAGCTGCGCGGCACCTACCTCGGCCTCTGCAGCGATCCGATGATCGAGTACTTCCAGAGCCTCGGCGTCACCGCGCTGGAGCTGCTGCCGGTGCACCAGTTCGTCGTCGACCGGCACCTGGCCGAGCGCGGCCTGACGAATTATTGGGGGTACAATTCCATAGGATTCTTTGCTCCCGACGTGCGATACGCCACGCGCGGGCTCGGCAACCAGGTCTACGAGTTCAAGACCATGGTGAAGACGCTGCACGCCGCGGGGCTCGAGGTGATCCTCGACGTGGTGTACAACCACACCGGCGAGGGCAACCACCTGGGGCCGACGCTCTCGCTGCGCGGCATCGACAACACCACGTACTATCGGCTGGAGCCGAAAAACCCGCGCTTCTACACCGACTTCACCGGCACGGGCAACTCGCTCAACATGCAGCACCCGCGCACGATCCAGCTCGTGATGGACTCGCTGCGCTACTGGGCGGAGGAGATGCACGTGGACGGCTTCCGCTTCGACCTCGCGCCGGTGCTGGCGCGGGAGCTGTACGACGTCGACAAGCTGTCCGCCTTCTTCGACATCATGCAGCAGGATCCGACGCTCTCGCGCGTGAAGCTCATCGCCGAGCCCTGGGACGTGGGGCCTGGTGGCTATCAGGTGGGGAATTTTCCCGTGCGCTGGACGGAGTGGAACGGCAAGTACCGCGACAGCGTGCGCAAGTTCTGGCGTGGCGAGCCGGGCCAGGTCCCCGAGATGGCGAGCCGGCTCGCGGGCTCGGCCGATATCTTCAAGTCGAGCGACCGCGGGGTGTATGCCAGCATCAACTTCATCACGGCGCACGACGGCTACACCCTGCGCGACCTCGTGAGCTACGAGCAGAAGCACAACGAGGCGAACGGCGAGAACAACAACGACGGCCACAACGACAACATCAGCCGCAACTGGGGGGTCGAGGGGGAGACGGACGATCCCGCGGTGCAGGGGACGCGCCAGCGCGTGATGCGCAGCTTCCTCGCGACGCTCGCCTTCTCGCAGGGCGTGCCGATGCTCGCCCACGGCGACGAGCTCGGACGCACCCAGCAGGGGAACAACAACGCCTACGCGCAGGACAACGAGATCACCTGGGTGGACTGGAATCTCGATCCCTGCCAGCGGCAGCTCGTGGAGTTCACCCGGAAGCTGCTCGCCATTCGCCAGGCGCACCCGGTGCTCCGCCGCCGCCACTTCTTCAAGGGCGCCGTCGTCGAGGGATCGACGCAGAAGGACGTCACCTGGATCCGCCCGGACGGCACGGAGATGCAGGACGCCGACTGGGGGAACGCCGAGGCGCGCGCCTTCGGCATGCTGATCGACGGCGCGGCGACCGATGAGGTGGACGACCGCGGCCACGCCGTGCGCGGCGACACGCTGCTGATGATCCTCAATGCCGGCGAGCAGGACGTCACCTTCTCGCTGCCGGCGCTGGACGCGGGGAGGAAGATCTGGGTGATCATGGTGGACACGGCGAAGGAGGAGATGCCCGTCGTTCGGGAGCCGTCGGTGAAGGTGGAGGCGCACGCGCTGATGCTGCTGCGCTACGGCACCGACCGCCGGCTCGTGACCAGCGAGGACGCGCGGCGTGAGCCGTTGAGCCAGGTGGAGCGGCACACGCCATGACGGACGTCGCCCGCACCGCTGCCGCCGCGCCGCGCCTGGACGACGGCCCCCGCTACGCCCTGCTCGAGGGGCGGCACGGTGCGCCGCACGAGGTGCTCGGTCCGCACTCGGCGACGGTCGGCGGCACGCTCGGCGTCGTCATCCGGGTGCTCCAGCCGGACGCCGCGGACTGCTACGTGCTGCGCGAGGGGGTAGCGACGGCGATGCGCTCCGAGGGGGACGGGCTGTTCTCGGTCTTTCTGCCGGGGGCGCCGCTGCCGCTGCGGTACTCGCTGCGCTTCCTCGCCGCCGACGGGCGGGCGTGGGAGCGCGGCGACCCGTACCGCTTCGCACCGACGGTGGGGGACATGGACCTCTACCTCTTCCGCGAAGGGACGCACCGCCGGCTCTGGACGATGCTCGGTGCCCATCCGCGTACCGTCGACGGCGACGACGGCACCGCCTTCGCCGTCTGGGCGCCGAACGCCGAGCGGGTGAGCGTGGTGGGCGACTGGTGCAACTGGGACGGCCGCGTCTTCCCGATGCGCCGCCTGGCCGACAGCGGGGTGTGGGAGCTGTTCATCCCCGGCGTGGGCGAGAACGCGCTGTACAAGTTCGAGCTCCGCACGCGCGAGGGGCTGCCGCGCCTCAAGACCGATCCGCTCGCGCAGAAGATGCAGCAGGCGCCGGAGACGGCGGGCATCGTCGTCGCCGGCGACCGCTACGTCTGGCGCGATCACGCCTGGATGACCGCGCGGCCGACGCGACATCTCGTGGAGGAGCCGGTGCACATCTACGAGGTGCACCTCGGCTCGTGGGCGCGCGTGCCCGAGGACGGGAACCGCTTCCTCACCTATCGCGAGATCGCACCGCGGCTGGCCGATCACGTGAAGGGGCTCGGCTTCACGCACGTCGAGCTGCTCCCGATCATGGAGCATCCCTTCTACGGCTCGTGGGGCTACCAGGTCACCGGCTATTACTCTCCTACCTCACGGTTCGGTACACCAGACGATTTCAGGTTCCTCGTCGACACGCTGCATGAAGCGGGGATCGGCGTCTTCCTCGACTGGGTGCCTGCGCATTTCCCGAAGGACGACTACGCGCTGCGCCGCTTCGACGGCACGGCGCTGTACGAGCACGAGGATCCGCGGCTCGGCGAGCACCCCGACTGGGGCACGCTGATCTTCAACTACGGCCGCAAGGAAGTCCGGAACTATCTCGTCGCCAACGCGCTGTACTGGCTGCACGAGTTTCACGTGGACGGGCTGCGCGTGGACGCCGTGGCCTCGATGCTCTACCTCGACTACAGCCGCAACGCGGGCGAGTGGGTGCCCAACAAGTACGGCGGCAGGGAGAACCTCGAGGCGATCGACTTCCTCCGGAACATGAACGACGTGGTGTGCGGCGACGCGCCGGGCTGCGTGACGATCGCCGAGGACAGCACGGCGTGGCCGGGCGTGACGCGCCCGATCCGCACCGGTGGGCTGGGCTTCACCTTCAAGTGGAACATGGGGTGGATGCACGACACGCTCGGCTACTTCGAGCGCGATCCGCTCTACCGGCGCCATCACCAGAACGACCTCACCTTCGCGATGGTGTACGAGCACAGCGAGCATTTCATCATGCCGCTGTCGCACGACGAGATGGTGCACCTCAAGGGGTCGCTCTACGGGAAGATGCCGGGCGACCACTGGCAGAAGCTCGCCAACCTGCGCACGCTGCTCGCCTATCAGGTGACGCGGCCGGGCAAGTCGCTGCTGTTCATGGGCACCGAGTTCGCCGATCCGAGCGAGTGGAACCACGACAAGTCGCTCGACTGGCACCTCCTGCACGAGCCCGAGCGCGCGGCCTTCTCGGCGTACCTGGCGCGGCTGGGCGCGGTGTA
>JABFYH010000191.1 GCA_013361335.1 Gemmatimonadaceae bacterium | reverse complement strand
AGCGCGGGCGCCGCGGCGAGAAAGCGGCGCAGCGCGGGGACGTCCGGCGGCGCGCCGCCGCGCCGCACCTCCGCGCGGGAGCCGTCGGCGAAGACGCAGTCGAGCGCCTCGACCCATGGGCGCATCGCGCCGTAGCGAAGGGTGTGCGCGCCGGCCGAGTTGGTGGAGGCCATGCCACCGACCGTGCAGTAGGCGCCGCTCGACGGGTCCACCGGAAACTGGAGCCCGACGGCGCGAGCCGCGGCATCGACGGCGTCGCGCACGACGCCGGGCCCACAGCGCACGGTACGCCGTGCGGCGTCGACCGGGCCCAACGCAGCGAGGCGGCTGAGGTCGACGATCACGCCGTCGCCGATCGCGCCGCCGGCCATGCTGCTCCCCGAGCCGCGCGGCACGAGCGGCGTGCCGGTGCGTCCCGCCCAGCGAACGAGGCCGACGACATCCTCGGCATCCATCGGAACGGCGACGGCGCGCGGAACGATCTGCGCGATGCCGGCGGCCTCGCTGTAGACGGCGCGCGCGGCGGCATCGGCGCGGAAGACGCCGCGGAAGCCGGCGATGCGGTTGTCTCGGGGGTTATCTTGCACAGGTGCCGAGTAGTCTAATGCGCGCCGTCGGAGCGCCAATGGAGGAGGACCCGCGGCGGGACGCCGGCCGCCTGGCCGAGGCGACCCGCTTCGCGCGCGAGATCCTGCCCGCCGTCTCGCGCACCTTCGCGCTCAGCATCCGCCTGCTCCCGGGTGAGCTCGGCCGCGCGGTGCTCGCCGCCTATCTGCTCTGCCGGATCGCCGACACGCTGGAAGACGAGCCGGCGCTCCCCGCCGAGCGGAAGGCGACGCTGCTGGACGATCTGCTCCGGTGCTTCGACGACGCCGACGCCGCGGATGGCTTTCCGTCACGGGTGACATCGATCACCGGCGAGCCCGCTCACGTGCGACTGACGCGGCACGCCGATCTGGTGTTCGTCCTCTATCGCGCCCTCGGCGCGGCGACGCGAGCGCATGTCCGCCGCTGGGTCGGTGAGATGATCGGCGGGATGCGCAAGTTCGTCCTGCTCTATCCGCACGGCATCCGGATCCAGAGCCTCGAGGAGTACCGGGAGTACTGCTACTACGTCGCCGGCACCGTCGGCTACCTGCTCACCGACCTCTGGCACGAGCACGCGCCGAGCATCGGCGAGCGGCGCTACGAGGTGCTGCGCGCGAAGTGTCGTGCCTTCGCCGAGGCGCTGCAGACGGTGAACATCCTGAAGGACGTCGCGGCCGACGCCGAGCACGAGAACTCGATCTACATCCCGGAGCAGCTCCTGCGCGAGCATGGCAGCAGCCACGCCGAGATCCTGGACGACGATCGGGTACCCGGAACGCGCGCGGCGCTGGCCACGCTGGTACATCTGGCCCAGCGCGACCTCGAGGGAGCGCGGAGCTACCTGCTGCTCATCCCTCGCCGCGCGGTGTCGATCCGACTGTTCTGCGTGCTGCCCCTGTTGTTCGCCTACGCGACGCTGCGGGATCTGACGCACCGTCCGCACGCGCTGGCGCAGCGGCAGGTGGTGAAGATCTCTCGACGCGAGGTGAAGTCGCTCACGGCGATGGGCTTCCTCGTGATCATGAGCAACCGCGGGCTGGCGTGGCTGGCCGACCGCGCGATGCGGCGCCCCTTCCTGATGGCTGGCGTGCGGTAGCGGCGATCACCGCCGTCCGACCGCCGCCGCGAGCATGGAGAGGAGCGTCGGTGGGCGGCCGGCCTCGCCGCGCTCCAGCCGGTCGAGGACCTGCTCCAGCGCGAGCTGGGCACGCGCGACCGAGCGCTGATGGGAGGCGCGCGCGGCGGCGAAGGCGGCGGGGGCGAACACGACGACCGGGGCGGCGGCGGCCGGCAGGGAGAAGCTCATCATCGCCAGCACGCCGCCGGCCACGACGCCGGCGCCGGTGAGCGCCACGTTCTGCCGCGCCATGAGGCTCCGGTAGCCGGCGAGCCGGGCGTCGAGCCGCACCAGCACGCGCGACGCGTCCAGAGCGATGGCGGTGGCCGACACGTCGGTGGCGCGGGCAAGGGCATAGCCACGCCCGCTCACCGTGCGCCGCACCATGCCGACGATGTCACGACGCGCCTCCCACACGATGCGCTCGGCGTTGAAGTAGCGCTGCACCGTGAGGCACTCCTGGCGCTGCATCCAGTCGTCGAGCGCGCCGAGCACCTGGGCCGGCGTACCGCGCACGGTCCGCTGCGCGCTCGCCGCCGCGCCGCCGTAGAGCGATGCCAGCATCCCGCGCTCCTCCGGCACGGCGACCCGGGTGCGCTCCTCCGCCAGCGCCTGGCGCAGGTTCACCGGGTCGAGCCCGACCTCCCTGGCGAGGTCGAGCAGCTGCGCCTCGGTGAGCTGACCCTGCTGGTCCGGCGCGACGTCGGCCTGGAGCTCCACCGCCCGCGCCAGAATGCGATCGACCGCCGCACGGTCGATCGGAGCGGGGACGTTCGAGTCGGGCATGGGGGAAAGATAGCGAGGAGTGCACGGATGACGGATCACGGTTCACTGCTAGATCCCGCCCAGGATGACGTCGAGCTGACGCGCGATGGCCTCGCGCACGGCGTCGGGGACGGCGAAGGTCTGGACGAACATCGCCCGCGGATCGCTGGGTGGCGTGCGGCCCGCCTGCTGGAGGTAGTAGCGCATGTAGCCCGGCACCACTGCGGGGATCGTGCGCTCCAGCAGCAGCGCGCCGGCCCGCACGGCGGCGGACTGCTCGTACCGCGACGTCGTACCCGCGCGCCGATCGGCCGGGGTGGTGTTGTCCTCGATCGCCGCGCTCGCCGTCGCGCCCACGATCTCGTGGGCGAACACGTAGAGAACGACGTCGGCCTGATCGCGGTCGTCGGGAAAGGCGACGGCGACCGCGTTCTGCTGCTTGCCGTAGTGGATGGTGCGACCCTCGCCGCCGAGCGGCAGCGACAGGTAGACCTCGCCGCTCTGCTGCTGGGTGTTGTTCAGGTATCGGCTCAACGCGGGCCGCCACTGGCGCTGCCAGAGGGTGTCGACGCGGCCGCTCACCGCGGCGTGCGATCGCAGCTCCGAGGTCCAGTAGTCATGATAGAAGCGGCGGCTCTCGTCGTCGACGGCGGCGGCGAACTGCCGCAGCCATTCGCGATCGGCACCCACCGGAAAGACGCTCGCGAGCAGCGCGAGATAGGTTCGCGTCGTCGGGTCGTTGCTCATGCCTGGATTGCCGCCGGCGCGGACGAACAGGTCGATCATCTGCCGCATCTGCTCCCAGGAGTCGAAGTAGAGCGGCAGGAACTGGCCGTTGGTCGCGAGCGCCGGATTCACGTTGATCCGCTCGAGCAGCGTCGTCCGGTTGGCGTCGAGCTGATTGGTGATGCCACGCTGGCGGCGCAATGCGTTGACGCGCTCGGCGTAGCCCCGTCGGAAATACGGCACGAGGGTCGAGTCGGGCGTCAGCAGGGCGTACGCGTGCAGCCACAGGTCGACGTGCTCGCGCGTCCGCACCGGCCACGCGGCGTCGAGGAGCGGTGTCGCGCCCGCCGGGGTGGAGCGCGGCGTGCGCGTGGTCGGGTCCGGTGGTGGGTTCGTCGATGGCGATACACCGGTCGCGCAGGCGCCGGCCATCGCCAGGGTTGCGAGCATGATCCGCGTGCGCCGCACGGCGGGTCGGGGTGCTGCCGAAGTGCTGCGGGGCATGTGGGCCGTCCGAGTGAGTGCTGTCGGCCCCGCCTGTCGCAAGCGACGCGCCGAGGCGTCGCGACCCGACGCGCCGCCTACCCTTCGCCCGACGCGCGCCCGCAGGTGACGCAGAACTTCCACCCGCGCTCCAGCTCGCTCCCGCATGCCGGGCAGTGCACCATCGTGAGGTCCTGCCCACAGTGGGGGCAGAAGCTGATCTGACGGCCGGCGGGAAGCTCGCCATTGCAGAAGGTGCAGTGCTCGCCGGCCGCCACGGCCACCGGCTTCGCGGCGCGCCGGGGCGGCGTGGCGTCGGCCGGCGCGCCCGCGCTCGAGGAGGGCGTCGCCGGGATGGGGAAGCTGCCGCTGCCCGTCCGATGCAGCGTCGTCGCGGCGCGGGCCGGCGTCGCCGTCCCGACCGCGCCCTGCGTCCCCGAGGCGCGCGACTGCGCGTCGAGCAGGTGCAGCCACTCCGGCGCGAGCGCCACGTGCGCCGTCGCGAAGTCGCGGATCACCGACGGATCGGGCGTCGGCGCGGCCAGCTGGGCGGCCAGCGTGTCGCGCATGCGGTCGTCGACCACGAGATAGCCGCGGGGGCCGGCCAGCAGCTCCAGCAGCGCCATCTCGTAGTCGTGATTGGATTGCAGCCCCAGCTCGCGCCGGTGCAGGCGATAGGGCAGGATCGTCTGAACGAGCTCCCCGACCTCGAACGGCTGCGTGAGCATCGGGGTGAACTTCGTGCGAATGATGTGCACGAGATGTCGGTACATCCGTTCGACGTCGTCCATCGCCGTTCCCTGTGCGTGAGACGCGCGCTAGTGCGGGAGCGCCGCTGCTTCGATCGAGTCCACGCGAGCCTGGCGGAAGGCGTCGATCGCCCGCTGCCGGCGCATGTGATCGTCCCGGACGTTGTCCACGCCGACCATCGACTGCAGACGGCTGTACAGACTCGGCTCGCCCTCGTCGGCGTGATGGTAGCCGTACGCGTAGCCGATCCCCCCGCCGAGGAGGAAGAAAAAAGTGCGGCGCCACATGAATATCGTCGCCGACCGGAGGATGCTCTTCAGCCTGTCCATGACCGTTACGTCGTATCCGGTGTCGAGCGCGGCACCTGCCGCGCGGGAGTGAAGAGGCGGCCGGCGGGGAACGCCGCCGGCTCGACGGTGACCCGCCGTTTCGTGCGTTGCGCCGCGAGCCAGTCATCGAAGTTGGAGGTTCGGGCGCCGTCGGAGCTGGACTGCTCCCGTGCCGCCGTCACCGCCAGGTCGTTCGCGTACTCGTTCTGCGGATGGCCCGCATGCCCGCGCACCCACTGCCACTGCACGCGATGCGGACCGGCCTCGCTCACGAGCTCCTGCCAGAGGGCCAGGTTCTCGATCGCGCCACCGGTGCGGCGCCATCCGCGCCGCGCCCAGCCATGTACCCACTCCGACATCCCCTTCACCAGGTACTGCGAGTCGCTCGTAAAGAGGACGCGGAACCGCCCGCCCTTCCGACCGACGACGCGAAACGCCTCGATCGCGCTCCGCAACGCCATGCGGTTGTTCGTCGTCGCGGGCTCGGAGATCCAGTAGTCCCAGCGGGTGAGCCGCTCGGTCGCCGGATTGAGGTACTCGATCACTCCGGCGGCGCCGCCCGGATTGTCGCCCTCACGCCCGTTGCCGAGACACGATTCATCGGCATAGACCGCAACAAGTGGCAGCGCCTCCTCCCCGCCTGCCCCCGCCGTCACCCGACGACCTCGATCCCTTCGAGCTCGTCGACGTACAGGACCATGGGATCGCCCGTGACGGGATGATGCGCTTCGAGGGCCTCACGCCCCCCCGTGACCCGGAGCCGGTCGACGACGACGACGAACTCGGTCCCCCGCCGCCACACCGCGAGGCGCCGTCCGTCGGCGATGGCGCGCTCCAGCGCGTCGTACTGGGAGGCGGTGAGCTGGGTGATGCGGGGACGGCGGGGCATGCGGGCCGGCGAGAGGGGTGCGATCAGGCGCACCACCGGCTCGCGAATGACGCGAGCACTCCGGTGGCGCGATCGATCTCGTCGAGGGGAATGTACTCCTCCGCCGCATGGGCGAGCGAGATGTCGCCGGGCCCGAAGCATATCGCCGGGATGCCGGCGTCGTTCAGCAACGCCGCATCGGTCCACGCCGACATCCCTTCCACGACCACTCGTTCGCCGCGCTCGCGCAGGGCGGCGTCGAGCCCCAGCACCAGCGGCGCATCGACGGGCACGTCGCTCGGGCCCTGCGCCACCATCAGCTGCACGTCGGCGGCGAAGGTGGCGCGCCGCGCCCGGACCCGGTCGCACGCGAGCACGACCTCGTCCAGCGCATCCGCGGCCGATTCGCCGGGGATGGTGCGACGCTCGAGCTTGAGCACGCATCGATCGGGATAGGTGGACATCCCGATGCCTCCTTCGATCAGCGAGGCGTGCAGCGACCCCCGGCCGAGCAGCGGATGCGTCCGACCGGGCAGCACCTCGGCGTCGTACGCATCAAGCTCGGCCAGCAGGAGCCCGGCGTGCCGCACCGCATCGACGCCGATGTCCCACCGGCTGCCATGCGCCGCCCGGCCGACCACGGTCACCTCGAGCCAGACGAAGCCGCGGTGCGCCGGCATGATCGCCAGCCGCGTCGGCTCGGTGACGATGCACGCGTCCGCGCGAACGCCGCGGGCGAGCAGGGCGCGGGTGCCGAGGCTCTCGTACTCCTCGTCCGCCACGGCGGCGATGACGATCTCGCCGCGGGCGCCATCCCGCGCGGCGCGCCACGCGGCGGCACACATCGCCGCGATGCCTCCCTTCATGTCGGCGGAGCCTCGGCCGTACAACCGCCCGTCGCGCTCCTCGGCGGCGAAGGGAGGATGGATCATCCCCTCGACACCGACGACGTCGAGGTGGCCGTTCATCATGAGCGAACGACCGGTGCCGTCGGCCGCACCGCCGATCCGGGCCACGAGGTTCGGCCGGCCGGGCGCCGCCTCGTGCAGCTCGGTGCGGAACCCCCACGAATCGAGCACGCCGCGCAGCAGCTCGGCGCACGGCCGCTCGCCGGGCGCGCCGCTCGCGAGGGTGGGGTTGCGCGAATCCACGCGCACCAGCGCGCGCGTCAGCGCGCGCGCATCGCCGGGCGCGATGTCGGTCATGCGTCGGCCGCGCGCGTGTGCTCGTCCATGGCCGCCACGATCTGGAAGCCGCTGCGGTCGACATCGAACGGCAGCCGCTCGCCGAGCGGCGCGATCGCCGCCGCCACCTCGTCCTCATAGCCATCGCGCGCGATCACCACCACACAGCCGCCCGCGGACGCGCCGAGCGCCTTCATGCCGAGCGCGCCCGCGCGCGCCGCCGCCCGGCCGATCGCGTCGATGCGCTCCGTGGTGATGGTGGGATGCAGCGCGCGCTGATGCACCCAGTGCTCGGCAAGCTGCTCGCCGAGCGTGTCGACGTCGCCCGCGCGCAGCGACGCCGCCATCTCGATGGCGAGCGTCTTCATGCGGGCAAGCGCTGCGCAGACGACGGGATCGCCCGCCCGATATGCGTCCGCGACCGCCGTGATCGTGCCGGCCGAGATGCGCGAGACGCCGGTGTAGAGCAGGATGCCGCGGCGCACGAGCGCCTCGCAGGTGGCGTCGGAGACCGCGAGCAGCTCGACGCCCACGCAGCCCTCGTACGTGAGGAGCAGCGCTCCACCGAAGGCGGCGGCATAGTGATCCTGAAACCCACCGGCGATGCCCAGATCCTCCACCTCGGTGCTTCGGCTCCGCTCGGCGAGCGCCCCAGGCTCGAGGGCCTCACCGCGCAACGCCGCCAGTGCGCCCGCGAGCGCGACGCCGACGGCCGAGGAGCCGCCGAGTCCCGCGGCGATGGGAAAGTCGCAGACCACGGTCGCGGTGGCGTTGGCGAGCCCGGAACGACGCAGTGCAGCGCGGGTGAGCGGATCATCCGGGAGCGGAGGCGGCTCGTCGCTCGTGGCGACCGTCGCCGTGGCGTATCGCGTGACGGCCACATTGCACACGGCGCCGCCCTGCTCGTCGCAGTACGGCGCCACGTCCGTCCAGCCACCACCGAAATCCAGGCGCGTGGGTGCGCGCGCGACCAGGGCGCGAGACACGCCGCCGCCCGTGCCGGCTTAGCGCTTCTTCTTCGCCGCCGGCTTGCTCTTGCCGGCCGGCTTCGTCCTGGAGGCCGCCTTCGCGCCGGCCTTGGCACCCGACTTCCCAGCCGATTTGGACGCGGTCCCCTTCGCCGCCGTCTTGCCCGCGGCTTTGGCGGGGCTCTTCGCGGCCGGCTTGGGTGGCGCCTTCGCGGCCGGCTTGGCGACGACCTTCGGCGCGGGCTTCGCGGGGGCAGGCACGGACGCCTTCGGCGGCGCGACTGGAGCCGCGGGCGGAGCGGCAGCGGCCGCCGGCGCAGGTGGCGCCGCTGGC
>JABFYH010000177.1 GCA_013361335.1 Gemmatimonadaceae bacterium | reverse complement strand
CGACCGCGATCACGACCGCCGCCATGGCCGCCGCGGTGACTACGGTACTTACGGAACGCCGGCGAGCCCGCGGCCTCTTCCGCAGCCGGTCCCGCAGGGGAGGACGCGCCGGGTGTGCGTGGACGCAAATCGCGACGGCCGCTGCGACGACGGCGGGCCGCTTCTCCGCACGACGCCGTAGCTCGGCATCGACGCACGAACACGAGAGGGGCGGCTGAATGGCCGCCCCTCTCGTCGTCTCACCAGTCGCGACGACGGTTCAGTGCCGCTCGCCGGCGCCGAGTGGTGTGCGTTCGGCGGTGCCGTTCTGGAGCTTCGCCATGAAGCGCTGCGACTCGGAGATGCGCTCGATCTCGATCGACATCGCCTCGACGGCCTGCTCGATTCGCTGGAGCTGATTGGCGATCGCCGGGTCAGGCTGCGTGGGCGCGTAAGTGCGCTTCTCCAGCCGTCGGCCCATCGCGCGCGCCAGCGGCAAGCCGATGATGATCACGGCGAGCATGATGAAGAAGGCGATCGACATGTCCACCACCTGCGGCGGGATCATGTCGTCCGCGAACCGCGTGGGCTGCTCGGTGTGTACGTTGACCTGGCTGGCGCCCCGGAGGGCGCTCAGCTCCGTCCGAGCGGCGAACAGCTCCTGCTGCGCGGCCCCGCGCTGGTCTCCGGTGCGTGCCTCGCGGACGTGCCGCTCGGCATCGCGCACTCGCCGCTCGGCGTCGCGCACGGCGAGCTGCATGTTCCCCTGCGCCTCTGTCGCCGCGCGGGTGGCGTCCTGGATCGTCTGGCGGATCTGCTCGCGCAGCTGGTCGCCCGTGGGCATGCCGGGGCCGACGTCCCCGGCGACGGCCGGCTGCGCGGACGCGGCGGCCTGGGCCTGCGCTCTGGCGCTGGGCTGCAGGACAACGATGTGGTAATCGGACATCACACGGCCTCGTGGGTCTGGTGAGCGCCGGCAGCGCTGCCGGCACTGCACCAACTTACGACCTGCCGACCCGCGAAGTTACACCGCGGGGCGGGCTCCCTCACGGGCCAGCAGCGCGGCCTTCCGGGCGATCCCCCAGCGATAGCCGCCCAGAGCCCCGTCGCCGCGTACCACGCGATGACAGGGGATGAGCACGGCGATCCGGTTGCTGGCGCATGCCCGCGCCACGGCCCGCGCCGCCGTCGGGCGACCCAGCTCCTCGGCGACCGCCTGGTAGCTGCGGGTCGCTCCTTCCGGGATTCGCTGGAGGGCGCGCCAGACCTGCCACTGGAACGCCGTGGCGCGCACGTCGAGCGGGAGATCTTCCACGCCGGCGCGGCCCTCGATGTGCGCGACGACCGCATCGACGAGCCGGTCGCGCGCGTCGCTGGAGCGGATGAGCTCAGCCGCCGGAAACTCGGCCCGCAGCGCCTCGACCAGGGCGCCCTCGTCGTCGCCCAGCGACACGCTGCACACGCCGCGCTCCGTGACGGCGACGAGCAGCAGGCCGAGCGAGGTAGGAACGGCGGTATAGTGGATCGCGACCCCGGTACCGCGACGGCGATACGCGCCCGGCGTCATGCCAAGTGCGCTGCCGGCGGTCTCGTAGACGCGGCGACCCGACGCGAACCCGGCCTCGTAGGTCGCGCTGCTCACGGTGCGCCCCTCGCGGAGGGCGCTCTTGAGGGCGCCCACCCGTTGCTGCTCCTGATACTGCTTGGGCGACAAGCCGACCACGCGCGTGAAGGTGCGTTGCAGATGCGCGGGGCTGACCCCCGTCTCGCGCGCCAGTCGCTCGAGGGGCAGCGGCTCGTCGGCGCGCGCGTCGATGTAGCGGCGCACACGCTCGGCGAGCGCGACATGGGATTCGATGGCGGGGCGGGGCTTCATCATCGTGGACATAGGGCTCCTCCTGGGTGACGCAGGAAGAATGGCGAAGAGCCCGCGATTCAAGCTATCCGAATATTGCTCGGTGGAGCGGATGAGCGGCGGAGCGTGACTGCCCTTGACGCGGTGCCGCTTCACCGCTCATCCGCTCTACCGCTCATTCGACACCCCTAAGCATTCTTTACCTCGGAGACCAACTTCGTCAACGACGACTTGGCGTCCCCGAACAGCATGCTCGTCGCCGGCGCGTGGAACAGGGCGTTCTCGATGCCGGCGAAGCCGGCCGCCATGCCGCGCTTCAGCACGATCACGCTCTTCGCATGGTCCACGTCCAGAATGGGCATGCCGTAGATCGGCGACGACCTGTCCTCGCGCGCCGCGGGATTCACCACGTCGTTGGCCCCGATGACCAGGGCGACGTCGGTCTGCGAGAACTCGCTGTTGATCTCGTCCATGTCGTACAACCTGTCGTAGGGAACGTTCGCCTCGGCAAGGAGCACGTTCATGTGGCCGGGCATCCGGCCGGCGACGGGGTGGATGGCGTACTTGACCTCGCCCCCGCGCTTCTCGATCAGCTCCGCCAGCTCGCGCACGGCATGCTGCGCCTGCGCCACCGCCATGCCGTAGCCCGGCACGATGATCACCCGCTGGGCGTACGCGAGCTGGATGGCCGCATCCTCCGCCGAGACCGATCGCACGGGGAGCGCGGAACCGCCGCCGACGACCGCCGCTCCGGTCTCTCCGCCGAACGCGCCGAACAGCACGTTCGCGAACGAGCGGTTCATCGCCTTCGACATCAGGATCGACAGCAGGAACCCCGACGCCCCGTCGAGCGCGCCGCAGATGATGAGGATGCTGTTGCCCAGCGCGAAGCCGGTGGCCGCGGCGGCCAGGCCGCAGTAGGAGTTGAGCAGCGCGACGACGACCGGCATGTCCGCGCCGCCGATGGGCATCACCATCAGCACACCGAGCACCGCGGCGACGCCGATCATCGAGTAGAACGCCGTGCCGTTGGCCGGGTTCACGACGACCATGCCGAACAGGGCGAGCGCACCGGCGAACAGGACGAAGTTGACGAGGTTCTGGCCGCGGTAGGTCATCGGCTGCGAGGGAACCCACTCCTGCAGCTTGCCGGCGGCGATCAGCGCGCCCGTGACCGTCAGGGAGCCGAGCAGCACCTCGAAGCCGAGCGCCGCCATCTTCGCGGTGCCGATCGTGCCCTCGCCGCCGTGGAAGGTGGAGTAGTACTCCGCTACGCCGACGAGCGTGGCCGCGAGCGCGCCGAAGCTGAGCGAGAAGGCGATGCGCTGCGGCAGGGCGGTCGTCGGCACCCACATGCCGAGCGGGTACCCGATCAACGCGCCGAGCACGAGGCCGCCGGCGATCCATCGGTAGTCGACGATCTGGTGGTTCATCAGCGTGCCGCACAGCGCCAGCAGCATCCCGACCGCAGCCTGCTGCATCCCGCGGCGGGCCTTGTCCGGCCGCGTGAGGCTGCGCAGCCCGAGGATGAAGAGGACCGACGCCGCGAGGTAGGTGAGCTGCGTGATGGTGTCGCGCATCGACTACCGCTTCTCCGGCTTGGCCGAGTCGCCGTGCGGCTCGCGGCGGAACATCTTCAGCATCCGGTCGGTGATGAGAAAGCCGCCGACGATGTTCGTCGTCGCACAGACGACGGCGATGAAGCCGAGCGCGGTGGCGACCCCGCCCCGATGCGCGCCGGCGGCCACCATCGAGCCGACGAGCGAGATGCCCGAGATGGCGTTCGTGGCGGACATCAGCGGCGTGTGCAGCAGCGGCGGCACGCGCGTGATGACCATGAAGCCGACGAAGCCGGCGAGGACGAAGACGTAGAGCTCGAGGATCAGCATCGCATCCGCATCACTTGGGGTGGGGCACGACGACCTGGCCGTCGCGCACGACGGTCATCGCCGACGTGATCTCGTCGTTCCGGTCGAGGTGCAGGGCGCCCTCGTGGGACAGGTGCGTGACGAGCGCGAGCACGTTCTTGCCGAACATCTGACTGGCGTGGTATGGCACCGTGGCGGGGAGGTCGACCGGGCCGAGGATCGTGACGCTGCCCGAGCGCACCGTCTCGCCGGCGATGGTGAGCTCGCAGTTCCCTCCCGATTCGGCGGCGAGGTCGATGATCACCGCGCCGGGCCGCATGTGGGTGACCATCTCCGCCGTGACGAGGCGCGGCGCGGGCCGGCCGGGGATCTGCGCGGTCGTGATGACGAGATCGACTTCCTTGAGGTGGGCGGCGAGCGCATCGCGCGTGCGTCGCGCCTCGTCGTCGCTCTGTGCGCGCGCGTACCCGCCCGCCGTCTGCGCGTCGGCGCCAACCAGCTCGGCGGCGACGAAGGTGGCGCCGAGCGACTGGACCTGCTCACGCGCCGCGGGCCGCACGTCGAACGCGGAGACGACCCCGCCGAGGCGCCGTGCCGTCGCGATCGCCTGCAGGCCCGCCACGCCGGCACCGATGACGAACACGCGCGCCGGCGACACGTTGCCCGCCGCGGTGGTGAGCATGGGCAGGAACTTCGGCAGCGCGCTCGCGCCCACGAGCACCGCCTTGTAGCCCGCGACGGTGCTCTGGGAGGACAGCACGTCCATCGACTGGGCGCGCGTGATCCGCGGCACCTGCTCGAGCGCGAGCGCCGTGACGTTGCGCGACGCCAGCGTGGCGAGCAGCGGGCCGTTGCGCGAGGGCGCGAGCAGCGCGAGCAGCGTACAACCCTCGGGCAGCCTCGCCACGTCGGCGGGAGTCGGCGGCTGCACCCGGCACACGAGCGCGACGTCCGCATAGAGCGACGCGCCGTCCACGACCGTCGCGCCGACAGATTCATACGCGGAATCGGGAAAGCCGGCGCGGGTGCCGGCGCCGGCTTGGATGCGTACGTCGTGTCCCCCTTTCACCAATCGTCCGGCGCTGTCGGGGGTGAGGGCGACGCGATGCTCGCCCGCGGCGGACTCCAGAGGAACGGCGATACGCATGGGCGAAAAAAATAGCGGTGGGCCGAATGGAAGCTAGAGCGACTGCACCACACGCTCCATCTGCGCGAGATGCCGACGCACGTGCACGACGTGGATGTTGAACACGTCGCCCAGGTTCAGCCGGAGTATCGGCACCGGCACCGCCGGGGACCACATCCGGAGCGCGCGCCAGTCGTGCGACGCGGCCTGGTCCATCAGGTCGATCATGCGCCGGTCGCGCGCGAGAAAGTCCTCGACGACACCCGGCTGCGGCGTCGGACTGGGCCGCATGCTGCGTGGCGCCTTCAGCTTTCCGGGATTCGCGAGGACGCGCGCGATGAACTTGCCGGCGACGGTGGGCTTCCACTCCCGCGCCGGCGCCCCGGCATCCGGTCGGCCACGATTGACGAGCGCCAGGAGCGGCTTTCGGTAGAGCTCGTCGGCCACGCAGAGATGCTGCAGCACCTCGCCGACACTCCAGCCAGGTGGCGTCGGCCGGCGGACGAGCCGCTCCGGATCGAGGGCACGCGCGAGGGCGGCGACGCGCTGGTGATTGGCGAGCGCCTCGGTGCGGAGGCGTTCGTGAAGCTCGCGCTGCGTCGACGGCATGATCGGAATGCTCCGCTAAGCGATCGAGGTAAGGAACGGTGCCGGCCGGCACCGTGCAACACACCGGCCAACCATGCGCCGGCCGCTGCTGTCTCATACATTCACGACTTCACCCACGGAGCCATCGAATGTCGTCTGCTCGTTCCACCGCCGGACTCCTGCTCGGCGCCCTGCTCGTCGCGGCATTCCCCGGCGCCGCGCAGACGGGCGGTGCCGCCGCCGGCGCCCGCGCGGCCAGCACCGAGCTGCCCCTCAAGCTTGCCCCGCGTCCTACCACGCCGGCGATCACTGCGGCCGACCTGATGACGCGCTTGTACATCTTCGCCGACGACTCGATGATGGGCCGTCAGGTCGGGACAGAATACAACCTCAAGGGCACCGCGTACATCGAGCGCGAGGTACGCCGGCTCGGCCTCGTCCCCGCCGGCACCGACGGCTACTTCCAGAACCTGCCGCTGTACACCTACACGACGGACAGCGCGTCGGTGGTGCGGTTCGCGGGGCAGACGCTGGTGCGCGGCACGGACTATCTCCCCTATCCGCAGGCGGAGAAGCAGCTCGCGCTGGACGCGGTTCCCGTCGTGCTGGGTGGCAACCTCGCCGACTCGATGACGTGGATCTCGGCCGATGCCGCCGCCGGCAAGCTCGTCGTGCTGACGGTCCCGACGACGACCAACGCGCTGCGCGCGGTGCCGGGGATGTCGCGGTTCGGGCGCGCGGCGGCAGTCCTGATCGCATCGCTCGACCGGGTGCCGCCCAACTATCGCGGCTACATCGCGAAGCACACGGCATTGACGACCGACGACACCCCCGCTGCGGGCGCGCCGACGATCTTCGTCACGCGGCGCGTCGCGGGACTGCCCTTCGGCGCCGCGACGGCGGACGCCGTCGCCCCGGGAACGACCGGCATGTCGTTCCAGGGCTCGCTCATCCTGCATCAGAGTCAGGCGCCGGGCCGCAACGTCGTGGCGATCCTGCGCGGGAGCGATCCCGTGCTTCGCAACGAGTACGTGGCGATCGGGGCGCACAACGATCACATCGGTTTCAACCACACCCCGGCGGACCACGATTCGGTGCGCGCCTTCGACATGGTGGTGCGCGTGCAGGGGGCGGACAGCCCGCGTCCGAGCACCCTCACCGCCGAGCAGACCGCCCGCATCCGCGCCATCACCGACAGCCTCCACGCGCTCCACGGCGTTCGACTCGACTCGATCAACAACGGCGCCGACGACGACGGCTCGGGGAGCGTGAGCGTCCTCGAGATCGCCGAGGCGCTGGCCGCCGCACCGGTCAAGCCGAAGCGGTCGATCCTCTTCGTGTGGCACACCGGCGAGGAAGCGGGGCTGTGGGGCTCGCAGTACTTCACCGATCATCCCACCGTCGCGCGCGACTCGATCGTGGCGCAGCTCAACATGGACATGGTCGGGCGTGGCGCGACGTCGGACGTCACCGGCGAGCTCAAGGAAGGTGGTCTCGCCCACGGCGGCGCCGGCTACGTGCAGCTCATCGGCTCGCGACGCCTGTCCACCGAGCTGGGTGACCTGATCGAGTCCGTCAATCGGTCGAGCAAGCTCGGGCTGAGCTTCGACTACTCGCAGGACGCGAACGGGCATCCGCAGAACATCTACTGCCGCAGCGATCACTACGAGTATGCGCGCTACGGCATCCCGATCGTCTTCGTCACGACCGGCGGGCACTCGGACTACCACCAGGTGACGGACGAGCCGCAGTACATCGACTACGGCCGCATGGCGCAGGTGGCGACCCTCGTGCGGGACGCCGCCGTCGCCGTGGCCAACCTGGACCACCGCATCGCGGTCGACAAGCCGAAGCCCGATCCGAAGGGTCGGTGCGTGCAATAGGCCGGAGCGCCGTGGCGGCATGCCGCCACGGCGCTGCTGCCATCTCCACTGCACGGCGATACATTGCCCCCATGCGCCGTTCGTTCGCCCTGCTGCTGATCCCTCTCGCTTCCTGCGCCACGCTGAGTCGCACCACGGGTACCGAGTCGCCACCGCCCAGCTTCGTGCAGACCACGGCGGAGTTGCGTGCGACGCGGTTGGTCGAAGTGCGCGAGGGCCTCACGCGCCCGGACGCGATGAAGCTGGTGGCCGATGCGCTTGGCCAGCGCTACATCGTCGAAGTGGTCGACCCCAACGCCGGCTTCACCATGACGGCGTGGCGAGCGGGCACTAGCCGCGCAGGTGTGCCCAATCTCCGCTATCGAACGCGTCTCACCGCGCGCTTTCTCGGCGCTGACTGGCGGCGCCTCCAGCTTCGCGGCGAGGCGAATTGGGCACGCGGCGACGAATGGGACATCGGCTACGACGCGGCGCAGCTCGACACGGCGTCGCGCGAGCTCCATGAGCGGTTGAGTCCAAAGCCCTGATCCCGCGTCAGGGGACGAGGCGTATTGATTGGATTTGCCAGCCTGACGAACCACGCTTGAGCGTGGCGTGCTGCCGGCGCGAGAACCCGCCTGTCGACCCGTTGTAGTCGAAGGTGACGTTCAGTTTGTAGTCCGCTTCCGCCGCGTCACCGTCAACGCTGGGCTTCAGATCTACGATCACCGCCCGGATCTTCGTCGCGATCGCGAAGACGTTCGTCTCCCACTCCCGCTGCTCGTCGTCGCTCAGCTTCGGGTAGGCTTCCTTGAGCTTGTCGACGCTGCGCTCCTCGATCGCCCGCGCGTAGCGCCCGAT
>JABFYH010000143.1 GCA_013361335.1 Gemmatimonadaceae bacterium | reverse complement strand
GATCCTCCGACGCCGCGTACGCCAGCATCGCCGCCATCGTCGCGTTGTTCTTCAGATCGTCGAACACGATCTTGTCGTACGTGTCCCGGTTCGTATGCCAGGTGTACTGCCGATACTCCGTGTAGCCCGACTGCAGCCGGAACGCCGGCGCTCCGCGACACAGGAACGACGTGTGATCGCTGCCCGCGTTCGCCTGCGGACCCGGAAGCTGCAGCCGCACGCTGTCCGTCATCTCGGTCGGCAGCTGCGCCACCCACTTCGCCAGGTTGGCACTCGCGCCCAGGAAGCCCTGGCCCTCGAGCAGCTCGACGCGCCAGGTGCCGTTGTCCTGATTGAACGCCACCTGTAACCCCTGAATCACCTCCGGATGGTCCTCGGCAAACGCCAGCGAACCGTTGGCGCCCTGTTCCTCGCCGCCCCAATGGCCCGCAATGATGGTCCGACGCGGGTGCGGGTACGTCGCCCTCAGGATGCGCATCGCCTCGAGCATCGTCAGCGTACCCGTGCCGTTATCGGTCGCGCCGGTGGCGCCATGCCAACTGTCGAGGTGGGCCGAGAGCAGCACGTACTCGTTCGGCAGCTCGGTCCCTCGCAGCTCGGCGACGACGTCGAACATCGGCACCTCGGCCGGCGTCGCCTGCGATTCGGCGGTGAGGCGGATGCGCGGGCCCTGGCCATTCGTCGCCAGACGGTGGAGGAGGCCGTAGTCCTCGCAGGAAAGGTCCAACGACGGCGCACGCGTGGCGAACGCGCCGAAGACCTTGTCGACGCCCCACCCGCCGGACCAGGTGAGGGTGCCGATTCCCGCGACGCCGGCCGAGTCGAGCCGCGATTGGACGACGCGCCTGAGCTCCCACTCCTTCGTGTCGGCCGGCGCGAGCGCACGAAGACGCTCGGTGGCGGTGCGCGCCAGCTCGGCGCGCTGCGCGTTCACCTTCGTCACCGTCGCCGCGCGCGCGTAGCGCTCGAGCTCCTGCGGCGCGCGACACATGATCTCCGGCGCATCGGCGAGCACGAACTTCCCGCGCACGGTCGCGAGCCACCGTCGCGCCGCGGTCGAGTCGGCGAGTGCCGGGATGACGGCGACGTCCGCCTCCGTCTGCCCATCGTTCGGCGTCGGCGGGCTCCAGGCCAGCAGCTTCACCTCGAGGTTCTGCACCCGCGGAGCGATCAGCTCCATGTGCACCGCGCCCTGCCGCCACCCGCGCCATGTTCCGTACTGCTCGCGTCGGACGGGGATCCCCCATGACCTGTACTTGCCCTCGAGCCAGAGGGTCGCCGCGCTGAAGCCGGGCGATCCAGAGAGCCGCGGCCCGATGGAGTCGATCAGCACCTGCGCGACCGGCTCGAGCTGCGACTGCTCCATCCCGATCCGCCACATGTTCCGGATGACGGTGTCGGCCGAACGGAAGGTCTGGCCGGGGAGTGCGGCCGGCAGGACGGAGAGGACGAGGGCGATGGTGAGGCGGGTCTTTCCTGGCATCCTGGCTCCGCAATTGGTGTTGAGCGCGACGACCACGGGTGGCAGGCTGACAGTCGGCTGTCACGCGACCGAGGAGTTACCAGCAGCACGGCCGGTGGTCAATAAGGGAGCGGGCATGAAAGGCCCTTCACCTCTCCCTCCGATGATGATCCTGCGACGCTTTCTACCCATTCTCGTCCTGGCCGCGGCGCCCCTTGCCGCGCAGAACGCTGCCCCTGGCCGGTCCGCCCCCACCGATACCTCGGCGACGGCGCTCGACGACGAGGGAGTCCGACTCGGACTCCAGCTTGGGCTGAGCTCCGGCGCGCTGTCCTATCGCGACGGTCGGACGGAACAGGCGGTCAGCGGGATTCTGCGGTGGGCGCCGGTGCGCTGGTTCGTCGTGTCGACCACACCCTCGGCCGCCCACGCCACCGTGCCGTCGCTGACGACCGGCGGCCGAGCGGTCAGTGTCAGCGGCCTTCTGGACGTTCCCGTCACCGCGACCGTGTCCCACAGCTTCGACGTGCAATACGCGCCGGTGATCTCCGGGGGACTTGGCGTCAGCCTGCCCTTCGGGGACGCCGCGATGGGCTTCGGATCCGGGCAGGTCGGCTCCGAGTTGGAGGTGGGCGCCGGATTCTCGCCGACCGACGGGATATGGGTGAGTCTCGGCGCGGGGCGGTCGCTCTCGAGCGCCAGCACGCCGTCCGCCTTCTCCACCGGCGCGGGGTGGGGCGACCTCAGTGCGGGCTGCTCGCTGACGGAGAAGCTCTCCGTGAACGGCGGCTACACCGGCGACATCGGGCCGGTCGACGCGACCGTCGGACGCTCCACGTCGGTGAACGTCGGATTCGGATATGCCGTCGTCGCGCCCGCGACGCTCACCGTGAGCGGGAGCCACGGCATGAGCGGCACCGCGCCACAGTGGAGCCTGGCGATCGGGTTCGGCACCGCGTTCCCGCTGCTCGGTCATACGAGCGCCTCACCGCTCAGCAAGACCTTCGCGTCCAGCGGCAGGGCAGGGGTCTCCCGCGGACCCTGACCGCGCGCTAGCGGTGGCGGGGATGCCGCAGGCGGTAGAGGAGGTACGCCACACCGGCCGCGTTGGTCACGAGCGCGAGGATCCGCGTGGCCGTCACCGCTCTCGCCACCTCGTATGCCTCGAACGGGATCAGGAGCCCGGTCGTCACGACGGTGAGATACTCGGCCCACCGCTTCTCGAGCCATAGTCCGACGCCCTCGAGGCCAAACAGCAGCCCGTAACAGATTGCCGCCAGCCCGACGAGGGTGATCCTGCCCGAGCCGGTGACGCTGAGCAGATGGAGCGCGCGCTCCGTGATCCGGCTTCCCTGGCGAATCGTGAAGTCGGCCAGCCACTCGTGAACGCGGCGTGCGGTCGATGCCGACAGCAGCGACAATGCGCCTGCGCCGACGAGGATGAGGAGCGCCGCCTTCGCCAGCTTGAACAGGGCGATGGCGAGGAGCCCGCGGTCATGATGCCCTGCCGCGCGTGGTCTAGCCTGTGCCGCGTCCGCGGTCTTCATCAGGTAGGTCGTCCTCCGGAACGACGATGCGGCGGCGCGACGCGCCGCTCGACGAGGGCGAGCAAGCCATCGACGACCAGCGCCAGAATCGCCGCGGGGATGGCGCCCGACAGCACCATCCAGGTGTCTGCGAGCGCGAGCCCCGTCACGATCGGTTCCCCGAGTCCGCCCCCGCCGATCATCGCGGCAAGCGTCGCGGCGCCGACCGTGATCACCGCCGCGGTGCGGATTCCGGTCATGATCACCGGCGCGGCGAGCGGCAGCCTCACCATCAGCAGTCGTTGGCGCGCCGTCATCCCGAGCGCCTCGGCAGCTTCGACGGCCGCCGGGTCGGCCTCCCGCACGCCGGTGTAGGTGCCGCGCGCGATCGGGTAGAGCGCATAGATCCAGAGCGCGACGAGCGCGGGGACGACCCCGATGCCGAACAGCGGGACCATGAACGCGAGCAGCGCGATGCTGGGAATCGTCTGGAGCACGCCGAGGACGCCGAGAGCCGTGCCCGCGGCCCTTCTGGCGCGCTCCAACGCGAGGCCGAGCGGGACCGCGACGACGACGGCGGTCGCGAGCGCGATGGCGACGAGCCAGAGGTGGCGCAGCGTCAGACGAGCGAGCGCGGCGCGCCTGGCCCACAGATACGCGGAGAACGATCCGGCTCGCGCCAGCTCCACCGGTGTTCGGCGATCGGGGCTCTTCGCGCCGAGCCCCAACCGCGCCAGAGCGCTCGACGCGACGGCAGACGCATCCTCTCCGTCGACCTCGACGCGTCGGTTCAAGGCGCGCATCGTCGTCTCGTCCAAGCGGCTGCTCAGGAGGGTCAGCGCACCGACCACGTCGGGGCGGTTGGCGGCGCGTGCGCTCAGCAGCGCCGCGGCCTCGTATGGCGGGAAGAAGTGACGGTCGTCGTCGAGAACCACCAGGCCGTACCGCGCCAGCAGTCCGTCCGTCGAGAACCCGTCCACCACGTCGACGGAGCCGGCGTCGAGTGCCTGATACTTCACCGCCGGGAGCAGCGGCTTCACCGAGCGGGGACGGATCCCTGGTCCGTACGCCGTCACCAGGCCGGCCAAACCATCCGCCCGCTCGATGAAGTCGGGGGTGAAGCCCGCGGTGAGGCGGCTTCCCGCCCGCGAGAGGTCGCTCAGCGATCGAAGCCTGAACTGGCTGGCGGTCGCCGGTCGGACCGCGATCGCGAAGGTGTTCTGAAAGCCGAGGGGCGGCAGCCATCGCATCCCCCAGCGCGCCTGGAACGAGCTGTCGACGTGGGCGTACACCCGGCGCGCGTCGGCGAGAACGGTCGGGGCGAGGGTGTCGTGGAGGACGGCGAGCAGCCCGGTTCCCGTGTACTCCGGGTACACGTCGACCGCGCCGGTGCGAACCGCGCTGAACATGATCTCGGTGCTGCCGAGTCCCGGCCTTCGCTCGACCGTGATGCCGTGCGCCTCCAGCAGCTGCGCGAACATCTCGGCGAGGATGTACGACTCGGCGAACGGCTTCGATGCGACGACGACTGGCCGCGTGTCGGTCGTCGCTTGCGCACCGGCGAGCCCTCGCAGCGCGAGCGTGGCGCAGCACACCGCGACGATGCGCTTCATGCCGACGCTCGCCGCTGCGCTCCGGCGAGCGCGCGGTTCAGCAGGGAGGCAACGTACTCGGTGGCTGGCGCGCTACGCATCGCGTCGAGCGTCCCGCGCTGATCGATCCGCCCCGCCCGCATCACCGCGATGTCATCGGCCAGGTAATCGGCCTCGAGGAGATCGTGCGTGACGAGGAGCGTCGTCACGCCGAGCCGCTTCCGAAGATCGGCGAAGGTGCTCTGAATCTCGGCGCGGCTCACGGCGTCCAGCGCGCCGAACGGCTCGTCCATGAGCAGGATGCCCGGATGGGCGGCGATGGCGCGCGCCATGGCGACGCGCTGACGCTGTCCGCCGGAGAGCTCGTGGGGAAACCGGCTACCGAAGGCCGCGACCGGCAGTCCGACGAGCTCCAGCGCGTCGACCGCGGCCTGTGACGCATTCGGGTGCTGGAGGAGGGAGGGAACGAGCGCGGCATTCCTCAGCACGGTCCAATGCGGAAGCAGCCCGCCGTGTTGGGGGACATATCCGATGTGACGACGAAGCTGGACGGCGGGTTCGTGGCTCACGTCTCGGCCGGCGACGAGAATGCGCCCGGCATCGGGGACGACCATCCGGTTGAAGCACCGCAGCAGGGTCGTCTTTCCCGCCCCGCTTTCACCCACCAGCGCCGTGCAACATCCTCCGCCAATCCGGAGGCTCACGCCGTCGACCGCGGCGATCCCGCCGAGCACGCACCGAACGTCGTCAGCTTCGAGCGTCGGGAGCGCCCGGGCGGGACGAGGCGCACTCATTGGCTGTTGCCGCGCTGACAGATGCGTGGGGGCATCGTCCATGATATCCGGCGGGCGACCAGGCCGTTAGCCCGGTCGAGTGGGCTCGCGCAGTCTGCGGGGTAATGGCGGAGGGCACAGCCGCCAGCGAGACTCCATCACTCGCCCGCTCGTTCTCTCCTCCTGCCCGGACCATGCACCTCCGCACCTTCGCACGAATCGTCATCGCGCTTGTCGCCACCGCGCTCGGCGCGGACACTGCGCACGCGCAGGCCGCCCCCGGATTCACTCACGCCGACACGCTGCGCGGCACGAACGGACCGGCGCGCCGCTGGTGGGACGCGACGTTCTATGATCTGCACGTTTCCGTGTCACCGAGCGATAGCAGCGTCCGCGGCTGGAACGCCATCACCTACCGTGTGCTCCGCCCTGCGAGGCAGATGCAGATCGACCTCATGAAGCCCCTCGTGGTCGACAGCATCCGCCAGGATGGCCGCACGCTGACCCATCGGCGCGACGGGAACGCGCTGTTCGTCTCGCTCGTGTCGGCGCAGCGCGCGAACGAGCGACGGACGGTGACGGTGTACTATCACGGCCACCCGCGCGCCGCCAAGCACGCGCCCTGGGACGGCGGCTTCGTCTGGACCGCCGACAGCCTCGGCACTCCGTGGATCGCCTCGGCCGTGCAGGGGTTCGGCGCCAGCGCGTGGTGGCCCGCCAAGGACATCCAGTCCGATGAGCCGGACAGCCAGCGCGTCGCCATCACCGTCCCCGACCCCCTGTTCGACGTCTCCAACGGCCGCCTCCGCAAGACGACCCACAACCCCGACCACACCACCACCTTCGAGTGGTTCGTCACCAACCCGATCAACAACTACGACGTCGCCGTGAACGCGGGGCACTACGCGCACTTCGGAGACGTCTTCCACGGTGAATCGGGGCCGCTGACCCTCGACTTCTATCCGCTCGCCTACCACCTCGACGCGGCGAGGCAGCAGTTCACCCAGGTGGTGCCGATGCTCCAGTGCTTCGAGCACTGGTTCGGCCCGTACCCCTGGTACGAGGACGGCTACAAGCTCGTCGAGACGCCACACCTCGGCATGGAGCACCAGAGCGCCGTCGCCTACGGCAACCACTACCAGAACGGCTACCTCGGCCGCGACCTGTCTGGCACCGGCCTGGGGCTCAAGTGGGACTTCATCATCGTCCACGAGAGCGCGCACGAGTGGTGGGGCAACAGCATCACGTCGAACGATCTCGCCGACATGTGGGTGCACGAGAGCTTCGCGAACTACGCCGAGAACCTCTACACGGAATGTCAGCAGGGGAAGGCGGCGGGGACGGCGTACGTCGTCGGCACCCGCGCGAAGATCCAGAACGACCGCCCCGTCGTCGCACCGTTCGGCGTGAACGCCGAGGGCTCGGGCGACATGTACTACAAGGGCGGCAACATGCTGCACACGATCCGGCAGCTCGTCGGCGACGACGAGAAGTGGCGCGGCATCCTGCGCGGACTCCAGGCCACCTTCCGCCACCGGACGGTGAACGGGACGCAGATCGCCGACTACATCAGTCAACGGTCTGGGCTCGACCTGCGCCCGGTGTTCGCGCAGTACCTCACGACGACGAAAGTGCCCGTGCTCGAGTACACGCTCGCGGGGTCGACGCTGCGGTACCGTTGGGCCGATGTGGTGCCCGGCTTCGCGATGCCGGTGCGGGTGGCGCTCGGCACCGGCGCGCCGACGCTCATTCGGCCGACCACCGAGTGGCAGACGATGAGCGGGGTCGCGGACGCCGCCACGACGCTGCGGGTGGACGAGAGCTACTACGTCGTCGCCCGATCGACGGCGGCAGGCGCCGCGACGCGCTGAGCGCGACGACGGAACCCGGATCGGCGCGGCGAGCGAGATGCAGACCGCGCCATCGGACGTTGCTTGCGAGGCATCCGCCCGTCGAGCAACTTGACGTCGCCCACCACCGTTCCCACAGACCACGCGAGATTCTCATGCGCCCGATCCGGATCGCGTCCGTCGCCCTGGCCGTGCTGCCGCTTGTCCTGCCGGCGGCGCTCGCTGCGCAGGATGGCCGTCTCATCTCGACCGCCGCCCTCATCACGGTGGTCGAGAACCACAAGGGCGCGGTGCTCCGCTACATCGACGCGGCGCCCGATTCCATGCTCGGATTTCGGCCCACGCCCGGCGTACGGACCTTCGCCCAGCAGATCGAGCATGCCGCCGGGAGCGACGCGCTGATCGCGCACCTGGCCATCACCGGCACCACCCGGAACATGCCCTCGATGGGGGACTCGGCCGTGTATCTCCACGACAAGGCGGCACTGAAGAAGTACGCGGCGGCGGCGATGGACCACACCATCGCCATGCTCCGCGGCGTGAGCGATGCCGCGATGAACGAGAACATCGTGCAGTTCGGCAACAAGGTCACCCGCGGCCGCGCATTGATGGAGCTGCTCGATCACTTCCCCTGGACCCTCGGCCAGACGGTGCCCTACCTGCGGCTCAACGGGGTCACTCCGCCAGAATACTCGCCGTTCTGAGTCGAGGAGCGGTGGTGGTCGCGGGCTCGAGTCCTGTCGTCGTGATGCGTGCCCTCCGCGCGTTCACCGCCGTCGCGCTCGTCGCCGCCATGCCGCCGCACGCCGCCTCGCGGCAGACGATCGACGTCGGCGTCGAGGACGCCGCGGCCCCATGGTCGCAGCCTGACGGGACCGGCTACGCGAACGACCTCGTTCGCGCCGCGTTCGACGCCGTCGACGTCGACGTGCGCTTTCACGTCCTGCCGTACGCACGCTGCAAGCAGCAGGTGCTCAACGGCGCGCTCGTCGCCTGCGTGAGCATGTCGCCCGCCCCCGAGCTCCGCGGCGTCGTGCGCTTCTCGGCGAAGCCGCTCTTCGTGTTCACCTGCCGGTTCTTCGAGAATCCGCGGCGGCCGCTCGATGGGCGGATCGAGGGCTTCCCGCGCGGCATTCGCGTCGGCACCGTCCTCGGCTACGAGTATCCCCCGGAGATGCTCGAGCGCCTCGCCCGGCGCGGCGCGAACCTCGAGCCGGCGCCCACCGAGGAGACGAATCTGCGCAAGCTCGCCGCCGGTCGGATCGACGCCGCCGTCGTCAACAGCGACGCCGTGAAATCATCCGACTGGGTCGCCGAGCAGGCCGGGGTCAGGGGCCGCGTACGGCCGGTGTTCAGCATCGGGCAGATGCCGGCGTACATCGGCTTCGGTACGGCGCGCAACGAGAATCATGTGCTGGCCGACCGGTTCGATCTGGGCTATGCCCGCATCACCGCCAGCGGCGAGCGCGCCCGCATCCAGCATCGCTGGGTGGGCCGAGGGGCGGCGAGCGGCTCTCCGTGACCCGTTCGATCTCGCGCCGGCTGACGGTCGGCCTGACGATCGCCGCCGGCCTCAGCTCCGCGTTGGTCGTCGCGCTGCTGGCCCTCTACCAGACGCGCACCTCCAACGCCGACCTCGCCACCGAGATCGATGCGTCGACCAGCGCGTTCGCACGGCTCATCGAGCCCGCGTTGTGGGACGTGGACCTGATGCGCTCGGCCCGCCTCGCCGAGGCGTTCGCCCGCGACCCGCGAATCGCACGCCTGTCGGTGTACGAGAGCACCACCGGGACGACCCGAACGGTCGAGCGCGTCGGCACCGCGGACACGGCGCTCCGAACGGTGGCGGTGCGCCGCGGTGCGGAGCCGCTAGGCACGGTGACCGTCGCCTTTCGCCGAAGCTTCTACCGCGACCAGGTGCGCCGGCAGGTCGTGAGCGCGGCGGCGGTGTCGCTGATCGCGCTGATCGCCACCCTCATCGGCCTGCGCCTCCTGCTGCGCCGACTCTTCCGTCATCCCCTGGACGAGCTGTCCAACGTCGTGCGCGGATACGCGACCGGAAGCTATCCGCCCTTCGCCAGCGCGATCCCCTACGAGGAGTTCGCCGAGCTGGGACGCGTGCTGGACTCGATGAGCACGCAGATTCGCGATCAGCTCGCAGCCCTCGGCGCCGCCAACCGCGAGCTCGCGGCGCTCAACCGCTTCCTCCTCATCGCGACGGCCGAGGTCGAGCCGGCGCAGCTCGTGGCCGAGGCGGCCCGCGAGCTCCAGGCGCTCTTCGGCGCGACGCGCGTCCGCGCCGAGGTGCACGACGAGCGCGCGTCGGCGGCGAGCGCGTACGCCGTCAGCGACGGCGGGCCGGAGGTCGCGGCGCCGGTGTCGGCGAGCGCCGTGCCGATCGTCGTCGACGCCCGCCCGGTGGGCGCGATCACGCTCAGCCGGGAGATCGGCCGGCCCTTCACCGGCGCCGAGCTCTCGCTGGCGAACACGGTCGCGGCGCAGGTGGCCTCGGCGATCTCGCGGTATCGCGCCCATGCCGCCGAGCGGCTGCTCCGCGTCGCGATCGAGCAGCTCCCGGACAGCGTGATCATCACCGACCGGGAGCGGCGGATCGTCTACGTCAATCGCGGCTTCACGGCGGTGAGCGGGTACGGCGCGGACGAGGCGATGGGCCGCGACCCGCGCGAGCTCAAGCGCGCCACCGGCGATGCGGCCGCCGAGGCGGCGATGGACGCGACGGTCGCGGCGGGAACGGGATGGGTCGGCCGGTTGACGAATCGCAAGAAGTCGGGCGAGCTGTACTTCGAGCAGGCGGTGATCACGCCGGTGCGCGACGCTCGCGGCGAGATCACGAACTACGTCGCGATCGGCCGGGACGTCACCGCGGAGATGCGCCGCGACGAGCAGCTGCGTCGCGCCCAGCGCATGGACGCCGTGGGGCAGCTCGCCGGCGGCGTCGCCCACGACTTCAACAACATGCTGGGCGCGGCGATGATGCAGCTCGAGCTGGTGGAGCTCGACGTCGAGCCGACGCCGTCGCTCCAGCAGGCGGCGCGGGACATGCGCGCCGCGCTGGAGCGGGCCGCGAGCCTGACCCGCCAGCTCCTCGTGTTCAGCCGCCGGCAGACGATGCAGCTCGCCGCGCACGACCTCAACAGGATCGTCGCCGAGATGCTGCGCATCCTGACGCCGGTGCTCGGCGAGCGCGTCGAGATCGCCTTCGAGCGCGCACCGGAGCCGGTGCCGTTCGAGGGAGACGCCGGGATGATCGAGCAGGTCGTCGTGAATCTCTGTGTCAACGCTCGCGACGCGATGCCGTCGGGGGGACGGCTCGTCATCTCCACCGCCAGCGTGGCGATGGGCGAGACGTCGGAGCATCCGGGCGCCTGGGCGCTGCTCGAGGTGCGGGATACCGGCGTCGGCATGCCGCCCGAGGTGCAGGCGCGGATGTTCGAGCCCTTCTACACGACGAAGGAGGTCGGGCAGGGCACGGGGCTCGGCCTCGCGACGACGCACGGCATCGTCACCCAGCATGGCGGTTGGATCGCCGTCGACACCGCGGTCGGCGAGGGGACGACCTTCCGCGTGTACCTGCCCGCGCTCGCAGGCGTCGAGGCGGCCGGGAGCGCCGGCGCGGCGGCGAACGTCGTCCGCGGGAACGCGACGGTGCTCGTGGTCGAGGACGAGCCGCTCGTGCGCCAGAGCGTCTCGTCTTCGCTGCGGCGGCTCGGGCACCGCGTGCTCGAGGCGTCCAACGGCCACGAGGCGTTGCGTCTGTGGAGCGAGAGGGGCGACGCGATCGATCTCGTCGTCACCGACATGGTGATGCCGGGCGGCGTGAGCGGCGTGCAGCTCGTGGAGCGGATGCGCGCCGGCCGGCCCGCGCTGTCGGCGGTCGTGATGAGCGGGTACAGCCTGGAGCTGTCGTCGGACGTGCTCCCGGCGGGGTTCGTCTTCCTCGCGAAGCCATTCACCCTCGCCGCGCTGAGCCGCGTGATCGACGAGGCGTTGGGCCGCGCTGGGCGCGCGAGCGACCGGACGGGATGACAAGAGTCGCGCTGCTCGCGACCGGCCTCCTCGCCATCGCGGGCGCCGCTCGGCGCGGACGACGGCGAGTCGGGTGATTCACTCAGGCTCCCCGTCGTCCGCTTCGACCGCGCATTACATCCAGGTCGCGACACCGCCGTGGTGTGAGCAGGTCCCGCGACGATTCTTCGAGTAGGAGAACGTGCCGTCGCGGCACTGCGCGGTGGCGCCGGCTGGTGTCTGTCCCATGCGCGGCGCCGCCTGGGTGCTGCGGGGCGCCGACATCGGCGGAGGGGTGCGGCTCGGCGAGGCTGGTGCAACCGGCGCCGGCGCGGGTGCGGTCGCGGTCGCGCTGGCGATCCCGCCATGGTGCGAACATGCGCCGCGCCCGCCGGCACTCGTCGTCCCGTCGCCGCAGGTGACGCTCGCGCCAGCCTTCGGCGCATAGACGATCGGGCCGCCGCGCGCCGCGCGGTCCGCCTTCTTCGAGCGCGCCGTCGCCTTCGCGTCGACGCCACCATGCCCCGAGCAGGCACCTCGGCCCGACGCGGCGGAGCTCGTGCCGTCCTTGCACGTGGATTGTGCCTCCACGCGCTGCAGGGCGGGGAAGGCCAGGAGGAAGAGTGCGACAGGGGCCAACTTCCAGAGTCGGGTCGTCATCGGAAAACCTCGCGAGGACGTGAAATGCGGCCGTGAACGGAAACGCCGCCGGACGCGCGAAAATGATGACGGACAGTCCCGGCGGCTAGGTTAGGCCCGTTCGGATCAGCCCGCCCGCGATTCGTCCGAGGCCTGGCCGGCCGGCACACGAGATGCCTTCACCACCGTGTTCCTCAACCGGGAGACCGACGAATGCCACGCAAGCGCGAGCTGATCGAGCCCCACGAGGGCGACAAGCGGTACGCACGGCGCGACGCCGAGGGTCGATTCACCGAGGATCAGGTCGACGTCGGCCGCTCGCTGGCCGCCGATCGAAAGAGCAAGTCGAAGACGGTGGCGCCCAAGGGACAGGGCGACAAGGGGGATCAGAAGCGCCCGAAGCGCTGATCCTGCGCCGGCGGCGGTTCCTCTCGGATCCTCGTCAACGACGCGAGCCTTCGATAGCGACCCGGGCCGTCACCTCGACCTCGAACTTCATCGCCGCATCCGCGAGCCCGGCGAGGATCATCGTCGCCGCCGGCCGGCTCTCGCCGAAATGCCGGCGCAGGGTCGGCCAGCAGCGCTCGAAGTCCTCGCGGTCGGGGAGGATGTACCGCACACGCACGACGTCCGCGATCCCGGCGCCCGCCTCGGTCAGCGCCGCGACGACGTTTCGCATCGCCTGCTCGCACTGCTCGACGACGTCGTCGCTGATCGTCATCCGGGAATAGTCGTAGCCGGTCGTGCCGGACACGAAGACCCACTCGCCGTCGACCACCGCCCGCGAGTACCCGATGTCGCGCTCGAAGCGCGAGCCCGAAGAAATCAGTCGTCTCGACAACGTCAGCCTCCCCGATGATCAGAGTGTCGTTCCCGGCCGGCCGACACGTCGCGGATGACGTCGGCTGGCCGCCTCGGCTTTTCGCCGCGCTGTAATCTGCTGTGCGTTCGACGTCGTGGCGTGTACGCCACAGCGAGGGATGCACCAGCGCATCACCTCTCGGCTCACGAGCGCCGAAGACGGGCGAATGACGCAGTGTTCGATGATGCCACCAGTGGCAGAACACTTGCTGCGACGCGTGCGTCTCGCACGCGAGTCCACCCCGAAGCCCGCCTCCATGCCCGTCACCCTTCGCCTCTGCGCTGGTGTCTGTGCGACCGCTCTCCTCGCCGCCGCCGCCGGCGCGCAGGGCACGATGGCCCAGGCGTCCACCATGGACTGTAGCAACTCGCAATCGTCGCCGGTCGCCTCCACCGCGGCGTGTACGGCGCCGCCCGCCAATGGCCTGACCACCGTGTCGGGCGCCAGCATCGGCTACGCCAGCTCGTCTGCCGGCGGCGATGTCTTCGGCGCGCAGGTCACCTTCCGCAACGACGACTTCGCCGGCGCGGGTGGGAACACCTTCGACTTCCTCTCGTTCACCGGCCCGACGGCGCCGAGCCGGGTGTTCGTGTACTTCCTCGGGAACGCCGACGCGAGCGCGCTGAGCCAGAACGAGAACACCCTCGCGAGAGGGCAGGGCGTGGTGAACGTCGCGTATGCCGGCACCCTGGCGATGGTTCGCCGGACGGCGAGCGACGACTTCTGGACCGATGCCACTGTCGTCGACGAGCACTCCTCCAACGTCACCCAGGACGGTGCGCTCTGGCGCGCCAGCTTCGACTATGCCGGCCCGGCTGGCATGTTCGGCACCAGCGTCGGGGCATCCGGGGAGATCACCACCTTCGGCGGACCCGAGGCATTGGCCGGCGTGACGAGCGGGCGCGCGCTGTTCCAGCTCGTCGGCTTCGGCGTCGCCGACGCCACGGGCGCCGCGATCGCCGGCGCCGGTTGCTCCTTTCAGTCGCGGACGCCGTGCACGATCGTCAGCCTCGCCGTCACCACGACGCCCGAGCCATCCACGATCGCGCTGCTCGCGACCGGACTGCTCGCCATCGCCGGCGCCGCCCGACGCAGACGCTCCTCCTGAGGGGTGCGCGGCGACTAGCTTTGCCGCGTGCTCCTTCCCCTCCTCTCCGCCTTCCAGCTCGCCGCCGCCCAACCCGCCGTCTACGACGGCCGTGCCGGCCAGACGAGAGTCACCCCGCCGAAGATCGAGGCGGCCGTCGCGATCGACGGCCGCCTCGACGAAGCGCCCTGGGCCAGCGCGGCGATCCTCAAGGGCTTCTCCCTCTATCAACCCGCCGACGGCCGCCCCGCGCCCGACTCCACCGAGGTGCGCGTCTGGTACTCCTCCGACGCGATGTACTTTGGCATCCGCGCCTACGCTGAGCCCGGGACCGTCGCCGCCACTCTCGCCGATCGCGACCGGATCGCCAGCGACGACAACGTCGAGCTTCATCTCGACACCTTCCACGAGCGCAACCGCGCGTTCGTCTTCACCGTCAACCCGCTCGGCATCCAGGCGGACGGCACCAAGAGTGAGGGCGGGGGCGTCATCCCGGGCTCCAACGTCGGGCCGGGCCAGAACGACCTCAGCGCCGACTTCGTGTGGGACTCGCGCGGACGGCTCACGCCGTGGGGCTTCGAGGTCGAGGTCCGAATACCATTTGCTACCCTTCGGTACCCCGCCTCCAGTTCGCAGACGTGGGGTCTGCAGATCGACCGCCACGTCCAGCGCAACGGCTACGAGGAGACGTGGACCCCCGCGCGGCGCGCATCGGCGTCGTTCATCGCCCAGTCGGGGACGCTCGAGGGGCTCACCGGGCTGCGTCACGGCCAGGTCGTCGAGCTCAACCCGGAGCTGACCAACACGACCCTGGGCACCGCGTGCTGCGCTCCGGCGCTGGACCGGTGGGCGTACGCGTCGCACGCGCAGCTCGGTGGTAACGCGCGCTGGGCGATGGGGAGCAACTTCGTCGTCAACGGTACCATCAAGCCGGACTTCTCCCAGGTCGAGGCTGACGCGACCCAGGTCGCCGCCGACGAGCGGTTCGCCCTCTTCTATCCAGAGAAGCGCCCCTTCTTCGTCGAGGCCCTCGACCAGTTCAACGTTCCGAACCAGCTCGTCTACACCCGCACCATCGTGCAGCCCGACGCCGCCGCGAAGGTGACGGGCAAGGTCGCGCGCGCCGACGTCGCGCTCCTCTCGGCCCGCGACCAGGGGCGGCTCGTCGAGATCGTGCGGTTGCGGCAGGGGCTCGGCGAGCAGTCGCAGGCCGGGCTCCTCTACAGCGGGCGCACGGGTGGGGGTCGCGACAACCACGTCGTCGGCGCCGACACCAAGATCGTGTTCGGGCGGATCTACTACGCGCAGCTCCAGGCGGTGCAGAGCGTATCGTCCTCCAACGGCCGGACGTCATCGGGGCCGATGTGGGAGGCGGTCGTCGACGCCACGAATCGCGCGTGGGGATTCCACTACAACGTGCTCGGCATCCATCCCGACTTCCGCACCGATAACGGCTTCCTGCCGCGCGTCGGCTACGTCAAGCCGAACGCGGCGAACCGGTTCACCTGGTACGGCACGCCCGGCGCGCTCGCCGAGCGCTTTCAGCTCTTCGTGAACGCGAACGGGATCTGGCGGTACGACGACTTCTTCCGCGCGCGTCCACTGCTCGAGGACGCAGCGTCTGCGCAGATGACGCTCACCCTCCGCGGCGGCTGGAGCGTGGGCGCGACGCCGAAGGTGGGCAGCTTCGCCTTCGACCCCGCCAACTACGCGGGCTACGCCGGCGGATTCGTCCCCTCGGACCGCGTCGCGGTGGCGACGAGCACCTTCAGCATCGCCACGCCGCAGTTCAGGAAGTTCAACGCCTCGGCATCGACGAACGTCGGCAACGACGTCGACTTTCTCGAGACCTCCCGGGTGCGGCGCGTGGACTACAATGCGGCCGTCGACCTGCGGCCGAGCGAGCGGCTCCGCATCGGAGCGACATATCTGTCCACGTCCTTTCGCCGCCGGTCCGACGGCCAGCGCTCCGCCTTCGCTCGCATTCCGCGTGTCAAGATGGAGTACCAGCTCGCGCGTCCCTTGTTCGTCCGGCTCGTGTCGCAGTACACCGCCACGCGTCGCGACGCGCTCGTCGATCCACGCACGGGCACCGTGATCGTGCTGGGCTCCGGCCCATCCACGGCGACGTCGTCGAACGTGCTGCGGACCGACTGGCTCTTCTCGTACCGGCCGACGCCGGGCACGGTGTTCTTCGCGGGCTACGGGGGCAGCATGAGCGAGGAGGACCCGCTCGCCTTCCAGCGCCTCCGTCGCACCAGTGACGCGTTCTTCGTGAAGGGAAGCTACGTGTTCAGGCTCGGCGGCCTCTGAAGAGTCGAGCGGTAGCTGCGCGCCTTTCACATCTCAGCCGACGGACTATTCCGGAACTTCTGCCACAGAGAACACAGAGTGCACAGAGAATTGCAAGACTGTGCTCTGTGTGCTCTGTGTGCTCTGTGCCCTCGGTGGCAATGGCTCTTCGGCGTTGGCAGTAAGACCTCAGGCCTCGATGCGCACCCCGCCCGCGTGGCCGGTCGCGGGTGCCGAGACCGGAGTGCTCTCACGGGCGAGCGGAAGCTCCAGGGTGAACACCGACCCCTGGCCGACCGTGCTCCGCACGCGCAGCTCGCCCCCCATCGCCCGTGCGAGATCGCGGCTGATCGCCAGACCGAGCCCTGCCCCCTCCGACGGCGAGGTGAGGCTTCGTTCCACCTGCACGAACGGCTCGAAGATCGCCTCGAGCTTGTCCGCCGCGATGCCCACCCCCGAGTCGTGCACCGAGATCCGCGCGATGCCGGCGCCGGCGCGCGCGTGCATCTCGATCGTTCCACCCGGTGCGGTGAACTTCACCGCGTTCGAGAGCAGGTTGAGCAGCACCTGCTCGGCCTTCTCCGGGTCGCAGTATACGGCGACGTCGCCGTCGGGCTGATGACGCGAGTATCGCAGCCGACGTGCCTCCACCTGCGGCGCCATCATCCCCTCGACCGCCGACATCAGCGTATCGGTGCCCACCCGCCGCGGCACGATGCGCACCTTGCCCGCCTCGAGACGGGCGAAGTTGAGGACGTCGTTGATGAGGCTCAACAGGTGCGTCTGCGAGCGACGAATCCGCGCGAGATCCGTCTGCTGCTCGTCGGTCAGCGGGCCATGCACGCCCAGCTGGAGGATGTCCGTATAGCCGGCGATCGCGTTCAGCGGCGTCCGCAGCTCGTGGCTCATCGCCGCCAGGAATTCGCTCTTCGCCCGATTGGCCGCCTGCGCCTCGTCGCGCGCGAGCTCGGCCTCGGCGCGCAGACGCGCGTGCTCCGCCGTGACGCGCGCGCGGCCCTTCAGCGCACGATCCACGGCTGCGCCGCCGAGTGCGAGCAGCACCATCGAGATGCAGCTCACCGCCGCGGTGTAGGCCAGGCCGTGTGTCGCCAGCAGCTGCGCGGTCGTGGAGGGGGGGACCTCGGCGCCCGGGCGGAACGTCGTTCCCGCCATTGCGGTGTAGTGCATCAGGGCGATCAGCCCGCCGATCACGAGCGACGATGCCAGCCGGCGCTGCCAGCCTGTGGGCCCGTCGTCGGAGCGCAGCCGCGACGCGAACGACACCAGCGCGACGCCCGCCACGACGGCGATGGCCATCGACAGCAGGATCATGCGGTTGTCGATCGCCGGCACCGCCGCCATGCGCATGGCCCCCATCGCGACGACGTGCATCGCGCCCATGCCGACGCCGAGCAGGCACCCCGCCACCAGGACCGAGGGGCTCATCCAGCCGCGAGTCGCCGCGACGTGCAGGGACACGACCGACGCGGCCACCGCGATCGCCAGCGCCAGCAGCACGCCGGCGACGGTGTACGACACCCCGACCGGCAGGCGCAGCGCCAGCATGCCGGTGAAGTGCATCGTCCACATGCCGACGCCGGTGGCGAGCGCGCCGGCCAGGATCCAGGCAGATCGGACGGTGCCGCCCGACGCGGCGACCCGCCCCGTCAGATCCAGCGCGACGTACACCGCGAGGATCGAGGCGAGGATCGACAGGCCGACGATGAAAGGATCGAAGTGACCCGGCACCCGCGCAATTTACGCACGGTCCAGGCCAGCCAGGGCGCATCAGTGATCGGCTGCGCTCACCCGCCACACCATGTTTCCGACGTCGTCCGCCACCAGCAACGCCCCCCGTCGGTCGACGGCGACGCCGACCGGCCGCCCTCTCGCGTCGCCGCTGGCCGTGAGGAATCCGGTGAGCACGTCCACCGGCGCGCCCGAGGGCCGACCGCCGGCAAAGGGCACGAAGATCACCTTGTAGCCGCTGTGAGGGGTGCGGTTCCATGACCCGTGCTGGCCGACGAACATCCCATGCGCGAAGGGTGCCGGGAGCGTCGTCCCGGCCGACGACGTCAGCCCCAGTGACGCCGTGTGCGGGCCGAGCGCGTAGTCCGGCACGACCGCCCGCGCGACGAGGTCGGGCCGCTGCGGCTTCACGCGATCGTCCACATGCTGTCCGTAGTACGAGTAGGGCCACCCATAAAAGCCACCGTCCCGCACGGCCGTCATGTAATCCGGCACGAGATCGCTCCCCAGCTCGTCGCGCTCGTTGACCGACACCCACAGCGCGCCACTCTCCGGCTCCCACGCCAGCCCCACCGGGTTGCGCAGCCCGGAGGCGAAGACGCGGTGCGCGCCCGTTCTCCGGTCGATCTCCCAGATCGCCGCGCGTCCCTCCTCGGCCGCGATGCCATTCTCGGCCGCGTTGCTGTTGGATCCGACGGTCGCGTACAGCCTCGAGCCGTCGCGCGAGGCGATGATGTTCTTCGTCCAGTGATGGTTGATCGTGCCCGCCGGCAGGGCGACGACCGATGCGCCGGCGGCCGTGATGTGCGTGTCGCCGGCCGTGTAGGGAAAGCGTACGATGCCATCGCTGTTGGCGACGTAAAGATCGCTGCCCACCAGCGCCATCCCGAACGGTGCGTTCAGCCCCGCGAGAAACACCGACCGTGTTTCGGCGACGCCGTCGCCGTCGGCGTCGCGAAGCAGTGTGATGCGATTGGCGCTGGGTACGGCGGCACCTGCCTTCTTCTGGAAGAACTTGAAGAACCGACCCTTGATCCCCTTGTTGTCGTCGGGCTTCGGCGGGGCGTTCGTCTCGGCCACGAGAACGTCGCCGTTCGGGAGGACGTACAGCCAGCGTGGATGATCGAGCGCCGCCGCGAAGGCGTTGACCTTCGTGCCGGGAGCGGCGACTGGCGTCGCTCCCGACGGCCATCCTTTGGCCGGCGCGACGTTGACCGTCGGGAGCAACGTTCGTTTTGGCGGCGGGAGCTGCGGCTGCGGCCCCGTCCCCGCGGATACGGGCAGATGCGTGCTCGTTTCGCAGGCCGGCAGAACGAGAAGCAGGACGGTCAGGCTCGAGCGACGCAGCGCGTGCACAGGCATTTCAGGGCCCTCCGCGAGAAGAACGAGGTCGCGGCATTCGGTGAGCAACTCCTGAGCCTCAATGGGGCGCACAGCGCTCGCGATCACGCGCTGCTCCGGCGCGGCCGCTCGTATCGTCGCGTTACGCGTCGCAATACCGCGATACATCCGGTGCGGATCGCGCGCTCGACCGACTCAGGTTCATGACGTTGTCGGCTGGCGACTTACCGCGGACGCGCTCGCCGGCTCGAACATAGCGCGTCGATTGCGGATGCCCGGTGCGGCGACGCCAGGGGCGTCGCGACCCATGGCCGCGGCTGTCCGACGGTTCGTCGGCGTCCGTGACCATGGCCACCCCACTCGTGGAGGTCCATCGTGCGTCCCATCCCGTTCACCTTCCGCGTTTCGGCCGCCGCGCTGCTCGTCGGCGCGCTGAGTGCCTGCAGCGAGCCCCCGTCGGCGCCCGACGAGAGCCTCGAGCCCACGGGCGCACGCACCGACCGAGCCGCGGGCCTCGACGACCGAGCAAACGACAGAGCGCGCGGCAGCGTACGGTGCGATCCGGACAACGCCGGCATCACGCTGCCCCCCGGATTCTGCGCCGTCGTCGTCGCCGACCGGCTGGGCGCGGCCCGCCACATGGCGGTGACCCCGACCGGCGACGTCTTCGTCGCCATCAACCAGACGCGGAACAGCATTCCGCCCTTCGGCATCATCGCGCTGCGCGACGCAAACGGCGACGGCAAGGCCGACGTCATCCGTGGATTCAACCCCGGGAAGGGAGGCAGTGGCATCGACTGGGGCAACGGCCGCCTGTTCTTCGGGGAGAATGATCGCGTCGTCCGTTATCGCCTCGGTGCGGGGGAGCTCGTGCCGAGCGCCGGCCCCGAGGTCGTCGTCGGCGGATTGCCCGCGTCCGGCGATCATATCAGCAAGACCGTCGTCCTCCGCGACGATCGCACGCTGTTCGTCAACATCGGGTCGGCCAGCAACGCCTGCCAGGTGCAGAACCGCGTCCTGCACTCGCCGGGAGTGTTTCCCTGTCCCGAGCTTCCGATTCGCGCCGGGGTGTGGACCTTCGACGCTCGGGGAACGAATCAGACGCAAGCCAGTGGGCAGCACTACGCGACGGGCTACCGTAACATGGTGGCGCTCGCCGTCCAGCCGCGCACGCACGAGCTGTTCGGCGTGATGCACGGCCGCGACATGCTGTTCGAGAACTGGCCCGAGCACTTCACGGTGGAGCAGGATGCAGTCCTACCGGCGGAGGAGCTGGTGCACATCGGCCGTGGCACCAACAATGGCTGGCCGTATTGCTACTTCGACGCCGTCTTCCAGAACCGCAAGGTGCTGGCGCCGGAGTACGGCGGCGACGGCATGCTCGTGCGTGGTCCGCAGGGGATCGACTGCTCGACGTTCAACCAGCCGCTCCTCACCTTCGGCGCGCACTGGGCGCCGAACGGCATGCACTTCTACGAAGGGCGGCAGTTCCCTCGGCACTATCGCGACGGGGCGTTCGTGGCCTTCCACGGGGGCTTCGACCGCGCGCCGCTGCCGAACGAGGGCTACAAGGTCATGTTCGTCCCGATGACGCGGGACGGCCGGCCCTCGGGACCTGCCGAGGTGTTCGCCGACAACTTCGCCGGCTCGCCTGGTCCGCTGCCGCAGACTGCGAAGCACCGCCCGGTCGGCGTGACCGAAGGCCCGGACGGCTCGCTCTACATCTCCGACGACCGAGGTGGGCGCATCTATCGGGTGATCTTCGTCGGCCGCCATGACGCCGCCGATGACGACAACGAGCGCGGCGAGGACGGTCACCGCGGCTGAGCGCGGCACGACATCGGACGATTACCGCTACGGCCGGCTGGAAACTCTCAGCCGGCCGTGGCTGGTGCCGGAGCTTGCTGCTCCAGCTCGACCTCCGCCTGCAGGCTCGCGCGGTCCCGTCCGATGGTGGCCACGGCGAGGGTTCGACCGCCGGCCACGTAGCGAATCGTGCAATCGCGCTGCGCGAGCGATCCGTCGACCGCGATCGTGTCCCACCGCTCGGCGTGGCCCACGTACGAGATGGTCGCGTCGTAGTGCGCGCTCCAGAAGAACGGCACCGCCGTGAAGCGCTCGCCGGCGCCGAGCATGTTCCGCGCGGCGGTCTGCGCCTGCCGTTCCGCGGCAACCCAGTGCTCCACCCGCACCGGCTCGCCGGTTCGTATGTCCGGGTAGCGCGCGACGTCGCCCGCGGCGAACACGCGGGGTGCACTCGTCTCGAGGTACTCGTTCACGAGCACGCCGCGATCGAGCGCGAGGCCGGCTCGCTCGGCGAGCTCCACGTTCGGTCGCACGCCTACCCCGGCGACGACGAACGACGCCGGCAGTCGCTCCCCGCTCTCGAGCACGACGGCGTCGTCCGTCAGCTCGCGCGGCTTCTGGCCGAGGTGAAAGATCACGCCATGCGACTCATGGACTTCACGGATCCAGTCGCCCACCTGCGGACCGAGCACGCGCTCGAGCGGGCGTGGCTCCGGGGCGACGACGTGAACCTCGAGCCCGCGCGTCCGCAGCGACGCCGCCACCTCGAGGCCGATGAAGCTGGCGCCGAGCACCACGGCGCGACCGGCGCTTCCAGCGCGTGAGGCCGCGTCGACGATCGCTCGGCTGTCAGCGAGGGTCCGCAAGGTGAGCAGCGGCACGCGGCCGGTCGTCGGCAGCGGCAGCCGGATCGGCGACGCACCCGTCGCGAGCAGCAGCGCGCCGTATGAGATCACGGTGCCGTCGTCCAGCCGAAGCTCGCGCGACCGCAGGTCGAGCTCCGCCGCGCGGCTCGGCTTCCTGAACATGATGTCGTTGTCGCGGAAGAACTCCGGCGGACGAAGCGTCACCCATTCTTCCTGCGCGGTGCCGGCGAGATAGTCCTTGGAAAGATTCGGGCGATCCACCGGTGCGTCGGGATCGGCGTCGACCATCGTGATCGGTCCGGCATATCCTTCCTCCCGCAACGTGCGCGCGGCGACCGTGCCCGCCGCGCCGACGCCGACGATCACCACCGACTCCGGAGCCGATGCGCTCGGATGCATGGGCGCGGAGACCGTAGAGGCAGCTTTGCCGACCACCTTCACGCGACCATTCGACTCCTCGACCCGCCAGCAGGGCAGGGGGTCGAGCGCCGGCGGCCGGTCGACGCCGCCATCGTGAAGTCGGAAGGCCGTGTGGTGCCATGGACACCGAACCGTGTCGCCGACGAGGATCCCCTCGGCGAGTGGCCCGCCGTAGTGCGAGCAGGTCGCGCCGATCGCGAAGCACCGGCCGCCGACCCGCGCGACGAGGACGGCGTCGTTGCCGACTCGCCCCGCCACCATCCGGCCCTCGGCTATCTGGTCGCCGGAGATCCCCACGGCGAGATCGGGACCCTCGGGCCGCCCACCCTGCTCAGCCATGTCGTCCTGTCGTTGACTGTTCGAGCGCCGTGGCGGCGCGCGGCTGCGCCGGCGGCATTGCACGAAGAATCCGGCGTGATCGCGGAAAGGTCAAGCAACTCGCGCGCGACGGTCGCAGCAGGCGGAGGCGTCACCGCCCGCCCGCTCGCTCGTCCTCTTCGCGTCTATGCTGACGCGAAAGCTCCTCGCCCTCGTCTTCCCCGAGGGCGTCCTCCTCGTCGCGGCGGTCGCGCTGGTGCATTGGGGCGCCTCGGCCCACGCCGCGACGGCGATCGTCCGCTACTACCCGCCCATGGTGCTTGGCGCCGGGGCGCTCCTCGCCTGGCGCTTCCAGAGGGGACGGCTGCTGCTCGCCCTCGCCGGTCTCGCGCTCGCCGACCGCGCCATGCTCTGGCTCGCGCCCCCCGACTCGGGGGCGCCGTACGCGGGTACCGTCGTCGTGCGCGTGGTGGCGATGCTCGTTCCCGCGTCGCTGGCGATGCTGGCCTTCGTCGGTGAGCGTGGCATGCTGACGACGGCGGGGCTGCGGCGTCTCGCCGTGCTCGGCGCGCAGCTGGCGCTCGTGCTCGCGCTCTGGCTGTTGTCGGCCGCGTATCCGGTCGGCCTCGCTCGCGCGCTCGACGTCGTGCTCCTGCCGCGACCTCTGCTTGCCTGGCTGCCGCTGGGCCAACCAGCGGCGCTCGTCGCGCTGGGTGCGATCGCGGTCCTCGCCGGTCGCGCGCTGTGGCGGCCGGACCCGGAGAATCGGGGATTCCTGTGGGCTGCCATCGGCAGCGTGATCGCAGCGGCCGCGGGGCCGGCTCGCGGACACGCGACCCTGCATCTCGCGAGCGCGGCACTGGTGCTCGTCGTCGCCGCGGTGGAGAGCGCGTACGCGATGGCCTATCACGACGAGCTCACCCGCCTGCCCGCGCGGCGTGCGCTGAACGACGCGCTCCTCCGCGTGGACGGCACGTACACCGTCGCGATGGTCGACGTCGACCACTTCAAGAAGTTCAACGACACCCATGGCCACGACGTCGGCGATCAGGTGCTGCGCATGGTCGCGGGACGCCTGGCGCAGGTGCCGGGCGGTGGACGCGCCTTCCGCTACGGTGGCGAGGAGTTCGCCGTGCTCTTCCCCGGCAAGACCGCCGCCGAGAGCGCGCCGCACCTCGAGACGCTGCGCACGTCGGTGGCGCGCGCGACCTTCACGATGCGCGGCCACGACCGCCCGAAGCGCAAGCCCACGTCGGCGCGCGCCCGCGGCACGAACGGGAAAGCGCTCGCCGTGACGGTGAGCATCGGCGCGGCCGAGGCGCGTGGGTCGCTGCTGCCGGATCAGGTGGTGAAGGCGGCGGACAAGGCGCTCTACCGCGCGAAGGAAGGGGGACGCAACCGCGTCGCGCTCTGACGCGCGCTCACGCGTCGGCACTCGTTGACGGCGGACGGCGTGCGTGCTATCTCGCCCTGAGCTGCCGGCGGCAATGCCCGAGTGCCGGCCTTCATCATGGACAGAGGTTACTCCGATGGCGCCGACGACCACGGCCGCACCGATCATGACGTCGCAGCAGTTCCTCCAGAGCTGGCAGGGGCACCGCGCGCTGACGCGCCGTACGATCGAGGCATTCCCGGAGGACAAGCTGTTCAACTATGCGGTCGGCGGGATGCGCCCCTTCTCGGCGCTCGCGATGGAGTTCATCGGCATGGCCGTCCCGACGCTCCAGGGCGTGATCACCGGCAAGTGGGAGCAGTTCGCGTCCGCGAAGGCGACCACGAGATCGGAGCTGCTGCGGATGTGGGACGAGACGACCAGGGAGATCGACGCGCTGTTTCCGAAGATCCCCGCCGCGCGGTTCCAGGAGGTGGACACCGCGTTCGGGCAGTGGAAGATGCCGATCTACGATCTGCTGCTGTACGTGCGCGACAACGAGATCCATCATCGCGGGCAAGGTTACGTCTACCTTCGGGCGCTCGGCATCGAGCCACCGCATTTCTGGGAGCGCTGAAAATGAGAACGCCGCCCGAGCAGGGCGGCGTTCTCGTTCGTGGCGGCTGCTACGCGAGCGGGACGGCGGCTTCGCACCAGCGCGTCAGCAGCGCCTCGCTCGCGATGTACCAGCCGGCCGGCAGCGGCTCGAGTCGCCGCTGCGCCTCGCCGGAGTCGAAGAGCAACGCGCCCGGCATCAGCGCCGGGTTGGTCGCGCCGACCAGGCCGGAGCCGATCGCCTGATCGACGATCATCCGCACCTCCCATTCGCGGCCGAAGTCGTCGCGGAAGATGCGAAGGAGCGGATCGCGGGCGACTCTACCGTTCGTCACCGAACTCCTCATACAACAGCTGCTGCTCCGCCAGACGTTGAATCATGGCGCGGAACTCGGCCTCGGACATCGTCGGGGCGAGCGGGCGATTGACCTGCGCCAGCTCGGCGAGGAGCTCGGTCATGCGTGTCGCGCGACGCGCTGCCGCGTCGGCGTCGGACTCGGGATCTCGCATCGGGGCCTAGCCGACGAGGGCCCACGTGATGTTTCCTCCGGCCAGACGGAGCGCCGCGATGTGGATCGCGTGCTCGAGCACGACCTCCTCGGAGACGTCGGGGTGCGACCGCCGCAGCAGGGGGCGCAGCTCCTCGACGAGGACTTCGAAACGGGCAGCCCGCACATCGGCGGACGTCATATACACGGTGGACATTTTCGCCATCTCCCAGCGTCGGGGGGTGAGCGTGTAGCGTACCTATACAGACGCGTACTGGACAACCCCCGCAACCGACAGAAAGTCCGGATTCTGGTGATCGGAGTCACCGCGGCACGCTCAACTCCCTGAAAAAGGGCTCGAGGACCGGCAGACGATTGCGCTGTTGCCTCGCCTTCGGCCGAACGTCTTGAGCCACGGAACCGACCGATCTCGCTCGGTCGCCGCGTGGACATCATCCGACGCTCGACGTGCCGACTCAGAACCGTCGCATCGCACAGATCGCAGCCGCAATGGGTATCGTGGCGCTGCAGCTCGCTGCCGCGTGCACGGAGCCCACGGGCGCGATTCCATTTCCCGACGATGCGATCGAAGTCGCGCCCGGCGCCCCGTACGCGCGGTGGTGGACGATGACGCAGAGTTGCGCGGGCCATGCGCGGCCGATGGGCCAGGTCCACTTCTACGTCGTCCCGCGCCTCTCCATCGACGACGGCGCCACGCGCTACGCCGGCTACTGGTACCGCGACGGCAACCGCATCGTGCTCGCCCAGCCGTACGCCACCGACGGCGCCGTCGTCCGACACGAGATGCTGCACGCGCTCCTCCAGCGCGGCGATCATCAGCGCGTGGATTTCGTGGACCATTGCGGCGGCATCGTCGACTTCGGCGACGGGCTCCACGAGGAGCGCGCGGAGCTGCTCACCCCGCCGGGCCCCTCGAGTCCCGTGCTCTCGCCGTCGCAGTTCAAGATCGAGCTGGTGCTCGCGCCGCAGCCCATCGCGCTCACGGCGCCCGACAGCGGGTGGCTGAGCGCGACGGTCATCGTCACCAACCCGCGCGACGAGCCGGTGTGGGCGCGCATCGAGCACGCGGACAACGATTCCATCGGTCCGACGCTGGGCGTCACGGTCGACGGGCTCTCGACCCGCGTGACGCGGACGCGATACTCGGTCGACACCCTCGTGGCGTTCGGGCCGCGCGAGGTGAAGCGGCAGGTGCTCGACATCAAGCTCGATGCGCCGCTGACCCGTTGGCGCGCGCGCGCTTTGTTCAACGCGGACACCGGGAGCTGGGCTCCCGTCCCCGTCCAGCGGTAGCTCGCGCACCGCGCTGACTCGGCGTGTCCGGACGGGCGCGCCGACGTCGGTTCCCTGACCATCGACCATCCTGCTGGCGCCGGCGACGGATTTCCGTATCCTATCCCGCGCCCGCCGCGTCCCGGATGCTCGACCCACTGTCAGGGAGGCCCACATGCGCCGCATCGTGTCCCCACTCCTGCTGCTCACCGTCGTCGCGCCCACGGCCCTCGCGCAGGCGACGGCCTCGCACGCCGCCGCCCCCGCCATCAAATGGGGGCCCGCGCCGGCGGTCTTTCCCGCCGGCGCACAGATGGCGGTGATGCAGGGGAACCCCGGTGCCAACGGGCTGTTCACCGTTCGCCTTCGCATGCCGAGCGGCTATCGCATCGCGCCCCACACGCATCCCACCGATGAGCACATCACCGTCATCACCGGCAACTTCAGGGTGGGCATGGGCAAGACGTTGGACGCCGGACAGATGACGACGCTCCACGCCGGCGACTTCATCACCGCGCCCTCGGGCGCGCCGCACTATGCGCAGGCGCGCGGGACGACCGTCGTGCAGGTGCACGCCATGGGACCGTTCGCGCTGACCTACGTGAACCCCGCGGACATGCCCAAGGCGGCCGCGGCCCGATGACCCACCGGCCGCCCGCCGTCAGCGATCTCGCGTGGGACGCGGATCGCGCGCGCCTCCTCGGCGGGGAGGTCGTGGAGCTGTGGGGGGAGCTGCTGGAGCAGCTCCCCTCGCTCCCGGCCGGCGGGCGTGCCACGGCCGCCGAGGTGCGCGCCGCCGTCACGCGCGACATCCCGCACGAGCCGCTGTCGATGGACGAGCTGCTGACGACGCTGCGCACGATCGTGCTGGAGCATGCGACGTACACGGGCCATCCCGGGTTCATGGCCTACATCTCCGGCTCCGGCACGATCCCGGGCGCCGCCGCCGATCTCGTCGCCGCCGCCATCAACCAGAACGTCGGTGGATGGCGGCTCTCGCCGGCCGCGACCGAGATCGAGCTGCATCTCTGTCGCTGGTTCGCCACCAGGCTTGGCCTGCCGGCCGGCGCCGGCGGGTACGTCACCTCGGGGGGCGCGATGGCGGCGTTCGTGGGGCTCAAGGCCGCCCGCGACGCGCGCGCCGGATGGGCCATCCGCGAGCTGGGCACCCGCGCCGGATCACCGCTCACGCTGTACGCCTCCGCCGAGGTCCACCACGTCAACACGCGCGCGGCCGACATGCTCGGCCTCGGTCGCGACGCCGTGCGCGCGATCCCATGCGACGGCGAGCTGCGGATGCGTGTCGACGCGCTACGCGACGCCGTCACCGCCGATCTCGCGAAGGGGCTCCGCCCGATCGCCGTGATCGCTACCGCCGGAACGGTCGGCACCGGCGCGATCGATCCGCTCGACGCCATCGCTGACGTCTGCGCCGAGCATGGCCTCTGGATGCACGTCGACGGCGCGTACGGCGGGGTCGCCGCGCTGACGGATGCGCTGCGCCCGCTGTTCCGCGGCATCGAGCGCGCGGACTCGATCGCCTTCGATCCGCACAAGTGGTTGTACACGCCACATTCCGGCGGCGTGCTCGTCGTGCGCGACATGCAGTCGCTGGCGCACGCCTTCTCCATCGACCCGAGCTACGTGTACGAGGACAAGGCGGTGACCGGCCGCGGCACGGATCTCTTCGCCCTCGGTCCGCAGTTCTCGCGCGGGTTCCACGCGTTGAAGATCTGGATCTCCCTGCTCGCGCATGGGTGGTCGGCCTATCAACGCCGGATCGCGCACGACGTCGCCCTCGCGCGCTATCTGTACGAGCGAGCCGCAGCGCACCCGCAGCTCGAGACCGTCGGGCCGGCGCCCGTGCTCTCCATCGCCTGCTTCCGGTACGTGCCGACCGAGCTGCGCGGTGATCCGTCGGCCGAGCCGTATCTGAACCGTCTCAACGAGCGCCTGATGGCGGAGCTGCAGCTCGCCGGCCGGGTCTTTCCGTCGAACGTGGTGCTCGACGGCCAGTTCGGGCTCCGCGCCTGCATCGTGAACTTCCGCACCGAGGCCGCCGACATCGATGCCCTGCTCGAGCAGACGGTCGACATCGGCGCTGCGCTGCACGAGCAGGGTGCGGCGCGGCACGAGACCGCGACGTCGGGCCACCACTAGCGGCGCCCGCGCGGCATCGCCTGAGACTCGTGTGAACCTACGCCGTAGACGAGCTCGACAGGAATGCCGGTCTACCCAGGCGCCCGCCCTCCGGTACCTTGCGGAACCGCTGAGGAATTATTACCTTAGTTCTAAGCAATACGGCTATCGTATCTGATCACCACCGCCACGACTCACCGCCGCCGAGGACACGATCATGAGCACCGCTACCGCGACCGCCACGAGCACCTGGAACATCGACGCGTCCCACTCGCTCATCGAGTTCGCCGCGAAGCACCTCATGATCACCACGGTGAAGGGCCGGCTCGCCGACGCGCGCGGCACCCTCACGATCGACGAGGCCAACCCGGCCAACTCGTCGGCCAAGGTGGAGTTCGACGCGAAGAGCCTCGACACCCGCTCCGACCAGCGCGACGAACACCTCCGCTCCGCCGACTTCCTCGACGTCGCGAACTTTCCGACCATCAGCTTCGCGAGCCGGAAGATCACCGGCGCCAGCGCCACCCCGGGCAGCGAGTTCACCGTCGTCGGCGACCTCACCATCCGCGGCGTGACGAAGGAAGTGACGCTCGACGCGACCTACGAAGGGCGCGGCCGCGACCCATGGGGCGGGGAGCGCGTGAGCTTCAGCGCCGACACCAAGATCGACCGGCGCGAATTCGGCCTCACCTGGAATGCCGCGCTCGAGGCGGGCGGCGTGCTGGTGAGCAACGACATCAAGATCCACCTCGAGGTGCAAGCGGTTCGCGCCTGATCCCTCCCGATGGTGCGAAGGGCCCGGCAGCGCGTTCCGCGCTGCCGGGCCCTTCGCGTTCGATGCCTGACCCGCTCAGGTCTTGAAGTTCGGGTTGTTCTGCGTCTCGACGTTCGGCAGCGGGACGCACGTCACCGGACCGTACACCTGTCCCTTCCGGTTCGCGCCGTTCGTGCCGGTGGGGAAGGGAATGTTCTTCCGCAGCATGTCGACATACCGCTGCCCTTCGGCGAAGAGCTGCCGGCGCCGCTCCTCGATCACGATGTCGGTGATGTCGCCACCCGCGT
>JABFYH010000181.1 GCA_013361335.1 Gemmatimonadaceae bacterium | reverse complement strand
CGGCGTCGATCCGGCTCGTCGGGGGCGCGATGGTGCAGGACTTCGAGCTTCGGTCCACGGCGGAGCCGGCACCGGAGCCGCAGCGCCCCCCGGTGGCGGTCGACACGGCGCGCCGCGCCGTACCCAGCCGGCCGCCCTCCGCCACGCCGACGGTCGCGCGCGGTCCTCGGCCCGCCGCCGTACGCCTGCCCGTCGTCGACAGCGCCGCGTTCACGGATCTCGCTGGCTCGACCGACCTCGGGGCCGCGCTCGCCGGGCGTCTGCCTGGCGTCGAGGTGCGCGGCTCCTCCGCGCTCGGTGGCACGACCGCGCTGTCCGTGCGCGGGCAGCGAACGCTGATCGGCCTGACGCAGCCTCTCGTCGTCGTGAACGGCATGCTCGTCGACAACGCCAACATCGCGAGCACGAACCAGCGCGCCGGCCTGGGTGGCTTCGACTTCGGCAGCGCGATCTCCGACCTCAACCCCGAAGACGTGGCGACGGTGGAGCTCCTGCGCGGGCCGGCGGCCGCGATGCGCTACGGCGGCCGCGCCGCCAACGGCGTGCTGCTCGTCAGCACGCGCAACGGCCGAGGGCTGAACGGCTTCGACATCTCCGCGAGCCAGCAGGTCACCGTCGAGAATCCGCTGCGGCTGCCGGAGTACCAGAACGCGTATGGCCAGGGGCTGGGCGGCGCCTTTGCCTTCTTCAACGGCAAGGGGGGCGGCATCAACGACTCGGTCAGCCAGAGCTGGGGCCCCGCCCTGCTCGGCCAGCCGATTCCGCAGGCCAGCTTCACCGAGGCTGCCCGCGCCGAGGTGCGCACCTGGGTGGCGCACCCGAACAACGTGAGCGACTACTTCGATCGGGGGCGCACTCTCGCCACGAACGTGGCGGCGCAGGGCGCCAACGAGTCCGGCCAGCTCCGGCTCTCGATCGCCAACCGGGATTACTCGGGCCTCACGCCGCAGAGCTCACTCGCCCGGCGGTCCGGCACCCTCACGGCGGGATATCGTCTCTCGGAGCGGTTGGAGCTCAGCGGCGATGCGCAGTACTACGGCATTCGCGGCGAGGACCGTCCGGGCACCGGCATGGACGAGAGCAATCCGGTGTCGGTCTTTTCGATGATGGGACGTCAGGTCGACGTCCAGACGCTGCGCAACCGTCTGCGGGACGCGAATCAGGCGCAGATCAGCTGGCAGTACGTGACGCACAACAATCCGTACTTCGCCCCGCTCCAGAACGACAACCACGACGAGCGCACGCGCTGGATCGGTGGCGGCGCCGCGACCTACGCGCTGACCGACTGGCTCCGCGGCACGCTGCGCGCCGGCGCCGACCACTACACCGACTCGCGGCACCTCACCATCGCGTCGGGCTGGATGGGCGGCTTTCCCTACTTCGCGGGACGTGGCGACTTCTCGACCAGCGGGCGGGAAGACGACGAGATCACGGCGACGCAGACGAACGTCGAGCTGTGGCTCCGCGGCACGCCGAGTGGGACGGCGGGCTCGGGTCTCGCCTTCACCCTCGGCGCCGGACGGCGCGGCAACGACCTGAACACCTCGGCATCGGGCACCGATCGCGTACCCAACCCGACGCCGCCGGCGGCACAGCGCTCCGATCTCGCGTCGCACACCACCTTCGTCGTCGGCGGACTCGATGCGACCGTGCTCGACTACGTCGACCTCGCGCTGTCGGCGCGGCAGGAAAGCTCGTCGCTGCTGAGCGGCAACGCGTCGCAGCTCTACCCGAGCGTGGTGGCGAGCGTCGATCTCGTGCGAGCCAATCCGTCGCTCGGCGGCGGGCGGCTCGACGCGCTCACGCTGCGGGGCGGCTGGTCGCGCGCCGGCACCGATGCGCTACCCGCGCTCGTGCAGCAGCTCGGCCTGTCGTCGACGGTCGCCGCGTCGTCGGCCGACGCGCTCGCGGCACCGGAGGTGACGAGCGGGTGGGAGGTCGGCGCCGACCTCCGCGGCTTCGCGGGCCGCGCGCGCGCGGACGTCGCGTACTACGACGAGCGCAGCGAGAACCTCCTTCTGCCATCCGCGGCGACCTTTGTGCGCAGCGGCGGCGTGTCCAACAAGGGGATCGAGGCGCAGGTGGAGCTCGTCCCGGCGCGCTTCTCACGGCTCGAGTGGCGCGTCGGCGCCACCTTCGCGAAGAACACCGGGCTCGTGGAGTCCCTTGGCGGCGTCGGTGCGCTGCCCGTCAGTCCGAGCCTGAACGGCATGTCGATCGAGGCGCGCCCCGGTGTGGCGCCGAGCGCGCTGGTCGGTCTCGGCTACCTTCGGGATGCGACGGGCCAGCTCGTGCTGCGCGACGGCCATCCCCTGCCGGATTCCATCACCGGCCCGCGCGTGCTGGGGACGTCGGCGCCGAGCTGGATCGCCGGCCTCTCGACCGGGGTGCGGGTCGTCGGCGTCGACCTCAGCGTGTTGTTCGACGTCCGGCGGGGCGGTCAGCTGTTCAGCGCCAGCAACCGTGCCGGCGCGTTCTCCGGCGCGTTGGCGGAGACCGCCGTCCGTCCGGACACCGGGCTGTTGATCGCCGGCGTCGATGCGGTCACCGGCCAGCGCAATGCCGTGCATGTCACGACGGAGGCGTACTACCACGCCCTCGGCGGGATCGCCGAGCGGTGGATGTACGACGCCAGCTACGTGAAGCTGCGGGAGGCCCGCGCGAGCGTGGCCTTGCCCCTGCACGCCGTCGGGCTGCACGCCCAGACGCTTCGCGTGGCGGTGGTGGGTCGGAATCTGGCGCTGTGGACGGACGCCCCCAACGTCGATCCGGAGTTCGTGCTGAGCACCGGCCCGAGCCGCGGGCTGGAGATGGGCCAGCTTCCCACCGTGCGCAGCGTCGGCGTGCAGCTCTCGCTGACGCCGTGAAGCGTCGGGCGGGGCGTCAGATCCGGTTCAGGGCAGGTGTTGCACGCGCGCGCGCAACGTTTCACGCGCGCCGTGGGTGACACGGGTAGTGCGGGATTGTACCTACAGTATTGCAGGAGTTTTGCGACAGGTTTGCAGGGCATTTTACAAGAGGTCCGGCGAGGCGGTCGCTAAGTTGTTGCCAAGGCGGCGGTTATTCGTCGCATGGTATCCACGGCGCGGGGAATGGAAGATGCTTTGCCCCGTTACGCCTCACTCAGCTTGCCTCCCAAGATGACCGATCGTTCCATCCCGAAGACATATACGCAGACGCGCGAGACGCTGGTGAAGCACCCGCGCGTCTGGCTGGTGACCGGTGCGGCCGGCTTCGTCGGCTCGAATCTCGTCGAGGAGCTGCTCGGCCTCGGGCAGACGGTCGTGGGGCTCGACAACTTCGCCACCGGATACGAGGCCAACCTCGACGAAGCGCTCGCGTCGAGCGCCGGCCGGGGCTCCTTCCGCTTCGTGGAGGGCGACATCCGCGACGTGGAGACCTGTCGCGCGGCGTGCACGGGGGTGGACTACGTGCTGCATCAGGCGGCGCTCGCGTCGGTGCCGCGATCGCTGGCCGATCCGGTGAGCAGCAGCCAGGTGAACGTCGAGGGCTTCCTCAACGTGCTCGTCGCCGCGCGCGACGCCGGGGCGAAGCGGGTGGTGTACGCGTCGTCGAGCTCCGTGTACGGCGATGCGCGGACGATTCCGCAGGTCGAGGACAAGACCGGGCGTCCGCTGTCACCGTACGCCGCCACGAAGGCGACGAACGAGCTGTACGCCTCGGTCTTTCAGCGGAGCTACGGCCTGCAGACGGTCGGGTTGCGGTACTTCAACGTGTTCGGACGCCGGCAGGACCCGAACGGCGCGTACGCTGCGGTAATTCCGCGCTGGGTGGATGCATTGCTCCGAGACATGCAGTGCGAGATCTTCGGCGATGGCGAGACCAGCCGGGATTTCTGCTTCGTGGCCAACGCGGTGCAGGCGAACATCCTGGCGGCGACGGCGGCCGATGCGGCCGTGACGGGGGAAGCGTACAACGTGGCGTGTGGCCAGGAGACGTCCCTGAACGAGCTGTTTCGAATGATCCAGCAGGGGCTGGCGGTTCAGCACCCGGCCATCGCGGCCGCGCGGCCCAAGTACTCCGACGCTCGGCAGGGCGACATCCGCCGGTCGTTGGCCGATATCGGAAAGGCGCGGCGGCTGCTCGGGTACGAGCCGACGCACCGCGTCTCCGCCGGACTCGCCGAAGCACTCGCCTGGTACACCGCCCGGTCTCAGCCGGCAGGGGCCCCGGCGGGGGTGGCGCGATAGTCGATCCGCTGGAGCGGCGACCCGCGCCGCTCCGTTCTCGCACTGCATCGTATTGCCATGGTTGAGCTCCGGAATCGACAACCTCTTGTCCTGATCGCCAGTCATGGCGAGTGGGTCGGCCGTTCGGTCGAGAGCGTGCTGGAGTTGAACGACTACGCGGTGCTTCGCGTGGACGGCGGACGGCGCGCGCTCGATCTCGCGCGGCACGTGAGCCCCGATACGCTGATCCTCGACACGGCGCTGTCGGAGATCGATGGGATCACCGTGTGCCGGGCGCTCACCGACGACCCGCTGTTCGACCACTCGACGCCGATCTTCATCACGTCGCCGGCACCGGCGTCGAATCGGATGCGCACGGAGGCCCTCGAGGCGGGCGCCTGGGATTTCCTCACCCAGCCGCTCGACATCGAAAGCGTGCTGCTGAAGATGGCCACCTTCCTTCGCGCGCGGCGCCGGCTCGTCGACGCCGAGTCGACGTCGCTGATCGATCCCCAGACGGGGCTGTACAGCGTGCGCGGGCTGCGGCACTGGGCGGCCCAGCTCGGGGCGCGAGCCTCGCGGAACCACGAAGCGCTGGCGTGCGTCGTGGTCACCTCCAACACGCCGGCCGACGTCACCACCGCCGGGAAGCCGGTGAGCGCGGCGCTGAGCTACATGGCCGATCTCTGCCGCGCCAAGAGCCGGAAGTCCGACGTCGTCGGCTACGTCGGCGAGAGCCGGTTCGCGATCCTGGCGCCCGACACCGATGAGACGGGGGCCCGCCAGTTCGTGAGCCGGCTGCAGCGGGCGCTGGACCGGACGACCACCGCCGGCACCCGGGCCGAGACCCAGACTCCCCTCCATGCCGGCTTTTACGCGGCCGCCGACTTCAGCGCCTCGGGGGTGGAGCCGGTGGACGTGGTCGGGCGGGCGGAAGCCGCCCTCGACTATGCCATGGCGTCCGGCGGAAAGGGCGAGCCCCTGAGCTTCGACGACTTACCGGCAAGCTGAGCTATGTTGCGCTGACGCAACAATTTGAGCCCTCGATGGCCCCATCGAATCCGCGACCGGACGCCGGTCGCGGATTTTTTTCGGTTTCCAGCCCGTTACAGAGGCTTGGCTTGACATAATGCCCCAATTGGCCGACGTTGGTGACCCGGATCACCGGGAACTGTTGTGGGGCACGAGCAACAGTTGTCCAAGCGGCGCATCACGCTTGGCACCCTTTTTTCGTAAGCCTGGGCACAAATGCAGCCACTCCACAGCAGCCTCGACTCCCATTCCGCTCCGGCAACGGATCACGTGTCACGTCTAACGGACTCTGCAGTGTCACTGCGTCCTCCGGCCGGCGAGCCAATCCTCGCCGACACCGTGACGATCCCCATGGAGCAACGCGCGTCGATCCGCGTGCTCGTCGTCGACGACGACCGCACGTTGCGCGAAGGCTGCGCGAGCGTGCTACAGCTCGAAGGCTACAGCGTCGTATGCAGCGGACGCGGCGACGAAGCGCTCGATCTCTTCCGGCGCTCGCGATTCGACATCGTGATGCTCGACCTGTACATGACGCCGGTCCCCGGCCTCGACATGCTCAAGACGATGCTCGAGGTACAGCCGAACACGATCGTCATCATGATGACCGGCAACCCGAGCGTGGCGTCGAGCCTCGAGGCGCTGCGCATCGGCGCGTGGGACAACCTGCCGAAGCCCTTCTCCGGCACGCACCTCCATCTGATGTTCGGGCGCGCCGCGTACACGGTGCTCGCCAATCGCCGCCGCAACGACGCCAACGCCGAGCTGCTCCAGCAGCACGGCAACAGCGACAAGGTCACGCTGCTCGGCATGTCCCCGGCGTTTCGCAGCGCGATCGACCTCGCGCGGAAGGTGGCGGCGACGAACGCGTCGGTGATGCTCGTCGGCGAGAGCGGCACCGGCAAGGAGATGTTCGCGCAGTTCATCCATCAGCACAGCCGGCGGTCGAACGAGATCCTCGTTCCGCTGAACTGCGCCGCGCTCCCCGAGCATCTGCTCGAGTCGGAGATGTTCGGCCATCGCAAAGGGGCGTTCACCGGCGCCGATCGCGACAAGACAGGACTGCTCGAGGCCGCCAACGGCGGCACCTTGTTCCTCGACGAGCTGACGGAGATGGCGCTGCCGCTCCAGGCCAAGCTCCTGCGCGTCGTCCAGGACGGCGTGGTGCGGCGGGTGGGCAGCGAGCAGCAGGATGCACAGGTCGACGTGCGGTTCATCTCCGCCACCAACCGTGACCCGCGCCAGGCGATCCACGCCAAGGTGCTGCGCGAGGACCTGTACTACCGGCTCAACGTCGTGACGATCACCCTGCCCCCGCTCCGCGAGCGGACGCAGGACATCCCGATCCTCGCGAACCACTTCCTCGCGCATTTCTGGAAGCGGCACCACACCAACCGGGACGCGCTGCCTCGGTTCAGCAGCGCCGCGCTCGAGTTCCTCCAGAGCCGAGCCTGGCGCGGCAACGTGCGCGAGCTGCAGAATGTGGTCGAGCACCTCGTGGTCCTCACGCAGCCTGGCGCCACCATCGCGGCCGAGGACATCCCCGTGTTCCAGGGCCAGGAGATCGTGGCGGACCAGCCGGCCTCGTTCGGCGTGCCGATGCACGAGGCGTATCACGTCGCAAAGGATCAGGTGCTGGCGACCTTCGAGAAGGAATACGTGACCCGGCTCGTCTCGCGCGCGTCGGGCAACATGTCACGGGCAGCACGACTTGCGAGCGTGGACCGTACGACGCTGTACCGTCTGCTCGAGCGCCACGGCTTCAGGCGCGACAACAGCGAGACGATCGGTCTGTAGGATCGCCTCGGGCACAGGTCGGCGCCCCGTCCCGGTCGTGAAAACGCGACCGGGCCGGCGGCCGTGAGGCGCTCATCCACATCCACCTGCACTTCCTCGGCGATTGACTTCCGCACGCGTGCCGGCCGAACCGGCCCGCCGATCGCTCCGTGATCTGCTCCCCGTGGCGGTCCAGCACGCGGCGTCTGCGCTCGCGCGTGACGAGCGCGCGCCGGCCTCGGAGATCAGCGAGCGCCTCGGGCGGATCGCCCAGCTCGTGCTGGGGGCGTCGAGCAATGGCACGGGGGGGCGCGGGGGCCGGCAGCATGGCTTCGACTCGCTGGCCAGCGTACCGGGCCACTACGTGGACGCGCTGCGCCGCGCGCTGCTGGCCGAAGTGCTGCGCAGCCGCACCGCGGTCGATGGCCACGAGCTGGCGCAGGTGCTCACCACCCTCGAGGCGGCGCAGGCGTGGCAGGCAGAGGACCCCCACCACGACTTCACCCGCCATCTCGCGAGCACCGATGCGGTGAACGCGGTCGTCGAGATCGCGCACGACATGCGCTCGCCGCTGACGTCGATCCTGTTCCTCGTCGACACGCTGCGTCGCGGGCAGAGCGGCCCGGTGAGCGTCATCCAGGAGCGGCAGCTCGGGCTGATCTACGGTGCGGCACTCGGCCTCAACACCCTGGCCAGCGACGTCATCGATGCCGTACGCGGCGGGCAGCGGCTCGTGGACGGCCCGCCGATCCCGTTCTCGATCGCCGAGGTGATCCTGCACGTGTGCGACACCGTGCGGCCGGTGAGCGAGGAGAAGGGGCTCCCCGTGCAGTTCACCCTGCCGGTGGTCGACGGCCGCATGGGGTATCCGGCGGCGCTCGGTCGAGTGCTGCTCAACCTCGTCACCAACGCCCTCAAGTACACGAACGAGGGCTCGGTCTCCGTCGGCTGCACGGAGCACGGCGACACCGCCGTGTCGTTCTTCGTGCAGGACACCGGCGAGGGGATCCCGCCGCACGTGATGTCGATGCTGTTCGACGGCTTCCGGCCGAGCGCCTCGGGGATGCGCTTCTCCAACGCCGGCCTCGGCCTCGCCATCTGCCAGAGCTTCCTGCGCGCCATGGGCACCACCCTCGAGGTGACCTCGACGCCGCAGGTGGGCACGCGGTTCTCGTTCCGCGTGGAGCTGCCGAAAGCGTGAACCGTGAAC
>JABFYH010000164.1 GCA_013361335.1 Gemmatimonadaceae bacterium | reverse complement strand
GGAGTCTGGCGTCAGTACGCGGAGGCTCGGCGCCTCCCGGAGCAATCCGCGGCATCTGCGTGCATCCGCGGCATCCGCGGTCTGCCGTTGGCGGAGCCGCTACGTGTCGTCCCGCGTCCACTCCCAGTGGAAGCGATGCAGGACCCAGTGGAACACCGGGGTGAGTCCGAGGGCGGTGACAGCCAGGAACACGAGCCCCGAGTAGAGCGCGAAGCTGCCGGCGAACAGCTTCGCGCCGTCGGTACGCAGGTCGCCCACCGGTCCCATGCCGCCCAGCAGCATGGAGGCGTTCAGGAAGGCGTCGATCCATCGATAGCCGGCGATCCAGTGGTAACCGGACATCCCGATCAGCAGGGAGATGGCGACGAGAGTGGCGGCGTATGCGGCCTGGCGTGCGATGTGGCGCGCGAAGCGGGTGGCGGAGGGAGGTGTACGGGGCACGGGCTCGTGGGGTCGGAGACGACGGGAAGTTTGCCGGATCGCGCTCGCGCGCGCGACCACGAGGCCGGCGGGCGCGTGCCTTGCGTCTGACGGACGGTGCGCAGAGCATCACCGCAACCCACCGCGCCCGATGACGCCCCCGGTCTTTCTGGTCACCTTCGAGTACGCCAAGCGCTCCTTCAAGTGCGTCCTCCTCGACTGGGACGCACCGGCAGGGCGGAGCGCGAAGCAGTGGGTGGTGACCGTCGCCGGGCGGCCGGTGTGGTCGTTCGAGGCGGGCGCCGACGACACGCGCGAGAGCGTGCGCAAGGAAGTGGAGCTGTGGTGGGACACCCAGCACACCACCACCCAGTGATCCGTCAGACCAGCAGCTCCGCCGTCGGCAGCCGGTAGCTCTCCGCCGCCGCGCCGACCGGCGCGTGGCCGACGCGAAGGACGTTCGCCAGCCGGCGGTCCGCCGGGACGAGCGGCTCATACTGCGCGCGGGTGATCGGGTCGTCCACGCTGGCCGACATCGGCGCCGCATGCAGGCCGGCCGCGGTGATCTCGAGCCACAACCGATAGAACCGCCGCCCGACGTCGAACGCCGAGTCGGTGCGCCGAGGCATGAAGAGCACGAGGGCGATCGCGCTGCGCACCTGCCCCGCTTCGCTCACCAGATGACGCGCGATGCGCAGATGGCCGAGCAGGCGAAACACGATGGGGTAAAGCAGCACCATGGCCCCCAGCCGCTCGGGCGTCGAGAGCGCGAGACAGTCCGCGTTCAGGCCGTCGCGCCGATAGCGCGGATCGCGGCGCGAGAGGCGCAGCCACGACCAGAGCTCGGCGTGATACTCGGGACGCGACTCGAATCGCCAGGTGGCGGCGTCGTGCGACCGGCTGGACAGGCGGATGTCCGCCGCATCGTCGATCACGTGAACGTCGCTGGCCTCCATCAGGCGCGCCGACGCGAGCTCGCGTGCGCCGCGCCGCGAGAACCGCCCGCGATAGGAGCGGCGCTCGAGGACGTGCGGTGCCAGAGGATCGAGGGTGCCGCCGGCCGAGACCCGCGCCCGCACGACAGGCTCGCACCCCTCCGCCTGTGCGCGACGCTCCGGCGCCGGCGCGCCGAGCGCGAGCCCGAGCCGGGACAGGGCGATCGCCATCCCCTCGAAGGCGGCGCCGAGGCTGACGTCGACGTCGTGGCCGGTGGGATCCGCGACGGGCAGTCTGCGGTCGAGCGCCCGGAAGAGAATCACGTCGCCGCCGGGCTCGAACCGCCACCGCGCCGGCTGCACGTTGTGCACGCTGGGCGCGCGCGCCGCTTCGTGCACCAGCGCTTCGAGCGCCTCGCGCGACAGATGCGCCAGCGGATGATTTGAGCCAGTCATATGAAGCAGTTCTCGGTGCCCTCTGCGTCCTCTGTGGCAACAAGCAGTCTTCTTTGAAGCAGCGGAGAAGGATCGATTCACCGAGGGGCGTCCCGAGGCCGTCGTCCGCCGTGTCCAGCCTGCCCGGCGGTGTCCACTCCCTCGCTGCTCGAGCCCTGCGCGCCGCACCGTCACGCCGCCCCCGAATCCTACTCCGAGATTCGCTTGGCGAAGAGGTGAAGCCGGTGAAGCCGCCGCGCGCCGAGGCGCTCGACCTGGCGCAGGCTCGCGGCGTTGACGTCGGCGATCCAGGTGATGCCGAGCGAACGATAGCCTGCCGCGCGCAGCGCCGTCGTCACGCGATGGAGCATCGCGCCGTTCAGCCCCCGCCCCTGCATCCGCGCGGCGACGGAGTAGAAGATGATCACCGCGCGCCGCCGCGGGAGGAGTCGGAAGCGGAGGAAGTGCCAGGGGGCGGTAGGGCCGAGGCGCGACCGCATCGCGCGCAGCATCGGGTTCAGATCGGGGATGCAGAGCACCACCCCTACCGGACCACGGTCGTCGTGCACGAGCGCGGTGACGCGCGGATCGAGCACGTGCGAGAGATCCTCCGCCTGGAAGCGCATCTCTTCCGCGGTGAGGGGCACGAACATCGGGTTGCGCGCGAATCCGTCGTTGAGGACGACGCGGACCTGCTCGAGCACGCGATCGAAGTCGCGGGTGCGAAGCTGCGCCCAGGACAGCCGTCCATCCGTGAGTCGCTCGGCGGCACGGCCGGCGAGGAGCGAGGCCGGATCGAAGGTCCGCAGATCGAGCTCGAAGGTGGAGACGGGAAAGGTCGGCGTGAAGCCGCACGCCGCGAGGAGCCGTGGGATGTGCGGCGGGTTGTATTGCATGTCCGAGTACGGCACGGCGTCGAAGCCATCGGTGACGACGCCCATCTGTTGCATGGCGGTGAGGTTGAAGCTGCCCATCAGCACGTCACAGCCATGCCCGCGCACGAACCGCTCCGCCTCGCCGAGCAGCGCCTGCGCGACGTCGACGTCATCCACGCAGTCGAAGTACCCGAAGCAGCCGCGCCGCTCACCGTGGACGCGGTTCGAGGCACCATGGACGTGCGCGACGATGCGTCCCACCAGACGGCCGCCGCGATGTGCGGTGAGGACGCGTCGCACGCCGGCACCGATCTCACCGAACAACGGATTGCGCTTCACGTCGAGCGCGCGCGCGAGATCGCTCTTCAGCGGCGATACGTAGAGTGAATCCTTCGGATAGACCTCGAATGGCACACGGAAGAAGGCATCGAGGTCATCGTCGCGGATCTCCGGCGCCTCCCCGCTCATCGAGCTCCCGCGACGGCCAGCTGGCCATGGCGCACCACGGCGCCAAGTGCGAGCTCCGCGTCGGCCGCGCCGGGCAGCTCGGGGATGTTGGCGAGCAGGAGGCGAAGGGGCTCGCGGGTGAGCAGGGCGACGTGGGTCATCTCCGCGCGCTCCAGCAGGTCGGTGAGCTGATCCGCTCCCCTGGCCGCCTCGACGCGCCCTTCGCCGTGAGCCATGCGCTGCTCACGCAGGCGGGCGAGCGAGTGCACCGGTCGCCCGGTGGCAAGGGCGGCGCAGAGCGCGCCGTAGTCGTACATCACCAGATCCTCCTGTTCGACCACCAGCGCATCGGCAGTGAGGGGCAGATGATGGAGCTCGCGGACGAAGCCATGCAGTGTCGTCGCAGGTGGCCGTGCCAGCCATCGCAGCAGCGCTGTCTCGGTGCGCGACGCGTTCGACTGCGCGAGCCGATCGACGATCGCGACGGCGATCACCAACGCCGTCGCCAGCACGAAGAGCGGGACGAGCAGGTCGCGCGGTGCCGTGCGCAGCGCGACGAGCAGCAGCATGCAGACGACGCCGGCGCGGAGGAGCAGGCGGCCGACGTCGCGGGCCCACCAGAGCACCCGAGCGTGCTCCTGCGGGCGGCGCAGCAGGGTATAGCAGAAGAGCAGCGCGCCCAGGGTGCCGAGTCGCGACATCGGCCAGCCGATGTCGAAGCGGAAGTCGGTCGCGACGAGCGGCAGGCTGATGAGAGTGACCAGCAGACACGCGCGAACGAGCCCGTTCTCGCTGCGGGAGAGGCTGCCCCGTTCGCGCCGCGCGAGCAGGACGCCGAGCACGCTCATCATCGTGAGCAGCGCCCCCAGCAGCAGGTACGTCACTCGCGCGTCGGACGTGTGGACCATGCCGAACACGATGGTGGTGACGGCAGCCGTGAGGGTGAGCGCGACGGCCAGCCACTTCGTCCACCGCGGTACGTGCCGCCGCAGCAGCCCTTCGGTGAAGAGCGTCATCGCGAGCGGCAGCAGCGTGGCCGGCAGCAGCATGACGATCCCCAGCCAGCGGACCTCGGGCCGCAGCCAGCTGAAGCCGCGCAGCAGGAGCAGGAGGGCGATGCAGCTGATGAGAAACCCGGTGCGCCGCTCGAGGGCGCTGCGCTCGCGACGGCGGCCGAGCGCGATCCGGTAGCGCAACAGCGTCGCGGCGCCGACCCAGGTCACCAGCACGTCCACCGACTCGGCCGGGGTCTCGGCGGCGAGGACGTCGAACGGTGGCGGAACGATCACGCCGTCATCCGTGCGAGGAGCCGCCGGGCGACGCGTTCGCGCAGCCAGGCCACCGGTGCCGAGCGCGGGCGCTCGACGGCCATCGTCCACGGGTTGAAGAAGACACCGCGATGATCGACGCCGGAGCTGCGGCCGAGCAGGAGCTTCACCGCCTCGAAGGCCATGAGCGTGCCGGTCTCGATCACCATCGGCGCGAACGACGGGCGCGCCCGCGTGCCGGCGAACAATCCGGCGGCGACGGCGTGATCGATGTACGACGCCGAGCTGGAATGCACGGCCACGTAGAGCGCTTCGGCGGCCTTGCACGCGGCCGCCTGCGCGGGGGTGATGGCGCGCCAATCGGTATCACGCGTCGGGTAGCCGAGGCGTTCCTCGGGGCGCGGTGCCGTCGGGTGCACTACGGTCACCGATGGCAATGGGGCAGTGTACGCGTCAATCACGGTGGCGCCGTGCTCGCGGGCCTTGCGGTAGAGCGCGATGCCGGCGGCGAGATCGTCCATCCCGTTCACGACGACGCGGTGAGTCGGCAGGATGTCGTCGAGGCGATCCACCCATTCCGCACCGAAGGCGGCCAGCGCCACATCGGGATTGATGCGGAGCAGCCCGGCGCGCGTCGCTTCCACCTTCGGCTGCCCCACGGTGTCGAGCGTGGCGAAGAGCTGGCGGTTGAGGTTGGAGACCTCGAAGCTGTCCATGTCGGCCAGCGTGAAGTGGCCGACGCCGGCGCGTACGAGCGACTGGAGCGCGGCGCCACCCATCCCTCCGACGCCGCAGACGAACACGCGCCCCTCGCGCAGCAGGGTCTGCTCCGCCGGCGTGACGAAGCCGGCGTTCCGGGTGACCAGCTCTTCGTACGAGAAGGTGGAACGCGCTGTCATCGCGGCCGGGCGCGCACGACGGCGTTCGTGCCGAGTGCGGGACGGAGGTCGCCCATCGGCGTGTCCGCGGCGAACCACTGGATCACCGGGGCGACCAGCGACTCCACCGCGAGCAGGGTGAAGGTCAGCGCGAAGGCGACCGGCGACACGCTCGGCGAGGAGCGGGTGAAGAAGCGGCGCGCGGCGCCGAGGGTCACCTGGCCGAGCTGGAGGAAGTCGTCGCCGCGGTCGTAGTCGAGCGAGAGGCGGCAGGCCTCGTTGTGAACCTCGTTGCGGTGCTTGGTGGCGACGTCGAAGGACTTCTTCAGGTTGTCGGAGCCGCCGGTGTACGCATTGCGAATGATCGCGTGGGTCTCGTCGTGCTCGGCCTCGGCCCCGACGCCGAAGACGTGGCGGTGGCGCGCCATGATCTGACGAGCGAGGTGAAGATGGTCGTAGCTCTGCCGCGCGCCGGTGGCGGTGGGGAAGACGTTGTCGAAGCTCTCGCTCACCATGCCGAACACCGCCGGCACCTGGGTGACGTTGCTCACCCAGAGGGGACGCAGCCGTCGACGCGCGAAGAGGAGAAACGCGGTGAGGCCGTACAGCACGCCGGAGAGCCCGCCGGCGCGATGTGCGGGATCCACCATCACGAGACCGAGGTGAAGCACCTCGATCGGGCGGCCGCGGAGCTCGCAGTCGAGCAGGGTGAGCGCGTTGAAGGCGATCGGCGTGGCGGCGCGGTCGTAGACGATGGTGACGATGGCGTCGTCGAGGCGGGCGCGGTCGCCGGAGGCGACGCCGTAGTCGAGGGTGCCGGCGGGAGTACCTGCCCGGACGATCCGCTGCAGGTCGGCGACGAGGTGATCGATCGCGTCGCTGGCCATCCATCGGCCGGGACGCTCGACGATCCGCACGCGCGCGCCGGCGCGGGCGGAGACGGTCTCGTCGAGGTAGGGGCGGGCGAGGGTGGCGGGGGAGAGCACGGGGTGAAGCTCTCTCCCCGCCTGGCGGAGCGCAATTACGGTGGATCAGCCGTTGATCGCGCTCGGCGCTCGAGGAGGCCGGCGGACGACGTCGCTCCAACCTCTCACGGCCCCGGGCGATGCGCAATCCGGCCGCGGCCCTTGTGCCCTCCGCCGCTGTGCCCTCTCTTTTCCTCCGGTCCGCCCGTTCATGGACCCCTGCCCCCGGACCACCCAACGAGGTGCGAATGTCGATCCCCTTGGCGCGCCGAGCGCTCGCCCTGCTCGTGCTCACCGGCGGTTGTTTCAACAGCTGGCAACCCTCCACTCCCGAGCATCCCACCGTGCGACTGACCGCCGAGGAGGTCACGAATGGCTGGCGCCCCCTTTTCGACGGGGCCACGCTGCTCGGCTGGCGGATCTATCACGACGGCGCACCCACGCGCGGATGGGAGGTGCAGGACGGCACCATCACCCGCGTCGCCGGCCCCGGCGTCGGCGATCTCGTGACCAGCGAGACCTTCGCCAACTTCGATCTCGCGCTCGACTGGAAGGTCGCGCCGGGCGGCAACAGCGGCATCATCTACCGCGTCGACGACTCCGGCGACGCGACGTACATGACCGGCCCGGAGATGCAGGTGCTCGACGACGAGCGGCATCTCGACGGCAAGTCGCCGCTGACGTCGGCGGGGGCCGTCTACGGGCTCTATCCCGCGCCGCGCGGCATCGCGAAGCCGGCCGGCGAATGGAACGCCGCGCGGATCCTCGTCAACGGCAACCACGTCGAGCACTGGCTCAACGGCACGCGCATCGCCGAGTACGAGCTGGGCAGCGCGGAGTGGACGGACAAGGTGGCCCACAGCAAGTTCGACGCGTGGAAGGGCTATGGCCGCTTCTCGCGCGGCCGGATCGCCCTCCAGGACCATGGGGACGTCGTCTCCTTCCGCAACATTCGCATCCGGGTGCTCCCATGACGGCGATTCGCGCGCGACTCTCGCTCATGATGTTCGTGCAGTACTTCATCTACGGCGCCTGGCTGGTCACGCTCGGCACCTTCCTCGGCAAATCGCTCGGCGCGTCCGGCACGCAGGTGGGCCTCGCGTACTCCATCCCCGCCATCTCGGCGATCCTGTCGCCGTTCATCGTCGGGATGGTGGCCGACCGCTTCTTCGCCACCGAGCGCGTGCTGGCGACGCTCCATCTCGTCGGCGGGATCCTGCTCTACCTGGCGACGACCCAGGCGACCTTCTCCGGGTTCGCGTGGCTGTTCCTGGCGTACACGCTGTGCTACATGCCGACGCTGGCGCTCACGAACTCCATCTCGTTCGACAACATGCAGGACCCGGGACGCGAGTTCCCACGCATTCGCGTGCTCGGCACGATCGGCTTCATCGCCGTGGGGTTGATCATCGGCCGGCTCGGCGCCGACGCCACGGCGCTGCCGCTGCGGATCGGCGCCGGCGCGTCGATCGCGATGGCGCTCTACTGCCTGACCCTGCCGCACTCCCCACCACACAACGCCGGCAAGCCCTTCTCGGCGCGCGACGTGCTCGGGCTCGACGCGCTGGCGCTGCTGAAGGACCGCTCCTTCGCCGTGTTCGTGCTCGGCTCCTTCCTGCTGTGCATCCCGCTCCAGTTCTACTACGCCTTCACCAATCCCTTCCTCAACGAGATCGGGGTGACCGGCGCGGCGGGGAAGATGACGCTGGGGCAGATGTCGGAGATCGGCTTCATGCTGCTCATGCCCTGGTTCATCGTGCGGCTGGGCATCAAGAAGATGCTGCTCGTGGGGATGGCGGCGTGGACGACGCGCTATCTCTTCTTCGCGTACGGGAACGCGGGGCCGGGGATGTGGATGCTCTATCTCGGCATCCTGCTGCACGGCGTCTGCTACGACTTCTTCTTCGTCACCGGCCAGATCTACGTCGACAAGCAGGCCGACATCCGCATCCGCGCCGCGGCGCAGGGCTTCATCGCGCTCGTGACACTGGGCGCCGGTCAGGCGATCGGCTCGTGGCTCTC
>JABFYH010000155.1 GCA_013361335.1 Gemmatimonadaceae bacterium | reverse complement strand
GAACTTCGGGATCGCGATCGCGGCCAGAATGCCGATGATCACGACCACGATCAGCAGCTCGATGAGCGTGAAACCCTTGCGCATGTTGCTCTTCATGAGTGTTCCGTGGTGGGAGGGAGGCTGCCGCCAGGTGGGAAGATCGACGGCCGCCGGTACTGCAGGCAGGACGACTGGGTCGCCCCTTGGGTAATGCAGCGACGATGCCACAAGGAGCGGTTCGGCGATCGGCGCTCTAACTACTTGAGCCGTAAGATGTTACGCGGCGCGCCCCGGGCGCGGTGACGTGGATCGCGCGGCTCGGGTGCCGCAGCTTGCAAGCATTGCGCGGGAAGTGCGAAGGTCCCGCAAGCCTGGCCGCGGGCGCGGTCCGCCGTGCCTCGTCCGACGCGTGGCGGGGGAGCCGGTCACGATGAGGCGACGGATGGTGACGAGTCGATGCGGACGCGATACGTTTCCGGCGCGGTCTCCTTCCGGCAGGTCGCTCGCCCCCCACCCACTGGAGCATCTCATGCAGATCCTGTCCCGTTGCCGCGCTCGCGCGGCGGCGGCCGTCGTCGTGTGGTCGCTGTTCGCGTCCGCGGCGTCGGCGCAGCAGGCGACGACCACCGCCACGCTCCGTGGCACGGTCGTCAGTCCGGACAACACCCCCGTCGCGGCGGCGACAGTCGTCGCCACGAACGTGCAGACCGGTACTCGTCGCGGCACGCAGAGCGACGATCGCGGCCGGTACACCATCCCCTTTCTCGAGCCGGGCATTTATGCGGTCCGCACGCAGCGCATCGGCTACCGCCCAGCCGAACGCACCGGGCTGCGTCTGAGCCTGGGACAGGTGGAGACCCAGGACTTCCGCCTCGAGGGCGCGGCGACACAGCTGGGCGCCATCGTGGTGACCAGCACCACGGCACCGCTGATCGAAGGCACCAAGACCGGGACGAGCACGCGCATCCTCGAGGAGCAGCTGCGGCAGCTGCCGACGTCGGATCGCAACTTCAAGAATCTCGTCGTCCTCACCCCTGGGTCGAGCGACGTCGGCGCGACGGGCGCCGGCGGGGGCCAGTCCATCGGCGGCGGGCGCACCGCCTCGTCGAACCTGCTCATGGACGGCGTGAACAACAACGAGAGCTACTTCGGCGGCGACGCCCGCGGCGGCGACCGCCTTCCCTTCTCGTATTCGATCGAGGCGGTGAAGGAGATCCAGGTGATCACCGCCGGCTACGACGTCGAGCGCGGGCAGTTCACGGGCGGCACGGTGAACGCCGTGACCAAGTCGGGGACGAATACCTTTGCCGGCAGCATCTTCGACTACGAGCGCGGTGACAAACGGTTCGGGCTCAAGCTCACGGGCAACGACTTCCTCGGCCGCAGGCCGCGCAACTACATGCGGCAGCAGTACGGCGGCTCCGTCGGCGGCCCGATCATCAAGGACCGGCTGCACTTCTTCCTCGCGCTCGACCGTCAGGTGGGCAACGAGCCGAAGCCGGTGCTCCAGACGGGGACCGACGCCGCGTCGATCCGGGCATCGGGGATCAACCCGGACACGCTGGCCAAGCTGATCAACATCGCGCGAACGACGTACGGCTACGACCTGGCGCAGGAGATCGGGCCGTTCAAGCAGAACATCGACGAGTCGGCCGTCTTCGGGCGCGTCGACTGGCAGATCAACGACCGGCATACCCTCACCGTCCGCGACAACTACCTGAACTTCCAGCAGACGAACGATCGCCTCACGATCTCGCCTTCCACCAACGAGACGACGTCCAACGCGGGGCCGTATAAGGAGAAGACCAACAGCGCCGTCGTCGCCCTGACGTCAGTGCTCTCGCCGCGCTTCTCGAACGAGTTGCGTGCGCAGCTGGCCAACGACCGCAAGCCGCGCCCCTCCAACCCCTCGGTCACCGGCGGGGCCATCCCACAGGTGCGCGTGGGCGGGCTGGTCGCCAACCCCGGCGACGGCGGCTCGAACGTGACGACCGCGGTGCTCTTCGGCTCCGATCCCGTGCTCCACGCCAACAACCTCGAGCAGGACACCTACGAGCTGATCGACAACCTGCGCTATACGCGCGAGAACCACACGATCAAGGTCGGCACGGACCTCAACAAGGTCCACGTGTTCAACGACTTCTTCTTCAACGGCCTGGGATCGTTCAGCTTCAACAACCTCGCCGACTTCCAGAATCGCGTGCCGGCGAGCTTCACCCGTGCGCTTCCCTTCACGCCGACGTCGGGGAACCCGGTCGCGCGCTTCAACGTGTACGAGGCGGCGGTCTACGCGCAGGACGAGTGGCAGGTGACGCCGAAGCTGTTCCTCACGTACGGCCTGCGGTACGACGTGAGCAGCTTTCCCGACAAGCCGACGCCGAACCCGCGGCTGGCGTCGGGCATTCTGGCCATCAAGAACGACATCCAGCCCGCCGACCGGAACAATCTCGCCCCGCGGGTGGGCTTCACGTACGATCCGTCGGCCGACGGCCGTCAAGTCTTCCGCGGCGGCTCCGGCATCTTCTATGGCCGTGCGCCGTATGTGCTGTACGGCAACACGCTGTCGAACACCGGGCTCACCCAGCTGGACCTGAACTGCCAGGGCGCGGCCGCGCCGCAGCCCAATCTCCCCGCCTACGGTGCCGATCAGAGCACCATTCCGACGACCTGTGTCGGCGGTGGCGCGGCGGCGGCGTCCAAGGCGTCACCGGTGGTGTTCGCGAACGATTTCCAGCAGACGCAGGCCTGGAAGACCAACCTCGCCTACGACCGCCTGATCGCCGCCGGGTGGCGCCTCACGCTCGAGGGCGTGTACACGCGCACGACGAACGACTACGTGGTGCAGGACGTCAACCTCGACGCGACGCCGCGGTTCACGATCGAGGGGGGGATCCCGGTCTTCCAGACCGCGGCCTCGATCCCGACGACGGGGACGAACGCCGGCCGGACGAACATCGCGTTCAGCCGCCGCGACGCGAACTTCAACAACGTGTTCGTCCAGTCGTCCAAGGGCGAGGCCAGGTCGGCGCAGGGCATCGTGCAGGTGCAGGGCGCGACCCGATGGGTCGCGATGCTCGCGAGCTACACCTATGACCACACGCGGGACTTCAACTCCTCGTCGTGCTGCATCGCCGGCGGCGACCTGTTCAACAGCGGGCGGACGGCCGGCAATCCCAACGACTTCGCGAGCCAGTACGCGCGGGCCAACTACGCGCGCACGCACAGCGTGGTGATCTCGCCGAGCGTGACGCTGCCCTATGGCGTGCTGCTGAGCGGCATCTATCGCGGCTTCTCGGGGCTGCCCTGGACTCCGACGTACGGCACCGACGTCAACGGAGACGGCGTGGCGAACGACCGGCTCTACGTCCCGACGACCGCCGAGATCACGGGGCCCGGCTCGGGATACGTGTTCTTCCATGCGCCCGCCCAGGGGCTGGACAGCGCGGTGCAGCGCACGCAGTTCGCCCAGAGCATCCAGAACAACGCCTGCCTCAGCGAGCACCAGGGGCAGATCATCAGCCGAAATGCCTGCCAGAATCCCTGGCAGAACGTGCTGGATGCCAGGATCGCCAAGCGGTTCGAGACGACGCGCGGACAGGGGCTGGAGCTGTCGGTGGATTTCTTCAACCTGCTCAACGGGCTGAAGTCCGAATGGGGACAGCGTAACGAGGTGCAGGCGGTGAACACCGGCGCCCTGACGACACGCGGCTTCAACGGCACGCGGTACATCTACCAGTACAACACGAACTTCGCGAAGACGGAGCCGTCGGCGTTCGGGCTGAGCCAGCAGTTCCAGGTGCAGCTGGGGGCACGGTACAGCTTCTGACGGTCGGAGGAGCGGATGAACGGATGAGCGGCACTGCGCCAATCGCAGTCACGCACCTCCGCTCGTCCGCTCCTCCGCTCGCCCCGCTCCTTCGACCTCAGGCGATCAACGCCAGCTTCGGGCGGTTCACCGTCGACGCCGGGACGCTGCCGCGCATCACTTCCTCGAAGGCGGCGAAGAGCGCGGGATCGAACTGCGTGCCGGCATCCTTCCGCATGATGTCCATCGCCTCTTCATGCGTGAAGGCGCGCTTGTAGCTGCGGACAGAGGTCAGCGCGTCGTACACGTCGGCCACGCAGAGGACGCGGGCCGTGAGGGGGATGGCCTCGCCGGCGAGGCCGTGCGGGTATCCCTTGCCGTCCCAGCGCTCGTGATGACTCTCGACGATGGGCCGAACGTCCCACGGAAACTCGATGTCCGCCAGCAGCTCGACCCCCGCCGAGGGATGGTTGCGCACCATCGTCCATTCCTCGTCGCTCAGGCGCCCGGGTTTGTTGAGCACCTCGGCCGGCACCATCAGCTTGCCGACGTCGTGCAGAAGGGCGCCGATGCGGAACCAGAAGAGCGAGGTGTCGTCGCCCGTGTTCACCTTCATCCACAGGGCGCAGGCCAGGTCGGCCACCCGCACACAGTGACCCTGGGTGTAGACGTCCTTCGACTCGATCGACTCACCCCACTTCCGCACGACGTCGAGGAAGTCGTTCTCGAGCTTCGCGGTGCGGCGGTCGACGTCGGCCAGCTCGCGGCGCGCCCGGAGCCGAGCGAAGAGGCGGTGCGCGTGGTTGAGGCGCTGGAGGGTCTGGCGATTCCGGCCCTGGGAGCGATACAGCTCGGAGAGCTCGCGCGCGATCTCGCCCTGGAGGATGAGGTCCTGCCGCGCGATGCCGACCTCCTCGGCGCGGAGAAAGTGCTGCTCGGCTGCGCCCGCGTCGCCTCCGGCGCGGGCCACGATGCCGTAGACGTACTCGGCCTCGCCGGCTTCGCGTGAGTCGCCGATCTGCTGGATGAGGCCGCGCGTGTGCTCGCAGGACTGGCGGGCGCCCTCCAGATCACCCTGGCGGATGCGGAGCTTGGCGATGTGCAGCTCGATCGTGATGAGCATGCTGCGGTCGCCGATCACCGTCGCCAGCTCGCGCGCCTCGCGGAGGTGGCGGTCGGCGGCGTCGTGCCGACCCGACTGGGTGTTGAGCTGTCCGAGGTTGCAGAGAGCGGTGATGGCCTGATCGGCCCGACCGGCAGTGCGCGCATGGGCGAGCGACGACTCGTAGTACTCACGCGCCTTGCGCTCCTCGCCGCGCACGTTCGCGATGATGCCGAGGTTCGATGACGTCATCGCGGCGAGGCGCGATTCGCCGGAGCGGTCCGCGCTCTGCCGCGCGAGGAGGTAGAGCTGCTCCGCCGCATCGAGATTGCCCTGCTTCCACTCCACGATGGCCAGGATGTTGATCGCATGCCCCCGGGCGGCGTCGTCCTGGATCTGGTCGGCCACGGCCAGCGCCGCGGTCGCGCAGTCCGTCGTCGCCTCGTAGTTCGAGTCGTGGAGGTAGGTCCGCGCGACGAGTCGCAGCAGCTGCGCCGCTTCGGCCGTCGTCGTCGCTTTTCCGTCGTACAAGGCTCGCTCGTACAGGCGTCGCGCCTCGTCACGCTGTCCATGGTGCTCCAGCGCCTGCCCGCGCTCGATCACCGCGGGCAGGCCGCCGGCGTCGATCCGCGCGACCGAGGGCACGAACGGGGTCGACCCCGTCCGTGCCCATGCCCGCGCGTTCATCGATTCCTTCCCACGACGCGCCGCACTGCAGCGCTATTCGTCCGACCGGCCGCAGATCACGACGTACCCGGAGAAGTGCTTGATCGGGGCCGTGAAGGTCCGGCTCAGCAGGTTCGTGACACCGGTGATCAGCTCGGAGACCAGCGCGGTCGTCGTGCCAAGCAGGCTCGGATCCGAGTAGTAGCCGAGCTTCAGCCCGAGCGGCGAGAGGAGCCCGGCGTTGGTGCCGTTGAGGTCCTGATTGAAGACCAGCGGCACGTTGAACTGCACGCCATGCGGCTCGAAGTCGTAGGCGAGCAGCGAGCCGGCGCGCGCCGTCATCGTGATCTTCGTGTCCCCGCTGAGCGCGCCCACGGGCACGACGACGGAGACGCCGGCGGCGGGAATGCTCAACACGCCACCCGCTCGACCGATCGTCTTGCTGACCGTGATCGGGTAAGGCAGCGGGGTGTTCCGCAGAATGCCGTTGGCGCTGGTGAGGCCCAGCGTGTTCGTCAGGGCTCCGACCGTGCCACCGACAAGGCCGCCAAGAAGGTCGTGGGCGGGAGCGCCATCGACGGGAACGGCCAGCGCAGGAGCCGGCCCGGCGGGCGCCGGCGCGGACGGAGTTTCGTTACAGGCCGTGGCAACGACGGCAACAAGTGCGACAGCCAGCAGGCCGCCGCGATGCAATGCGCTGGACATTCGTGAGCTCCGCGGGGGAGGAGAAAGCGGGGCTCACAAGGCACTCTCGGTGCCATGGCTCACACCGCTTCGCTGCCGTCATATTGACCGCGATAGACTCGGCGATGCCGCATTTCCGGCGATCCCTACCGACTCATGCAGTCAGCTCGACCGACAAATCCCTTCTGTTGAGCCTGCAGCATCCGCGCATTCTGCAATGGAATCGGGCGTAATGCACGACGGGCGATACCTGGCGCCGTCGCGAGGAGGGCTACGTGCCGAGCCGGTCCATGGCGTCCACCTGAGGACGCCATGGACCGGCTCGCGGTCACGGTTACGGCTTCGCCTTCAGGACGGTGTCCTTGGCGCTCTTGCCGGCCTCCGTGAGGTCCCCGTGCACATTGCTCTTCACGCGGTTCTTCTCGGCCTTGGCATCGCTGCCCGCCTTCTTGGAGGTCTTGCTGATGTTACGCGCGACCTTGTTCAGGCCGCCAGGCTGGTGACTCTGCGATCCCTTGATGCCGGTGGTCCGCTTGAGCTCGGCCTTGGTGTTGTTCCCGGCGTCGGTGAGGGCGTTGTGCGTCTTGCTCGCATCGCGCTTCGCCTCGGCCTTGGTATCCCGGCCAGCCTTCTTGACCGTGTTGCTGACGTCGTGGGCGACCTTGTTCAGTCCGCCTGGCTTGTGCTCTTCCTGAGCACCCGCCGTCGTGGAGAGAGCGAAGATCGAGAGGGCGGCGGCCAGCGCCGCAAATCGGACACGCGAAGTCATGTTGAATCTCCGTCGAGGGTGAATGCCCTCCCCAATGCAAGACGTGGACTCGGTCGCGGGCCTAATCCACCGCTCGCTGGTACTGCACCGGCCAGGAGGCTTCCACACCCAGGCGCTTCGCCGCGTGGAGCGGCCAGTACGGATCGCGCAGGAGCTGCCGAGCGAGGAACACCATGTCGGCTTCGCCGGAACGAACGATGGCGTCCGCCTGTGCCGGGTCGGTGATCAGTCCGACCGCGGCCGTCGCGACGCCGGCCTCGCGGCGAATGCGCTCGGCGATGTGCACCTGATAGCCCGGCCCCACGGGGATCTTCACGCCAGGCACGATCCCGCCGGAAGAGCAGTCGATGAGATCGACGCCGAGCGGGACGAGCAGCCGCGTCAGCGCGACGGACTGCTCGAGATCCCACCCGCCCGGCGCCCAGTCGGTGCCGGAGAGCCGAACGATCAGCGGAAGGTGGTCGGGCCACACCTCGCGCACCGCCTCGGTCACCCGCAGCACCAGCCGCACGCGATTCTCGAAGGGTCCGCCATATTCGTCGGTGCGATGGTTGCCGAGCGGGGAGAGAAACTCGTGGAGCAGATAGCCGTGCGCGGCGTGCAGCTCGATCACCTGGAATCCCGCCTCGAGCGCTCGCACGGCGGCGGCGCGGAAGGCGACGATCACACCCTCGATCGCGTCGTGATCGAGCGCGTCGGGCACGGGGGATCGGTCGCTGAATGCGATGGCGCTGGGCGCCCAGACCGGCCGCCACCCTCCTTCGCTCGGCGCGAGCGGCTTGCCGCCGCGCCATGGCGCATCGGTGCTCGCCTTGCGACCGGCGTGCGAGAGCTGCATCCCCGGCACCGCTCCCTGCGCGATCGCGAAGCGCGCGATCCGCGCGAGCATCTCGACGTGCTCGTCGCGATAGATCCCCAGGTCGTGGGGAGAGATCCGGCCGTCGGCGGTGACGGCGGTGGCTTCGGTCAGCACGAGCCCCGCCCCACCGACGGCCCGGCTGCCGAGGTGAACGACATGCCAGTCGTTCGCGAAGCCGTCGACGCTGGAGTACTCGCACATCGGGCTCACGCCGATGCGATTGCGCATGGTGACGCCGCGCAGCGTCAGGGGCTCGTAGAGTGATGCTGACATCCGGCTGACATCCTCGGTGGTCGGGACACAGTGAACCGGCGGGACGGTCCGTCGGTTCCGTCGGCTCCGAGAGTGCATCGATCGGGCGCGTATCGCCATCGCGGTGCAGAACTTGCCGCGGGTAGGCCGCGCACTTCACCAGGAGAACCACTCGTGGTCGCCCGCGCTTCATCTTCTTGCGTCCCCGCAGCACGAGCACTGTCGCTCCTTTCACTCACGCTGCTCGCGCTCGGCGCGTGCAGCAAACAGGACAACGCCGCGGCCGGTGCCGCGGGCTCGACGACCAACGCCGCGACGGCGTCCGGCACTCCGACCGCCTCGGCCTGTCCGGGCGACAACGCCGGACTCACCTTGCCCGCCGGGTTCTGCGCGAGCGTGTTCGCCGACAGCATCGCGCACGGGCGGCATGTCGTAGTCGCCTCCAACGGCGACGTGTACATCACGCTCGAGGGCACGAAGCCGTCGCCCGAGAAGCAGATCTCCGGCGTGGCGAAACAGGAGCAGTCGTATTCGGTCGCCGCGCTCCGCGACACCAACCACGACGGGCGGGCCGACATCGTCGCGCACCTGCCGGGCAAGGGCAACACCGGCGTCGGCATCGCCAATGGCTACCTCTACGTGGACGAGGGGACCCGCATCGTGCGCTATGCGCGGCCCGACTCGCAGCTGCTGCCTACCGGCGCGGCGCAGGTGGTCGTCCAGGGTATCCCGCTCGATCCGGGACATCGAGCCCGCAACTTCGCCATCGGCAGCGACGGCGCCCTGTACCTGAACGTCGGCTCGGCCACCAACAGCTGCCAGCAGAAGGATCGTGCCGACGAGTCGCCGGGCATCGATCCGTGCACGGAGACCCAGACGCGCGCCGGCCTCTGGAAGTTCGACGCGACCAAGACCAATCAGCGCTTCGCGGCGTCGGCGCGGTACGCCACCGGCATCCGGAACGGGATGGGCATCGCCTTCGGGCCGGATGGGAAGCTGTACGCGACGCAGCACGGCCGGGATCAGCTCCATGACAACTGGAAAACGCTCTTTCCGAGCACGAAGTATCAGGCGGACAATCCGGCGGAGGAGCTGCTGCAGGTGAATCAGGGTGACGACTTCGGCTGGCCGTACTGCTACTACGCCGTCGATCAGAAGAAGCTCGTCGATGCGCCGGAGTACGGCGGCGACGGGCAGAAGTCGGCCCGGTGCGCAAGCAAGAAGGCGCCGGTGGCTGTCTTCCCCGGCCACTGGGCACCGATGTCGCTCCTGTTCTACTCGGGGTCGGCGTTCCCCGCACGCTACAAGGACGGCGCGTTCATCGCCTTCCATGGATCGTGGAATCGGGCACCCGAGCCGCAGGAAGGCTATCGGATCGTCTTCCAGCCCATGTCCGGTGGGGCGACGAGTGGGAACTACGAGACCTTCGCCGATGGATTCGGCGGCGTGCCGCCCGCACAGATCGCACCGGGCACGGCCAAGCACCGGCCGACGGGCCTGGCGATGGGACCGGACGGCGCGATGTACGTGACGGACGATCTGGGTGGACGGGTGTACCGCATCACTCACGGCGGGGCGAAGTAGGCTCGTCGCCGACGACGCCGGTGGTGCGTGCGACCGGCCATCGCTGCTCCGGGGCAGCGGTGGCCGGTTCGCCATTCCGCTCGCGATCGTTGATGATGCCACATGTCGACTGAGACGCACTCTGCAGGTCTGCCATGCGGACGAGCGGCGCCGGCGCCACCGGACACCGCTGGAGTCGAGTGGCTGATCGACAACGCGAACGCCTACCGCGCGCTGATCGGCGCGATTCGAAGGGCAGGCGCCACGATCTGGATCACCCAGCTCGCCCTCGACACCGATTGCGTGGCGTACGACGTCGCCGGTGCGGGCGAGGCGGGAGTGAGGATCGTCGACGAGCTGCTCGAGGCGGCGCGGCGCGGCGTCGAGGTGCGGGTGCTCCTCAACGCCAGCCTGCTGCTCGACACCGCGTCGACCTTGCGCAGATATCTCGCGGCGGCCGGGGCCGGTCGGGTGCGTATGCGGGTGCGCGGCGTGCGCCGATTTCCCCAGCTGCTGCATGCCAAGATGGTGATCGTCGACGAGACAATGGCATTTCTCGTCGGGTCGCCATTCGCGAACGGCTATTGGGACGACGCGCGACACCATCCGCGAGATGCACGCCGCCCGATGCGTGAGCTGGGTGGGCGGCCGGTGCACGACGTCTCCACGCGACTCATCGGCGACGCGGCGCGGACGCTGGCCGCCACTTTCGCCGAGCTCTGGAACGACGCGGACGACGTCGCGCCAGATGACACGGAGCGGTTGCCGGCGACGGCATCACAACGGCAAGACGCATTGTCGCCGGTGGTCGTGGTTCGAACGGGTCCCGGCGACGACGGGCCGATGGAGATTCTCCCTGCACTGCTCGACGGGATCGCGACGGCTCGCCAGACGATCTACATCGAACATCAGTACCTGAGCTCCCGTCCCGTCGTCGACGCGCTGCGGCGTGCCGTTGCCGCGCACGAGGCACTCGAGCTCGTGGTCGTCTTGAACCAGAACCCCGATGTGACGGCATATCGCGGGTGGCAGAACGACCGGCTCCGCGAGGCCGGGCTCCTCGATCATCCACGCGTCGGGCTCTTCACGATCTGGACGTCGGCAGCCGCGCCTCGCGGGCGGCGCCGGATCAATCAGGTCTTCGTGCACAGCAAGGTGGTGCTGATCGACGACCGCTGGGCATTGGTCGGAAGCGCCAACCTGGATGGTGTCTCACTGCACTCCTACGGCGACGACTTCACTGGCGTCCTCGGCCGCCGTCTTTTCCGAGAGGTCCGCAACTTCGACGTCAACGTGGTCGTGACGACCGATGACGCGGGCGTTCACGGGGTGGTGCGTCGGCTGCGCACGGGGTTGTGGGACGAACACCTCGGATCGGCGTTCGACGGAGCGGAGGAAAGGCCACTGGGCGGATGGCTCCCGCTGTGGCGCACCGTGGCCGCGGACAACGCCGACGCGCTCAATAGTCGTGACAGAGCGGCTTGCGGCGGTCGGTCGCTCATCCTGCCCTATAGTGCCTGCCCCACGCCCAGTGCTCAGCTCGCTGACATCGGCGTGCTTTTAGCGCCTGGGACAATCGAGCTGTGCTTCAACCCATCCTGGCTGGAGGTGCGGTTCAGCCCGAACTGGGTGCGAAACATGTTCGCGTGATGCACGTGGCGCGGGAGGGCGTGAGGGTGACGAACGGAGCTGACCGGCACGAGGCTGCACGACGACTGGAAGCGGAGTTCGTGGCGTTCGTCGAGGACGCGTCCTTCCCCTGCCTCGCCGGCAAAGGTGTCCTCCATCGCGGGAATCACACCCTGCGGGTCTACGACGGGCTCGGTACCGAGGTGGCGGCGGCGCAGCTCGCGGACGACCTCCGCGAGTTCGTGCACGCCACACCGGCGGACGGGGCGGGGATGCGCGCTTTCGTCGCGGTGTTCCAGGGCCCCGCACCCGCCGACGAGATCGCGTTCGAGCGCCGGCTATGGCGCCAGCTCCAGCGGCTGCACGAGCACGACGACCCCGGCGTCGCGTGGGATCGGACGGTCAGCGCGGATCCGGAGAGCGCACAGTTCTCTTTCAGCTTCGGCGGGCATGCGCTGTTCGTCGTCGGCATGCATCCGGCGAGCTCACGACTGTCGCGGCGCTTCGCCTGGCCGGCGCTGGTGTTCAATCCGCGCTCGCAGTTCGAGCGCCTCCGCAGCGAGGGACATTTCGAGCGACTGCGCGCGCTCGTACGCGAGCGCGACGTCGCGCTTCAGGGAACGGCCAACCCCAACCTCGCGGACTTCGGTGAACGGTCGGAAGCACGCCAGTATTCCGGCCGAGCGACCGAGCCCGAATGGCGATGCCCCTTTCATCGAAAGAGCCCGTGACACCACTCACGCAGCGCCATCTCGCTCCACAGACGGGCACGGGGCTCGTCGTGCGCAGGGGCGAGCTGCTGAAGATCATCGACCCCACGGGGGAGCAGGTGTCCGACCTGATCTCCTTCGCGCAGGAGGATCCGCGCGAGTGGCTCTCGTCAGGGCGCACGATCGACTACGCCAACACGATCTATCTGACGACCGGCCACACGCTGTACTCGAACCGCAGCCGCCCGATGTGGACGGTCGTGGAAGACACGGTGGGGCGACACGATTTCCTGCTCACGCCGTGCAGCCCGGAAACCTTTTCCATCATCTACAAGACGACGGGTCACCATCCGAGCTGCTTCGAGAATCTGGTGAAGGCCCTCGCGCCGTTCGGCATCGCGCCGGACGCCATTCCGACCACCCTGAACGTGTTCATGAACGTCGAGGTGGCGCCCGACGGCGAGCTGCGCATCCTGCCGCCGAGGTCACGCGCCGGCGACCACCTAGTGCTGCGCGCCGAGATGGATCTGGTGGTCGGTGTCACCGCGTGCTCGGCCGAGCTGTCGAACAACGGCACCTTCAAGCCGATCGACGTGGAGGTGCATGCTGCTCCAACGGCGGCTGCGGCGCGAGGCGCGCACGCAGCACCCGCATCGGCGTAGCGGCGTGTCGAAGGACGGTGCCGCGGTAGGGCACGCCGCCGAGCAGCACGCGCGCGCCGAGGGCGAGCCAGCTGCAGACGGCGCGCTCCGCCACCCAGGCCGGCGCGAGCAGCGACGCGCTGGCGGGAAACACCGTTGTGCCGCCGGCCCGACGACGCCCGAGCTCCGCGGCGGCGACGATCGCGGCAACGCCGAGGGCGAGCGACCTCCATCCGATGGTCGTTGCGCCGAGGATGGCGAGCGGCAGGACGGCGAGCTGTGTCGCCAGGCGAGGTGGCCGCGCGAGCTCGTCGTACGCCTGGCGGATGCGCTGCGACCAGAAATGCTTCGTCGTCGACGGACGGCGGGCGACGAACAGGTCGAGCGGGACGGACTCGACGCCGCCCATGGCGAGCACGGTCCGCACCAGCTCGAGGTTCTCGAACATCGCTCGGCCATCGTAGCCGCCGGCGGCGCGCAGGATCGAGCGCCGCACGGCGAGGGTGCCCGGCCAGTCGCCGCCGGCGATGCGATTGAGCAGCATGCGACCGGTGTCCCAGCGCGCATGCCAGGGGAGTGGGGTGAAATAGTTCTGCGGACGCACGACGTGCGCATCGTCGAGCTCGCGGACGATCCGCTCGAGCGCGACGGCGTCGTAACGGACGTCGTCGTCCGCGATCACCAGTCGTTCGTGGCTAGCCAGGCGCACGCCGGTGAGCACGCCGCCCACCTTGCCCATCGGCGTCGCGAGATCCGGCGCCGGCGTCACGTGCCGGACGATGGCGCCCCACGCGTCGGCGTGACTCGCGAAGACGTCGGGCGCCGAGCCGTCGACCACGATCAGCTCCACCTGCGGCGCGAGCCACTGGAGATATGCTCCGAGCTCGCCGTCGGCCTGCGACGCCACTGCCTTGATCGGCAGGATGTAGGTAATCGCGGCGCGGGTGGGGAGCATGCGAGAACCGGGCGCAACAGCCGTGCCCCGTGGCGTAGTGGAGCGAGCGCTCATGTCTGAATCGAGAGCGCTCGCGTCACTGGGTGACATGCCGGCGGCGGAGCTGCGGGCCGAGCTCCATCGGATGGCGGAGTTGGTGGCCGACTACCGCGAATCGATCGCGGCACGGGCAATCTCGCCCACGGTCGCACCGGGCGACGTCACAGCGGGTCTTGGCTCGTCGATGCCCGACGAGCCCGCGCCGATGGCAGCCATTCGCGCCGATCTCGACGCCGTCGTGATGCCGGGGATCGTGCACTGGGGACATCCGGCTTTTCTGGGCTACTTCGGGAGCACGAGCAACGGCCCCGCTCTGCTCGGGGAGATTGCTGCCGCGGCGCTGAACGTGAGCGCGATGACGTGGCGCACCTCGCCGGCGGCCACGGAGCTGGAAACGGTGGTGCTGCGCTGGATCCGGGAGCTGGTGGGGCTGCCGACGTCGTTCACCGGGATCGTCTACGACACGGCGTCGATCGGCGTGCTGCATGCCCTGGCCGCGGCGCGCGAGCAGGTGGCGCCCGGCGTGCGCGGGCGCGGCATCGCGGGGCGCGACGACGTTCCGGTGCTGCGGGTCTACGCCTCCGAGCAGGCGCACAGCTCCCTGGAGAAGGCGATGATCGTCCTCGGGCTGGGCGAGGAGAACGCGGTCCGCGTGCGCACCGACGACCGCTTTCGCCTGGACGTGGAGTCGTTGCGCGAGGCGATCGCCGACGATCGACGTCGCGGATATCGGCCGCTCGCGGTGATCGCCACGGTCGGCACCACGTCGTCGGCCAGCGTCGATCCCGTCCCGGCGATCATGGATTTGTGCGAGCGCGAGCGGATCTGGCTCCACGTGGACGCGGCGTACGGCGGTGCGATGGCCGTGCTCCCCGAGGGGCGCGTCGTCATGGACGGGGTGGAGCGCGCGGACTCGGTGGTGATCAACCCACACAAATGGCTGTTCGTGCCGCTCGATTTCAGCGCCCTCTACACGCGTCATCCGGAGTCGCTGCGTGCGGTGTTCGCCCTGACGCCGGAATACCTGCGCGGGGACGCCGCGGGTGAGGACGGCGGCGCGGCGATCGACTACATGGACTACGGCATCCAGCTCGGCCGGCGTTTTCGCGCGCTCAAGGCCTGGATGGTGCTGCGCGCCTTCGGGCGATCGGGGATCGAGTCGCGGCTGCGCGAGCACGTGCGGCTGGCTGGTGTCCTGGCGGCGATGGTGGAAGGGGAGCCCGGCTTCGCGCTCGTGGTCCGGCCGAGCATGAGCGTGGTGTGCTTCCACTACCGCGGCGCCGGCGCGGACGACGCGACGAACGATTGGCTCAACGAGGCGATCGTCGAGGCGGTGAACCGGTCCGGCGTGGCCTATCTCACCCACACTCGGCTGCGCGGACGGCTCGTGATGCGCGTCGGGTTCGGCAACGTGCTCACCACCGAGGAGCATGTACGGACGTTGTGGGCCACGGTCGTCGAGTCCTCGAATCTTCTGGTACAGTCCCTGCCCCGTCCGCGCCCATGTCCTATCGCTGGCCCGAACGACTCTGGATCGTCCGCCATGGGGAAAGCGCGGGCAACGTAGCGCGCGATGCGGCCACCGCCGCCGGCCTCCCGGTGATCGACATCGCGGGTCGAGACGTGGACGTGCCGCTCAGCGCCAGCGGTGAGCGGCAGGCGGAGGCGCTCGGCCGGTGGTTCGCCGCGATGCCGGAGGGGGCGCGGCCGAACATCGTGCTGTCGTCGCCCTATCTGCGTGCGCGGCACACCGCGGCGCTCATCGAGGCCGAAGGCGGCGTGGAGCCGGCGGCGCGGACCCGCGTGGATGAGCGGCTCCGCGAGAAGGAGTTCGGCATCGTGGACCGGCTCACGCGGGTCGGGATCGAACAGAAGTACCCGGAGCAGGCCGAGATGCGGGCGCGCATCGGCAAGTTCTATTATCGCCCCCCGGGTGGCGAGAGCTGGTGCGACGTGATCCTGCGGCTGCGCAGCGCGCTGGACACGATCAGCCTGCACCACAGCGGTCCGGAGAAGCGCGTGCTCATCGTGGCGCATCAGGTGATCGTGCTCTGCCTGCGGTATCTGCTGGAAGGGATGACAGAAGCGCAGATCCTCGCGATCGACGCGGCGGGCGACGTCGCGAACTGTGGCGTCACGGCGTACTCGATCAATCCGGAGATCGGCCGCGACGGCGAGCTTCAGCTGCGCACCTACAACTTCGTGGCGCCGCTGGAGGAAGCCGGTGCCCCAGTGACCACGCGCCCGGATCCCCCGGTAGCCGCACGGTGACGCGAACTCCGCGCGCGGCGAAGGTCACCCGCGCACTGCTCCGACGCATTCCCTTGCCCAGGCCCGACGATCGCGGCGACAAGGACTCGCGGGGTCGCGTCCTCGCCGTGGGCGGCAGCGCGGAGACGCCGGGGGCCATTCTTCTCGCGGGGGTCGCCGCATTGCGGGCGGGCGCGGGAAAGCTGCAGCTGGCGACCGTGAAGAGCGCGGCCGCGGCGCTCGGCGTCGCGGTGCCCGAGTCGCTCGTCGTCGCACTGGTCGAGACGCGTGGCGGCGAGATTGCCGGGGACGCCGCGGGCCGCACGTTGGCCGAACGCGTCGCGCCGCTGGATGCGCTGCTCGTGGGGCCGGGAATGTCCGGCGATCGAGGCGCGCGCGCGTTGATTCGGATGCTCGCCCATCGGCTCGGCGACGAGGCGGTGCTCGTGCTCGACGCGGCGGCCGTGACGGCGCTGCGTGGTGATGACGACGCGTTGCTGCCGCTCCGGGGCCGCGCCGTGCTGACCCCGCACGCCGGCGAGATGGCGACGCTGCTGGAGATGGAGAAGGAGGACGTCGAGGCGACTCCGGCGGCCTGCGCGCTGGCGGCAGCCGCGCGCTTCGGCGCGGTCGTCGCGCTCAAGGGGCCGGAGAGCTGGATCGCCGAGCCGGACGGCACCTTGTATCACTACAGCGGCGGCTCGGTGGGGCTGGCGACGTCCGGATCCGGCGACACCCTCGCCGGAATCGTCGCCGGGTTGGCGGCGCGCGGTGCGCCGCCCGCGCACGCCGCGGTGTGGGCGGCCTACCTGCACGGTGAAGCGGGCGAGCTGTTGGCGCGTCGCGTCGGACCGATCGGCTATCTCGCGCGCGAGCTGCTGAACGAGGTGCCAGGGCTCATGCGTCGACTGGCGGCGACACGGTAACCCTCAGCAGGCGCGCAGCTGGCCGTAGGTCGGCGTCGGCCGCGTGCGCCGCGCCGAGCGACGCGGGGCGGCGAGTCGTCGTTGCTCGTCGGCGAGCTGTTGAAGCGCCATCCGCTCGACCATCTCGCGGAGCGCGGCGTCGGCCATGTGGGGACAGACGCGCCGCATCGGCGGGGTGAACGCGCTCACGATCTCGTCCAGCCCCCGAGTCTCGCGGGTCGCTTGCACTAGCTGCAACGGCATGCACAACCTCTTCATCGCGGAGTGAAGTGGTGCGGGTGCTTTGCTCCGAGAGACGCGAGAGACATCTGTTTGGTCACCACGGTGGAGCCCGCTTGATCGTCGGAGAGGTGCCTTCCGGCTCTCGATCGCCCACCGAGCGACGGTGTTCCAACGAATCCACCGCATCTGGCCATACGGCTGGCGAAGCACTATCTCCGTGGCGGTTGGACATTTCCCATCGACCAGATCGATCGCACCGATGAGCAGCTCGCCACAGCGGACGCCATTGCTGGAAGCACCGTCATGCTCCGCGTAGTGCATGACGTCGACGGGATGGACTGGACCGTGATCCCCATCCGTGAGGGCTGGCGATGGGATCCGGAGATCGAGATGCGGCGGCGCGACTGGCTCTGCTGCGTGACCACAGGCGAGCGCCGGTACATCTCACCGGTGCCGCCGGGCTGGGAGCAGTGGACCGACGCCGAGCTGGGCGCCGCCATTCGCCACGCGCGTCCCGATCTCCGAGGTCCGCGCTGACGACGCCGCAGCGACCCTTCAGCGGCGGCCGCCGACCTCGTCGATGTGGCTCAACAGGTCGAGTGGATCCTCGAACACCCGATACGCGCCGGCGCGCTCGAGCTCCTCGAGGCCATAGCCGCCGCTGAGCAGGCCGATACCGAGCGACCGCGCGCGGCGGGCGGCGAGCATGTCCCACACCGCATCGCCGACCACGGTCGACATCTCGATCGGTACGCCGAGGCGGTCGGCCGCGGCGAGGAAAAGATCGGGATCGGGCTTGGCGTACTTCACCTGATCTCGCGTGACGACCGGCACGTGCGCGAGATCGACGCCAAGCGATTCGAGGACGGGGCCGGCGGTCTCCATCCGGCCGCTCGTGGCGATCGCCCACGGGATCCCGGCGTCGGACAGGAAGTGCAGGAGCTCGCGCGCGCCGGGGAGCGGATGCACGGCCATCGAGCGCTGGTTGTAGTAGCTGGCGTGCGCCTGACGCAGCCGCTCGACCCGCGCCGGATCGAGATCGAGCCCGGTCTCGCGGAGCAGCATGTTGGTGAACAGGCCGCCGCTCATCCCGATCTTGCGATGGATGCGCCACACCGACAGCACGATTCCTTCGCTCTCCAGCGCTTCACGCCAGGCCAGCACGTGCTGATACACGCTGTCGACGAGGGTGCCGTCGAGATCGAAGAGGAAGGCGGTCTCCGTTCGCACGCCGAGCCGCGGTGCATCTTCCGAGCCGCTCAGCCTGCCGCTCGACTACCGCACGATCAGCGCGTACGGACCACCACGAGCTGCAGGTTCGCTGCGGTGGTCGGGGAGGGATCGGAGAGCGACAGCGTCGCCGACCCGCCGGCCGGAACACCGAGTCGATAATACGCCGCGCCCCCGGCCACGATCGTGCCGCTGGCGGTGCCGCCGTTCGCCAGCGCGGCGAGCGTGAGCGGATAGGCGCCGCTGAGCGTGACGTAGATGCTGTGCCAGTTCCAGCTCGGCTGCTGTAGCTCCGCCGCCGCGCTCACGATGTCATCCACCGCGTGGGAGGCGTTCCAGTCGCGCACCGCGCCGGGGAGATCGGCTCCGTAGACCGTCTTCAGGTTGGGGATCCCCTTCGCGGTGCTGTTGACGAGCGCGAAGAAGAAGGCGTTGTCCGTGCGACCCGACCGGTCCGCGAGATAGCGCAGCAACGACCATGCGGCACCGCGCGTCGAGAGCGAATCGTTCGCGGCGTAGGGCGACGACTTCGACGGCGCCTTCAGGTAGCTCTGGTATCGTCCGGCGTTGCCGAGCATGTCGAGGTTGAACGCGGTGCGGCGCTGCGTCGAGGCGCGGAGGAGCGGCGTGTCGAGATTCTGCTTCGGGCCCAGCCCCGCCTCGCGGTAGAACAGCAGCTCTTCGGCGATGTGTGCCAGCCCCTCGTCGAGCCAGGTGGCCTCGAAGTCCGACGCGCCGTTCACGTAGATGCGGCGTCCGCCGTTGATCAGATGCTGGAACTCGTGCGCGATGACGGCCGTGGTGTTGGTGTCGACGAAGCCGGCCGTCCGCCGGTTGCCGTTGATCGTGCCGGCGGGGTCCGGCGTGATCAGGTAGAAGAACTCGCCCTGGTTGCTCGCCGCGCACGCACCCAGATCGGTGGTGGCTTTCGCCGGAAAGAGATCCCGGGAGAAGGTGAAGCCGCCCACGTACGAATCCGCGTTGGCCGGCGTGAGCTCGTTGACGGCCCGCGTGAAGATGAGCCCCACGTGGCCGTTGCCGTCGATGTCGGTCGGCGGGCCGAAGGCCGCGGAGTCGATCGGATAGACGAGGGTGTCGAAGCGCGCCGCGTACCGCTGGAAGTCCGCCGTCGTGAAGCCCCCACTCGGGTTGAGGGTGTCGTTCAGGACGATGCCGTGTGTCCCGATCGCGACCACGCGCGCCGGATGATAGATCGGGTTGGTGCAGGCGTCGTCGGCGTTCACGTTGACGCTCACGATGTCGCCGACCTGTACGCCGGCGGGCAATGCGCCATCTCGGCGCGTGGGATCGAAGCTCCGGCTGGCGGAGGCACCGGTCGTCGCCGAGGGCGCGCTGCGCGCCGCACGCCACGCACGCGCCCCGGGGAAGCGGGGAACGAGCGTCCGCTCGCGCGCCCGGAGGCGAGCCTCGAACGCCCGGTCGCGCTCGGGCCCGGCGGCCGAGGCAGCGTCGCCGATGCCGGAGCGATCGAGCATCGCCTGGCCGAGCGATCCGAACGATGTCGTCGGAGCCACGACACCGTTGGCGTTGAGCGAATAGCTCTCGCTCGCACCGCTGGTCTGGCTGGTGTTCACCAGCACGGCGTAGTAGTCGGCACCGGTGGAGCCACCGTCGAGGGTCAGGGTCTGCGGGCCACTCGCGCCCCGCGATTCACCGAGGCTCAGCGTGGCGCTGGGCGCGACACCCGAGTCCGACCGGCACGCCGATGCGACCAAAGCAACGACGACTGCGGACGACAGGCCCCGAAACATGCGACTCATTGGCGACTTTCCTGGTTGGGTGTGCGACCATCTATACCGCCGTCGTAGCGAATGCGATGGTCGTGCCTCATACCCCAACCTTACCCGGAAGCTGCACCCGACGGCGAGGGGTCGCCAATTGTCGAGCCCGGTATGCGATCCGGCCCCTTCTATAGGTAGGTCGCCGCGAGCGCGTCGTTCAGCGCCGCTCCGCGCCAGTCTGGTGTCGACACCACGGCGGAGGTCGGCACCTCGCGCAGCGTCGCGAGCATGTACGTGGTGCTGAGCCGGAAGTCCCCGTGCCGGACGTCGCGCCAGTGCCGGAGCAGGAGGCGGACGGCGCTGGTTGCGTCAGCGCTGAGCTGTCCGAGCCCTTGCAGATCCAGGCGCAGCGTCCGCAGGGGGCTCGGCAGGGCGTCGCACACGCGGACCAGGGCGTCCACGTGCTCCACGCCGAGCGTGCCGCTGACGTACAACGTCGCCGTCTCGCCGACCATCTCCAGCTGGTGCTGCATTCGCGTCTTCACGCGCACGATCCTGTCGAGGGTGACTACAGGATCGTGGGGTCAGGCAACGATGGGTTTACCGCCCGAGCACGATTGTGTAACGGTGCCGGCGCCGTGCCATTCGCCGGACGCCGGACGCGCCCAGCGAGGCGCCTCGGGCATCACGGCCCCGCCCAGGCATTCAGCACGTCCTCCGCCACTCGTCCTTCCGTGGCCTCGAGCTGGTAGAAGGGACCGGTGTTGCCATTCGTGAACACGGCGATGACGAGGGGCCCGGCCGGTGCCGGGGGGTAGATGATGCCGACGTCGTTGCCAAGGAGGGGTGGCCAGTCACCGGTCTTGTGCGCGATGCCTGCGCGGAAGCTGATGCGCTGCGGGAGCCGCGACGCGTAGAGCTGCTGGCGAAGGATGCGTCGCATCGCTGTCGTCGACGTCGCCGACGCGAGCTGACCGCGCTCGAGCTGCTCCAGAAGGCGCGAGATCTCACGAGCCGTGGTGCGCCCGAGCCACTTGGTGGAGTCCTGCACGAAGGCCGCGTTGCGTCGTTCCGCTGCGGAGTCGTTCGGGAAGCCGCGCTCGTAGATCTCGCGGTCGCTGAGGGAGGCGAACTTCGGATCCGCGGCGACGAACACCTGGCGGAAGGTCTCGCCGACCGACATCCGCAAGCGGGTATCGCGATAGCCGAGCGAGTCGAGCAAGCGGTTCACGCGGGGGAGGCCGACCTTGGCGATCATGATGTCGGTCGCCGTGTTGTCGCTCGTGATGATCATCTGGGTGATGATGTCGCGATAGGTCGGCTGGAGCCCGACGGCGAAGGTCTGGAGCAGACCGCTGCCGCGGCGCTGCTCGGCGGCGGTGATGGTGTGGCGCTCGTCGAGGTTCAGCCGTCCCGCCTCCGCATCGCGGAAGGCGAGGATCATGACAGGGATCTTGATGACGCTCGCCGTGTTCATCGGCACGTCGGCGCGGATGGCGACCTCACGCCCGGTCCGCAGATCCTTCGCGTAGAAGGAGCTCTGGGCGGGAAGCGAGTCGAGCCGGCCAAGGATGGTGCCCTCGAGGGGCGAGAGCCGGGCTCCCGCAGTCGGGGGCGGAGGCAGCTGCACACCCAGCACGGCGGCCGCGAGCGATCTCGCGAGGGCGTTCGGGTTCGAGCCGACGGTGTTGGAGAAGACGACGACGCGCAGCGAATCGTCGGGGAACCACATCTCCGCCGTGTTGAATCCGTTCACGCCGCCGGTATGCTGGACCACCCGGTGAGTGCCGATCGTTCCCTGCGCCAATCCGAAGCCGTAGTTGATCGCCTTGCCGCTGCTTAGCGTATCCGACGTCGACATCAAGGCGTAGGACGCCGGCGATACGACGCGGCCACTCGTGAGTGCCGTCTGCCAGCGCAGATAATCGACGACGCTCATGCACAGCGCACCCGCGGAGTACGGATGCGACATACCGAGGTACTTCGCGGGCGTGATCGCCGTCGCGCCGCGGTCGTACCCGCGCGCATCGTCCGCGCTGGTGATGTCGCTCGGGCAGTACGCCGCCCCACGCAGGCCGAGAGGCGTGAAGAAGCGAGTCGGCATGAGCTGCGGATACGGCGTGCCGGTCACGCGGTCGAGGATCATGCCGAGGAGCACGTACCCCGTGTTGTTGTAGCGGTACTGGGTGCCGGGGGCGAAATCGAAGCTGTCCCTGGCGACGAAGTCGACGATCCGGGCCGGGGTGAGCTCGCTGTTCCAGGTCTTCACCCAGTCGGGGTTCGACGTGTAGGAATGAATGCCCGACGTATGGTTGAGCAGCTGACGGATGGTGACGGTGCGCCACTGCGGATACTCGGGGAGATACTTCGTCAGCGGATCACCGAGCCCGATCTTCCCCTGCTCCACGAGCTGCATGATCGCCGAGGAGGTGAACTGCTTGGTGATGGAGCCGATGCGGTAGACGGTGGTCGGCGTCGCCGGGAGCGCGTGCTCGTGATCCCGTTCGCCGATCCCCTCGAGGAGGAGTGTATCGCGTCCCTGCACCACCGCGATGCTCGCGCCGGCGGACGGGCCGGCAGCGAGCCAGGCGCGCGAGAGGGAGTCGAGGCGCCGCGTCAGTGCGGCGTGATCACGCTGGGCAGCGAGCGGGAGGGCGGTGACGACGAGCGCGAGAGCGATGATCTGGCGGCGCATGGCGGATGGCGGTGGGAAGCGGTGGCGATATCTGCTTACTGGCGGCGCAGTGCTCGCCCTGGCGTGGCGCCGGTGTGCCGGCCGTCGCGCAGGACCTGCACGCCGTTGACGAAGACCTGCTCGACGCCGCGACTGATCTGGTGCGGCTTCTCGGGTGTGGCGAGGTCGATGATGGTGGCGTCGTCGAACACGACGACGTCGGCGAACATTCCCTCCCGCACGAGGCCGCGATCGCGAAGGCCGAGGCGCGCTGCGACGCCGCCGCTCATCTTGCGCACGGCGTCCTCCAGGGTGAGCAGCTTCTGCTCGCGGACGTAGCGGCCGAGGATGCGCGGATAGCTGCCGTACGAGCGCGGGTGCACGACGGTCTTGGTGCTGTCCGGATCCACGCCCCCGGCATCGGTGCCGATCACGACCCAGGGCTGCCTGATCTGCATGCGGACGTTGTCTTCGGACATCGAGAAGTTGATCTTCGACAGGTCGCGGCCCTCGGAGAGCATGAGCTGGACGATCGTCTCGGGCCAGGGCTTGCCCATGTCGGCCGCGATGTCGCGCAGCAGCTTGCCTTCGTACTTCGCGTTCTCCGGCTTGCGGAATTCGGCGATCATGTACGCGCCGGGCCCCTCGATCTGGCAGAGCGGATCGCCTTTCGGATCGGCCATCTCGCGCAGGATGCGCGCGCGGGTCGTCGAGTCGCGGAGGTTGGCGAACAGCTTGCCGTTCTCCGCCGCCCAGTCGGGGATGCATTCGCCGAGGTTGTTGCCGGAGTACGGGTAGGGGTACATCGTCGCGCCGACGTCGAGACCCGTGGCGCGCGCCGAATCGATCTTCGCCACCATGGCCGGCGCCTTCGACCAGTTCCGTTTCGTCGACGCCTTGAGGTGATAGATGTCGAGCGGCACGCCGCCCTCGCGGGCGATGCGGAACGCCTCGTCCATTGCCTCGAACAGCGAGTCGTCCTCCGAGCGCATGTGGGTGATGTACGACCCATGGTACGGCGCCATGGCTTTCGCCATCTCGATCAGCTCGGCGGTGCCGGCATAGGAACCGGGCGGGTAGATCAGCGCCGACGAGATGCCGAACGCGCCGTCGCGCATCGCGTTGCGGACCACGATGCGCATCGTGTCGAGCTGCACCGGCGTCGCCGGACCGGCGGCCTGGCCTGCGGCGTAGGCGCGCACCGTGGCGGCGCCGAGGTAGGAGCCGGCGTTCACCGAGTTCGGATGCCGGCCGATGGCGTCGATCCAGTGGGCGAACCCATGCTCGCCATGAAAGGAACGCTGGAGCGCGGCACGGACGGGCTCCATCTCCGAGAGCTGCTCGAGCTCGTCCACCGCGGCGTTCGCCGGGGCGGGTGTGGTGGCTTCGCCGAGGATCACGCTCGTCACGCCCTGGGTCACCATGCTGAGCACGCGGCCATCCTTCCACAGCACGGCATCCCACGAGTGGTTCTGGATGTCGATGAACCCCGGGGCGACGACGTGTCCGCGCGCGTCGACGCGCTGGCGCGCGCTGGCATCGCGGAGCGCGCCGCGCGGGGTGATGGCGACGATCCGGTCGCCGCGAATGCCGACGTCGCCCCACTGCCACGGGTTGCCGGTGCCATCCACGATGCGGCCATTCTCGATCACGACGTCATAGCTGCCGCGGTCGGGCGACGGAACGGTCGTGGCGGAGGGCGTACAGGCCGACAGCAGTGCGCCGGCGAGCGCGAGACACGGAAGCGGAGACGGTCGCATGAGGTGGCGGGAGGCGGAGGGGTCGGGCTGCGGGCTCCGAACATACCTCGGGCCTCGCTCGCCGTCACGACCCGGCCGCTACTCGCGAGGGAGGCATCACCGCGCGACATTGTGCACGGGATGCGTGGAGCGACGACGCTTGCCCGCGTCGGGACCGGATGGTCTTTTGGGACACGACCTACTCGCGGAGGACCACATGACACTGTCGGCGGAACAGCGGACGCAGATCGAGCAGCGACTGCGGGAGGAACGCGCGCGCACTCTCGAGTCGTTGCGCGGCCTCGAGATGGACCGGTCCGGCGCCACCGCCCAGGAGGAGGCCGGCGACCTGACGAAGGTGCCTTTCCATCCGGCGGATCTGGGCACGGACACGATGGATGCGGAGCTCGACGCCTCCAACGCGACCCGCGCCTCCCGCGAGCTCGCCGACATCGACGATGCGCTCGACCGGCTCTATCGCACGCCGGAGAAGTTCGGCGTCGCCGACGACGGGCGGGAGATTCCGTTCGAGCGGCTCGTCCTGATCCCCTGGGCCCGCACCGCCGACTGATCTCATCACCTGCCCACCGTGTCTTCCCCGATCACCATGGACTCGCTCGTGCCGGACGCGGTGCGGCGCACGATCGTCGCGCTCCGCCGCGACATCCACCAGCATCCGGAGCTCGCGTTCGCCGAGTCGCGCACCGCGAACGCGCTCGAGCGCGCGCTCTCGGCGCTCGGCCCGGTCAGCATGCAGCGGGTCGCCGGCACGGGCGTTGTCGCCCGCATCAAGGGCACTACGACCGGCGCGCCGGTCGTGGCCGTGCGCGGGGACATCGACGCCCTGCCGATTCAGGAGGCGACCGGGCTTCCCTTCGCGTCGGTGAACGCGGGGGTGATGCACGCCTGCGGGCACGATGTTCACGCCGCGTGGGCCGTGGGTGCGGCGCACCTGCTCGCGGCGCGCCCCGCGGCCGGCGACGTGCTCGTCGTCCTCCAGCCGGCCGAGGAGACCGGCGAGGGGGCCGCCGCCGTGCTGAAGAGTGGTGCGCTGGACGACGTCGCGGCGATCTTCGGCGCGCACGTCGATCGCCGCTTTACCGTCGGCCAGGTGGTCGCGCAGGCGGGCTCGCTGGCCGCCTCGGCCGACACCTTCGAGATCCGGCTCGCCGGCCGCGGCGCGCACGGCGCACGTCCGCACGAGTCGGCAGATCCGGTCGTCTGCGCGGCGGCGATCGTCAGCGCGCTGCAGACGATCGTCGCGCGGCGCGTGAACCCCGCCACGCCGGCGGTCGTCACGGTGGCGACGATTCACGCCGGGAGTGCCCTGAACGTCATTCCGGACTCGGCGACGCTGGGCGGAACGCTGCGCGCCGTGGATCCGCAAACCCGCGAGCTGCTCGCCCGGGAGGTCCGGCAGCTGTCGGAGGGGATCGCGGCGGCGTACGGATTGACGGCCACCGCGCAGCTCACGCCCGGCCCACCGCCGATCGTGAATCCCGAACAGCCAAGTACCTGGGCGCGACAGGCGGTCGAGTCACTCCTCGGCGCCGAGGCGATCGTACCGCTGGGCATCACCAACATGGCAGGCGAGGACTTCGCGTACTACATGGAGCGGATTCCGGGCTGCTTCATGCGCGTCGGCGCGCGGCTGCCGGGCGAGGCGGTGATCCCCGCCCACACGCCGCAGTTCCATGCGGCGGAGGAGAGTCTGCTGGTCGGAGCGGCAGTGCTGGCCGAGACGGCGAGGGTGGCGTCGATGGCGCTGGCGGCGCAGTGACGCGCGTCGAGCGCCATCGCGCCTGGATCAAGGTTCAGCGTTTCCTGTTTGACGTTGACGCTTGAACGCGGTACCAGTGACGCAGTGATCGTCCCCGCGCAGCACTCCTCCCACTCCGTGCCTCGTGTCCAACCCAACCTCCGCCCAATCGCTGGACCGCACGCTCGGCTTCACCGATCTCGTGCTCATCGTCATCGGCACCGTCATCGGCTCCGGCATCTTCGTCGTCCCCGCCACGGTGCTCACGCGCTCGGAGGGCACGCTCGGCACCGCGCTGCTCGTCTGGTTCATCGCCGGCGTGCTGTCGCTGCTCGGCGCGTTGACGTACGGTGAGCTCGGCGCAGCGAATCCCGATGCCGGCGGGCTGTACGTCTACATCCGCGACGCATTCGGGCCGCTGCCCGCCTTCCTGTACGGGTGGACCACCTTCTTCGTCATCGGCAGCGGCTCGGTGGCCACGCTCGCCGTCGCCTTCACCGGTTACCTCGGCCAGTTCATGACCGTGACGCCGCTGATGGCGAAGATCGTGGCCGTGCTCGTGATCATCGTGCTGACCGTGATCAACGTGCGCGGCACCCGCGAGGGCGCCACGGTGCAGAACTGGAGCACGGCGCTGAAGGGGATCGCCATCCTCGTGATGAGCGGGTTGCTGCTGGCGCGCGGTCACGGGCTGTCCGGTCCCGACGTGCGGACCTGGCCGGACGCGGTCACGCCCGGTCTGCTGTCGGGCGTCGGGCTGGCGATGATCGGCGTGCTCTGGGCCTACGAGGGCTGGCAGTACGCGACCTTCTCGGCGGGCGAGACGCGGGACGCGCAGCGGGTCTTTCCGCGCGCCATCATCGCCGGCACCGCGGTGCTGATCGCCATCTACCTGTTGGCGAACGTGGCGTACGTGGCGGCGATCGGACCGACGGCGGTGCAGGCGAGCACGCGGGTCGCCGCCGACTCGGTGACGGCGCTGTACGGCGCGGCGGCGGGCAAGCTGATCGCGGCAGTGATCCTCGTCTCGATGTTCAGCGCGGCGAACGGGCTGACGCTCACCTCGCCGCGGCTGTACTTCGCGATGGCGCGTGACGGCGTGTTCTTCCGCCGGCTCGCCGAGGTGCATCCACGCTTCCGCACGCCGGCCTTCGCGATCGTGGCCGGATCGGCGTGGGCGGCGCTCCTCGCCGCCACCGGCACCTTCGAGCAGCTGCTCACCTACGTCGTCTTCTCGGGCTGGATCTTCTACGGGCTCGGGGCGATGAGCATCTTCGTGTACCGGCGTCGGTTTCCGGACATGCCACGGCCATTCCGCGTCCCCGGTTATCCGCTCACGCCGATCCTGTTCGTCGCTGCATCAGGGGCGATCGTCGTGAACACCCTCTTCTCGCAGCCGGGCCGCGCCCTCGTCGGCCTCGTCGCGGTGCTGAGCGGCGTGCCGGTCTATCTGATCTGGAAGAGACGACTTCAATCGGGAGTACGCTCGTGAGACCTTCGTCCCTGCTGCTTCTCGCGCTCACCACGGCGGTGAGCTGCGCCACCACTCAGACTCCTGCCGCGGCGATCCTGTCCGGCGCGACGCCCCGGCTCTCCGCTGCACCCGCCGACGACTCCGTCTACGACGTCGTGATCCGGAATGGCCGTGTGCTGGACGGTGCGGGCAACCCGTGGATCCGCGCCGACGTCGCCATTCGCGACGGCCACTTCGCGAAGATCGGCGTGGTGCGCGGGCGAGGGCGCACGGAGATCGACGCGCGCGACCGGTACGTGTCGCCGGGGTGGATCGACATGATGGACCAGTCGGGCGGCGTGCTGCCGAAGTATCCGCTCGCCGAGAACAAGCTGCGCATGGGGGTGACCACGGCGATCGGCGGGGAGGGGGGAACGCCGGTGCCGGCGAGCGAGATCCCGGCGTACTTCCGCGGGATGGAGCAGCAGGGGATCAGCATCAACTTCGGCACCTACTTCAGCGAGACCCAGGCCCGGGTCGCCGTGCTGGGCCGGTCGGCGCGCGCGCCAACGCCGGCGGAGCTCGACCGCATGCGCGCGATCGTCGACACGGCGATGCGCGCGGGGGCGATGGGGATGACGACGGCGCTGATCTACCCGCCGAGCAGCTACGCGACGACGAACGAGCTGGCGGAGGTAGCGAAGGCGGTGGCGCCCTACGGCGGCTTCTACGCCAGCCACATCCGCGGGGAGGGCTCGGACGTCGTGGGCGCGGTGCGCGAGGCGATCGAGATCGGCGAGCGCGCCGGCATCCCGGTCGAGGTGTTCCACCTCAAGGTCGCGTACCGTCCGGGGTGGGGCACGCTGATGGCGACCGTGCGCGACACCGTGGAGGCGGCGCGCGCGCGCGGGGTGGATGTGGCGGCCGACATGTACGTCTACACCGCCGGTGGCACGGGGCTCGAGGCGACGATCCCGAGCTGGGCGCACGAGGGAGGGACCGATTCGCTGCGCAGGCGGCTCGCCGACCCGGCGATTCGCGCGCGGCTGAAGAAGGAGCTGGAGACCGGATCGCCGGGCTGGTGGAACATCGTCGAGGCAGCGGGGGGATGGGACGGCGTGATCCTGGTGAATGCGCGCAACCCCGCGTACGCGAAGTACGAGAAGAAGTCGATCGCGCAGGTCGCGCGCGAGATGAACGTGTCGCCGCCGGATGCGGCGTGGGACATCGTCGCCAACGCGAACGGGCGGGTGATGGCGATCTACCACATGATGGGCGAGGCGGACATCGAGACGGCATTGCGCTTTCCGTGGACGAGCATCGGCAGCGACGCGGGGGCGGCCGTCTCGGCGGGCGCGACGGACGCACTCGGGCTGCCGCATCCGCGGAGCTACGGCAACTTCGTGCGCGTGATCGCGAAGTACGTGAAGCAGCGGCACGTGCTGAGCCTCGAGGAGGCGGTGCGCAAGATGACGTCCTGGCCGGCAACGCGGATGCGCCTGGCGAACCGGGGCACGATCGAGCCGGGCAACTGGGCCGACGTGACGATCTTCGATCTGGCGACGCTCGACGACGCAGCGACGTACGACGACCCGACGAAGTCGCCGACGGGGATCGACTGGGTGCTGGTGAACGGGGTGGTCGTGATCGATCACGGGCGGCACACGGGGGCAAAGCCCGGCCGGGTGCTCCGGGGGCCGGGGGCGCGCTGATCGTGCGGCGTTGCGGCGGGAGGGGTACGGCGCGACGTGCGGCGTTGCGGCGGGAGGGGTACGGCGTGAGGATTCGGAACCGGTGCCGGTGGGGTGAGGGCGGCTGACGGCGGGAGCCGCTCCGCCCCCTGTTTCTCACGCGGTCATCCCACCAACACCGGTTCCGACAGAAACTCCCCCGCCCTCACGCCGCAGTTCCCAAACCAAGCACCCGCAACCGAATTCCCACGCCGCACGCCTGACGCCGCCCCCCGCACGCCGCGCCGTACGCCTCACCGCGCCCGCCGCACCGATCAGCGGCGTACGCCGCCTCTTGCGGCCCCACCCTGTGTCCCGAATATTGGCACTCCGGACTGGTATACCACTTTCCGCCACCCGACCCATGGCTTCTCGTTCCCTTCGTGCCGCCGCCGCGGTGCTCGCGCT
>JABFYH010000209.1 GCA_013361335.1 Gemmatimonadaceae bacterium | reverse complement strand
TTCGCCGCCTGTGGCGGCATCGCCGCGCTCTACGCGCTGTTCCTCTTCGTCACGCGCCCCGGACCGACGTCGGGGATGGACGGTACGTCGCGGCTCATCGCCTGGCTGAGCGTGGCGGGTGTGCTTCTCGCGCTGCTGGGCGTCCACCTGGTCATCGGCCGGCAGCTTCTCGCGCTGGCGCGCGGCGAGCCGCGCCCGGTCTAGTCTACGGGCGTGCGGCGCGCGCCGGTGCCGGCGTACCGGGCCGCGCGAACACCGCCACGAAATAGAGCCGACCATTGCGCGCCGCGGCGACGCCGGTGCCGAGCTCCGTGTAGTCCTTCGACAGGATGTTGCCGCGGTGCTTCACCGAGTCCATCCACGCGGCCACGACCTGCGGCGCCGACCGCTGTCCCTCGGCGATGTTCTCGCCGGCGGCGCGCGCAGCATACTGCACCGCCGCGAAGCGGGACTTGAGCGTGGGATAGGGCTGCCCCGACAGCTCGTGCTCCATGCGCCCCGCCTTCACCATCTGGTCGGCCTGCAGCTGCGCGGCCGACATGAGATTGACGCTGCGCGCGAGAGCGGTCAGCCCGCCGTTGCGGCGCGCCATGTTCGTCCGTTCGAAGAGGTCATCGGCCAGCGCCTCGAGGTTCACCGCCGGCGCGGCGGGCGTGGCCACCGGCGGCGGCGTGGCCGGCCGTGACGTGCCGACCGGCACCGGGGCGGGGGGTGGCGCCGGCGCCGGGCTCGTCGAGCAGGCGACGTCGAGCGCCGAGAGCAGGACGAGGAGCGACCATCGAGGATTCCACTGCCGGATTCTGCGATGCATGCCGTGAGAGTCGATGAATGCGCCGGAGCGCGTCAGTCCACGCGATAGTAGTGCTGGATGCAGCTCAGGACGGCTCGCTCCGCGATCATGGCGTCCTGTCCGTCGATCACATCCGCGATCACGCGCTTGGCATCCCGCAGCATGCGCTCCGGAGTATGCCCGTTCCGGCGCGCCTCGCGGCAGAACTGGGCCGCCGCCGACTCCATCTCGCCGATGTATTCGCGGGTCCGATGTGACAGGAGCAGTGCGCGCCGAAAGTTGCTCTCGGCGGCGCTCGGCTCCGGTGTCGCGCTCGTCCCCTCCTGACCCTGCAATTCACTCATCGCCCCGCCTCGCGCTCTGGTGTCCATGCTCATTCGGCAGGGTCCGTTCCACCCGGGCGCGCTGAACGGGGATGCAGCTACTGCCGACAGCCGCCGGCGGGATCCGGACGCGGCTTGTCCACCACGAGGCGCTGCGGCCGGTCCGCGATCGCCTGCCCGATGTCGCTCACGAAGCGGGCGATTCGCGCCATGTGCTCGTAGTCGATGTACTGCGGCTCGTCGGTGACCTGATGGTAGTCGGTGTGGTAGCCGAGGGAGAAATACGTGATCGGGATGCCGTAGCGCGCATACATATAGTGATCGCTGCGGCAATAGCGGTTGAGGGGATGCCCGTTGGCGTCGAACGAGGGATCGATGTCCATGTGCGGGGTCCGCGCCGCGTTCACCGAGTCGATCAGGTCGCCGAGCTGCGTGGAGAGCCGTCGCGGGCCGATGAGCTGCACGTTGTTCGGTCCGCGTCCCATGATGTCCGTCGCCTTGCCGCGCCCGACCATGTCCATGTTGAGCTGGGCGACGATCGAGTCGCGGGGCACCGTGGGATGGTCCGTGAACCACTCGGAGCCCCACAGCCCCTTCTCCTCTCCGGTGTGCGACACGAACAGCATCGACCGCTTCGGCGCCGACGCGCTCGCGAAGCGCTGCGCGATCTCCAGCAGCGCCACCGTGCCCGAGCCGTCGTCGTCCGCACCGTTGTTGACGGAATCGGGGCGCGCGCCGCCGTGCGCCCGCACGAGGCTGTCCCGCAGCACGGCGATGCGCGCCGCTTCCGCCGCTGTCGGCACGCGCACCGTGTCCTGCACCCCCTGGCGCCGGACGACCATGTTGTTGGCCAGCACCGAATCGTGATCGAGTGGGCGGCGCGTGAGGCCGATGTGATCGTTGTGCGCGCCGATCGCCACGTACTGTCCGCGCAGCGTCGGATCCGAGCCAGGCAAAATGCCGATGACGTTGCGTGACGGATACGGTGCCGGCGTCTCGATGAATCCGGTGGTGCCGGTGATCGTGCGCCCAGTCGCGCCCACCGCCAGCCCCTCCAGCGATGCCACGCCCAGCATGCGCGCCGCCGCAGCAGGCGTCACCAGCAGCGTGACCGGGCCGACGCCCGTGACGTTCTCGTCGCGCGGTCGCACCTGCGGGCCGCGAATCCGGGGCAACGTGTTGGCGGGCACGACATCCAGCACCGGTGCCGCGATCCCGGCCGCGCCCGCATAGCGGCTGAGCGACCCCTGGGTGAAGAAGCGCCAGTCGCGCCGCCCGTTGCTCCCCGCCGGAACGCCGAACACCACCAGCTTGCCTGCCGCAGCGGAGGGGTCGATCAGCGTGCCGCCAAGCTGTCCACCGTACACCGCCTGCACCCCCTCGAGCGAGCGCGTGGACGCGGCGATCGGCAGGAGGCGGCTCGCGAGCGACGCGTAGAAGGGAAGCACCTCGGTCCCGAGCTGGAGCGTCGTGCCGTCCACCGCGATGGCGCGCGTGCTGTCGATGCGCGCGATGATCACCGGTACGGTCTGGAAGTACGTGCCGTTCTCGCCCCCCGGTCGGAGGCCCATCCGCTCCATCTCACGCGCGATGTAGTTCGTCGCCTTCACGTTGCCCACCGTCCCCGCCTCGCGCCCCAGCATCGAGTCGTCGGCGATGATGTAGAGCCGGGTCATCAGATCGGCGGGCGTGATGGCACTCTCGGTCGCGGCGGGCACGTGCGTCCGCGGCAGCTCTCCCGCGGACGGGCGAACGGCCGATCCGGCGGAGACGCAGCCCGCGAGCCACACCAGGCCCCCGAGCGGAAGAATGCGAAGTCGGGACATGGACACGAGTGAAAGAGGAAATGGGTGCACGTGCACGAAATATCGTGTCGGGCGCGCCGAGGCGACACTGGCGGCGCTTTTGCGCCTCGCTCCCGGGATGCCCATGCCCCCGACTGCTCGCGCCCTGCGCGTGTGCTGCTGCCTCGCCGCGCTCGCGAGCTGTGGCCTTCCCCGCGACAGCGACCATACGCTCGACCGCATACGCGGGGGCGAGCTCCGCGTCGGCGTCACCGAGCATGCGCCGTGGGTGACCGTTCGCGACGACCGGATGGACGGCATCGAGCCCCGTTTGATCGAGGAGCTGGCGCGCGGACTCGGCGCACGCACCGTGTGGCGCCGCGGCGCCGAAGCTCAGCTCCTCGAGGCACTGCATCGCCGCGAGCTGGACATCGTCGCGGGAGGGCTCACCGCCGACTCCCCATGGAAGGGACAGGTCGCGTTGACGCGCCCATACTTCACCGACACGACGACCGGCCGCACGCGGGTTCTCGCCGTGTCACCGGGCGAGAACGCCTTCCTCGTCCACGTCGAGCGCTTCCTCGCGCCACGAGAGCGGCGTGGAGGCGAGACGCCCGACGTGGGGGAACGATGAGGATCGGCCGCCGATTCCAGTTTCCGCCGGAGCAGCAGGAGCAGCGGCGAAAGACGGTGCGGCTCTCCTGGCTCAGCCTCGCACTGCTGACCAGCACGGCCATCGCGGTCTATCTGACCCTCGGCCAGTCGGAGGCGATGAAGACCGCATGGATCGAGGACCTGCTCGCGCTCGTCCCTCCAATCGCCCTCATCATCGCCGTCAGGATCGAGAACCGCGAGCCGACGGAGCGCTTTCCGTACGGCTACTTTCGCGCGGTCTCGATCGCCTTCCTCGTCATTTCCGCCGTGCTGCTGCTCGCCGGTGCCTGGCTGCTGTTCGATTCGGTGATGAAGCTGATCGAGGGGGCGCGGGCGCCGATCGGAACGATGCCGGTGTTCGGCCGGCCGATCTGGGCGGGGTGGGCGATGATCGCCGCCCTCACCTACTGCGTGGGAATCGGGGTCCTCCTCGGCCGACTCAAGCTTCCCGTCGCCGAGAAGCTGAACGACCGCGCGCTCGCGGCGGACGCCGACATGAACAAGGCGGGGTGGATGTCCGAGGGCGCGGCGATCGTGGGCATCGTGTTGATCGGCTACGGCCGATGGTGGGGCGATGCCGCGGCGGCGGCGTTCATCTCCCTCAACATCGTGCGCGACGGCTGGGTGAATCTCCGTCAGGTGGTCACCGACCTGATGGACGAGTCCCCGACCAAGCTCGGCGAGACCGAGCTGGAGAGCCTCCCGGGGCGCATCCGCGCCGCCGCCGAACGGCTTCCCTGGGTGGAGAAAGCCGCCGTGCGGCTGCGCGAGAGCGGTCACGTCATCGCCGGCGAGGTGTTCCTCGTGCCACGCGTCGAGGAGAACCTGGTCGCGAACGTCGAGGCCGCGTCCGAGACGCTCTGTGCCCTCGACTGGCGGATCTACTCGCTGACCGTCATGCCGGTCTCACGCCTCGACGGCGCGGACATGCCGCGGCACTGAGCGGCCGACGATCCCCGCCACGCTTCCCACCGCGAGCAGCATGGCGGCGAGCCCACCGAGGGCGATCGCCAGCCCGGTGTGCTGCGCGACAAAACCGATCAGTGCCGGGCCGGCGATCAAGCCGGTCGTGCCCATCGCGACGACGGTGGACACCGCCGCGCCAGTGGGCAGATCGGACACGCGCGCCGATGCGCTGATGAGCGTCGGCACGACGTTCGACGCGCCGATCCCGATCAACGCGCACCCCAGCAGACCGAGCGCTTCGTTCGGCGCGAGCACCATCGTGAGGAAGCCGAGCGCGGCCACCGCCGCGCCCCACCGGATCACGGCGACCGCGCCCACTCGCGCCACGACCCGATCGCCGACCAGCCGGCCGAATGCCATCGCGATGGAGAACGCCGCGTAGCCCAGCGCCGCCGTCGCGACGTCGTAGGCGCGCGCCTCGTGAAAGAACACCGCACCCCAATCGAGCACCGCACCCTCGCAGAGATAGAGCGCGAACGTCATCGCGCCGACGACGAGCACGGGCGTCGGCGGCAGTGCGCGACGGGCGGGGCCCGCCGACCTGTCTGACGTCAGCGGATCGTGCGCCACCAGCCCGCGCCCCATCGCCGCGACGAGCAGCATGAGCCCTGCGGCGATCACCGCGGCGGTCGTCTCCACGGGCAGTCCCGCGCGGAAGAGCAGGCTGCTGACTCCCGCGCCCGTCAGCCCGCCCAGGCTGAACAGCGCGTGAAACGACGACATGATCGGCCGCCCGGCCATCGCCTGCACCGCGATCGCCTGCGCGTTCGCCGCCACACCGGCCAGCCCGACGAATGCGCCGAAGGCGAACAGGAGCGCGGCGAGCGCCGGGCTCGACACCGCGTGCGCCAGCAACGGGAGGCTCAGGCAGAGCAGGGGCGCCGCGACGATCAGCGCGCGACGGCTACCGTGGCGTGCCATCAGCGGCGCCGCCAGCAGCGTGGCGACGATGGTCCCACCCCCGAACGCGAGCAGCACCGTCCCCAACGTGCCCTCGTCCAGCCCGAGCCGTGCCTTGGTGAAAGGGACGAGGGCCGCCCAGGTAGAGACCGATACGCCGAGCAGCGCGAAGAACGCTCCCGTCGCGCGGCGGGCGGGCGCCACCGCGTCATGAACGCGCCGCTCCACGCGCCGCTCCACGCGCCGCTCCACACGCGGCGCGCGCGCGAGGCGCGGGGTGCGCACCGTCGTTTCCATTCTCTCGGCCATCAACACTTGCTCGTCGCGCATCATCCCATTTCCTGGTTCCGGCTTCCTCGCCGGTGTCGAAGAAATAGCGGGGCGGCGCGGCTGGCGTCCAATACATTCTCGGCCCAGCGCGATACCGACGGGGTATGGCCGCCGGCGACGCGGTTGCGTCAGCCGGGTAGACGCCCACACCTTCCGCGCATGGAGCTCCGCCACCTGCGCTATTTCGTCGCCGTCGCCGAAGAGCTGAGCTTCGGTCGCGCGGCGCGGCGGCTGCACATTGCCCAGCCCCCGCTCAGCCGTCAGATCCGCGACCTCGAGCGCGACGTTGGCGCCCCACTGTTCGACCGCGGGTCGCGCGGCGTCACTCTCACCGCCGCCGGACGCGCCTTCCTGCCGGAAGCCCGCCTCACGCTCGCACAGGCCGAACGGGCGCAGCGCACCGCACAGCGTGCCGCCCAGGGTGAGACGGGACGACTGCGCGTCGGTTTCGTCGAGGCGGCGACCCACTCCGGGATCCTCCCCGACGTGCTGGGCTTCTTCCGGATGCATCTGCCGGCCATCGGTCTGTCACTCCTCGAGATGGACTCGGCACAGCAGGCCGAGGCGCTGCGCGAGAGCCGGATCGACCTCGGGCTCATCGGCAGCATTCCTCCCGACGCCGAGCGGTGGCTGCACACCGAGACGGTGTACGCGGATCCCCTGGTCCTTGCGGTGCCCGAGGATCACCCGCTCGGCGGCCGCAGGCGCTTCACGCTCGCGGACCTCGCCGCCGAGTCGTTCGTGCTGGTGCCGCGGTATGCGAGCCCCGTGCTGCACGACGACATCATCGCCCGCTGTCGCGAGGCCGGCTTCAGCCCGCGGATCGCGCAGGAGGCGGCGGGATGGCATACGACGGTCAGCCTCGTCAGCGCGGGGGTGGGCATCGCCTTCGTGCCGCAATCGCTCGCCCGGCTGACGCGCACGGGGGTCGCCTACCGGACCATCCGCGATTTCGGCGTCGAGCTGCAGCTCACGGCGGTCTGGCGCCAGCGCGAGAAGTCCCCGGTGCGCGAACGCTTCGTCACGACTTTGCGCGCCGTCGCCCGCGCCCGGATGCCGGCGGCGCGCTCGGCGCGGGGGGAGGGCTCGGCGGGGCGACGGCAGCCTCCTGTCCCGCCGGCACCGCCCCGTACTGCGTTGCCACGTACGCGCCGATGAGGTTCGCGTTCTGGAGCAGCGACGCGTCCGATCCGCCGGCGAGGAGGCCGGCGAGCAACACCGCCAGGAACGCGTCGCCGGCACCGACCGTGTCGCGCACCTCGACCTCGAAGCCGGGATGCTCACTCCACGACCCGTCGTGCCACATCGCCGCGCCACCGCTGCCCCGGGTGAGGCACACCAGCGAGCAGCGGAACTGCTCGGCGAGCGTGGAGACCATTGCGCGCGCGTCGCCGCGGAGCGAGAACCACTCGGCCACCCGCTCGAGCTCGGGCACCGAGAGCTTCACGACGTCGGCGCGCCGGAGCGAGCGCCGCACGATCTCACGGTCGTCGTACGGCGGGCGCAGGTTGACGTCGAGCACCATCGTGGCCGACGACTCCCATAACCGCTCGATCGTCGCGCGCGAGGTCGCGTGGCGCTGCGCGAGCGAGCCGAACACGATGGCGCGAGCGTCGGCTGCTCGGCGAAGCAGGGCCTCGCTCGTCGCGATGGCGTCCCATGCCGCCGGCGCGAGGATCTCGTAGGCGGGATTGCCGGCATCGTCCACGGCGACCTGCACGAAGCCGGTGGGCAGCGCCGGGTCCACCTGGATCAGGTCCACGCCCACGCCATAGCGCTCCGCGCGCCGGATCACCTCCTCGCCGAGCCGGTCGGTGCCGATGCGGCTGACCATGGTCGCCGTCAGGCCGGCGGCGCGGAGGTGACAGGCGACGTTGAACGGGGCGCCGCCCAGGAACAGCCCCTCGGGCAACGCGTCCCACAACACCTCGCCGACGCACAGGATCTCGGAGCTTGGCATCTGGTTCGACGGTAGGTGGCGGGGAGGCGGCGGCACTCCCTGCCCAAGGTGCGCCCCACAGTGCCCCGCGCAAGACGTCCAGGCCATTGGCGGGCTGTTCCGTTGCCTGAGACCGGCTCATGGCGTCCTCTACCGTAGAAAGGCCCTTCCGGGCCTTCCGGCCGTGCGTCCCCCTGGGAACGCCCCGGCCGAACGACGTCCCGAACCTCGGTCCTTCATCTCATGCCGATGTCACTTGCCGCGTTCTCGCGCACTCGGTACGCCCTGCTGGCGGCGGCGCTCGTCGCCGCTCCGGCGCTCGCGTCCGCGCAGCGTCGTGCTCCGGCGAGCCGCGTCGAGGCGGTCGTCGTCACCGCCCCGGCCGCCCGTGTCCGCACGGCTCCCTCGCCGACCAGCCTCTCGATCGACGACTTCGCGCAGGGCACGGTGTTCCCGCTCGCGGGCGAGGACTATCAGTCGAACGACTGGTACGGCGTCATGGTCGATGGCCGCATCGGCTACCTGCCGCGCAACGCTGCAGCGCCCCGTGCGCGCGGCTCGCGCGCCGTGATCGCCGAGCCGGTCGAGGCGGCGCCCGTGACGCAGGCGGGCGCTCCCATCGCCGCCGCGCCCATCGCGGCCGCGCCGTCCCCC
>JABFYH010000032.1 GCA_013361335.1 Gemmatimonadaceae bacterium | reverse complement strand
CCGTTGACCCTCCTCGGTACGGGCTTCACCCTTCACCGATGAAGTCCTCGATCCTACTGCTCGTGCTCCCGGCCCTGCTCGCCGCGCAGGACAGCGCGCGCACCGCGCTGCCCACCGTCCGCGTCACCGCGACGCGCGAAGGCCCGCGATCCCCGCTCGAGCTGCCGTACGCGGTCACGCTCTCGCGCCCCGATTCCCTCATCGCCCTGAAGCGGCTCGGTGTGGACGAGCTGCTCTTCGCCGTCCCGGGGGTGTCGCTCGCCAACCGGCAGAATCCGGCGCAGGATCCGCGCGTCAGCATCCGCGGGTTCGGCGCGCGGTCGGCGTTCGGCGTCCGCGGGGTGCGTGTGCTGCAGGACGGCGTGCCCCTCACCCTCCCCGACGGACAGACGCCGGTGGACGCCATCGACCTCGAGGGCGCCGACCGCGTGGAGGTAGTGCGGGGTAGCGCCTCGTCGCTCTATGGCAACGCGGCCGGCGGAGTCATCGACGTCCGCTCGCTCGCGCCGCCGCCGGTGAACGCCGCGCCCTTCGCACGTGTGGTCGGCGGCGATGCCACGCCGACCGTCAGCGCGCTCGGCGCGGCGGGCACCCTCGAGCGGATCGGTTACAGCGGGTCGCTCACTCGCGTGGTCGGGCGCGGGTACCGCGACCATTCCGATCAACGCGCCACGCGCGGCGCGGTGCGGCTGCTTCTCACCCCCGCTCGGGCGTCGATGCGAATCGCGGTCGCGGCGCGGATGACCGACGTGTCGAACGCCGAGAGTCCCGGCGCGTTGACCCAGGCACAGCTCGACGCGAACCCGCAGGCCGCCGACCCGTTGTCCGTGCGGAAGCACGCCGGCAAGATCGTGCGCCAGAGCGATCTCTCACTCACGCTCGGCCGCGCTCTCGGCGACGAGGGCGCGCTGGACGCGGTGGTGTACGGAAGCATGCGCACCCTCGCCAATCCGCTCACCTTCGCGACGGTGGACGTCGACCGCTCGAGCGGCGGCGCATCGCTGCGCGTGAGCGATGCGCTGCGCCTCGGCGCGCGCACGGCGCGACTCGCCGCCGGCGCCGACGTACAGTGGCAGCACGACGACCGGCTGGAGCGCGAGAACTGCATCGACGCCACGACGACGAGCGTCACCTGCCCCACCGGCGCGACGCTGCGCGGCGCGCTGCGCAAGGATCAGCGCGAGCTGGTGACGAGCGTCGGCCCGTTCGTGCGCGCCGAGCTCGCGCTCGCACCGGCGCTGCTCGCGTCGGCGGGGGTGCGGGCGGACGCCGTGCGCTTCGAGGTGAAGGATCGGCTCGTGACCGCCACCAACCCCGACGACTCCGGGGATCGCACGCTGCACGCGGTGAGCCCGGCGTTCGGGCTGGTGTGGCGCGCCGCGCCCCTCGCGTCGGCGTATGCAACGGTGTCCACCAGCTTCGAGACGCCGACCACGACGGAGCTCGGCAACAAGCCGGACGGCTCGGCGGGGATCAACCCCGAGCTGCAGCCACAGCGCACCGTGGCGCTCGAGCTCGGAACGCGAGGGCTGGTGCCCGCCCTGGGCGTGCGATGGGACGCCGCGCTGTTCGAGGCCCGGGCGCGCGATGAGCTCGTGCCCTTCGACATCCCCAACGGCAACGGCCGGCGCTACTTCCGCAATGCGGGGCGCACGCTGCGGCGAGGCGGTGAGCTCGGCGTGCAGGCGGATGCGGGCCCTGTCTCGCTGCAGAGCGCGTACACCTACTCGCGCTTCCGGTACGTGGACTACACCGTGGGGACGACCTCCTTCGCCGGCCGGCGCATTCCGGGTGTGCCGGTGCACGCGCTGGCGTCGACGCTCGCGCTGCGTCAGGGAACGGCGACCCTGTCGGCGAGCGTCGACGTCGCCAGCGCGATGGACGTCGACGACGCCAACAGCGCGCAGGCCCCCGGACGAACGCTCGTCGGGCTGGCGCTGTCCAACAGCGTGCAGGTGGGCAGCGTGCGCGTGGCGCCCCTCGTCGCGCTGCAGAACCTGGGCGGCGTGCGCTCCGTAGGGTCGGTGAGCGTCAATGCCACCGGCGGGAAGTACTTCGAGCCCGCGCCGGGACGGACGCTGCTCGTGAGGATCGCGCTGGGACGCGCCGTTGAGACGGAGCGCTGACCTGGTGGCACGTCGGTGGCTTTTCGCGACCTGGGATAGTCTGTACAGAGGATGCTCCCGCTCCGCCTTCCCACTGCTCGCCTGGCGTTCGGGATCCTGCTGCTCGGCGCGCTCGCCTGCCGGGCCGGCGGGGTCGCGCAGCCGGAGTATGACGCCGCCGCGGTCGTAGAGGGCGACGCCGCGCCAGGGGTGCGCACGGACACGGTCGACGACCCGTTCACCGTGCGCCTCGACCGCGCGCGGTGGGTCCAGCGCAACCGTGTCGGCCCACAGCGGGCGTTCTGGGACGACATCGCGGTGCTCGACATCGCCGCCGCCGAGAAGAGCGCCCGGTCCCTGGACGAGAAGACCTTCGTGCTCGCGCTCCGGACGCTGATGGCGGGCGATCCCGAGGGCGCGGCGATCGCGTTCGCCGCGCTCCATGCGCAGGCGACCGAGCCCGCGGTGCGCACACGCGCGCGCGTCGGGCTGACGATGGCCCTCTCCTGGCGGTCCGACTGGCCGGCGCTGGCGCGCATCGGCCACGATCCGGACAGTCTGGACCAGGACCAGGCGCCGAGCGTCACGCAGGCCGGGGTGGAGCGGTGGGCACGCGCGCTGGCGGCGGTGCCGCTCGCCGAGGTCTTCGTGCCGGAGGAGCCGGCGACCCTGCCGATGCGACGCAGCGCCTTCGGCACGCCGGTGGTGACGGTGCGCATCAATGGCCACCCGTACCAGTTCTGGCTCGACACCGGCGCGAGCATGACGCTGCTGTCGGCCGCCGTGGCCGTCGAGGCCGGGGTCGTGCTCGCGGCGCCGGACACGCTCGCGCTGGGCGTCGTGGCGGGGCACATCCCGGCGCGGGCAGTGCTCATCGACTCGCTCGCCATCGGGCCGATGGTCGCGCGCGGGCTCGGCGCCGCCGTGGTGAATCCCGGCGCGCTGCGCCTCGATCGCGCGCAGCACAACGGGGTGGTGGAGGCGGTGCAGATCGACGGTGTGATCGGCACCGACCTGCTACGTCACCTCGACCTCGTGCTCGACGCGGGCGCCGGCACGATGACGATCCGCCGTCCGCGCCGCGACGTCCGCAGCCCGCGCAATCTGTTCTGGGTCGGGTATCCGGTGGTGAAGCTGGTCACCCGCGACGGCCGGCCGATCCTGTTCGGCCTCGACACGGGCGCCGAGGGCACCTTCGTCACCACCGCGCTGCTGCGGAAGCTGCCGCGGACCCCGATCGCGGCGCGGCACATGACGTTGGGCGGGCTGGGCCCCGAGAAGCAGCGCACCCAATGGGTAGTGCGCGACGTCGCGCTGAGCGATGGCGATTACGCGATCGCGCTCCGGAACACCCCGGTCACGCCGGAGCACCGGTGGACCTTCGTGACGTTCGACGGGATGATCGGCAGCGACGTCGCTCTCGCGACGCGGATGCATCTGGACTTCACGAACGGGATCTTCGACGTGCGGCCGAGCGCCGCACGCCCCGATGGGGGGCCGAGCGTGACGGTCAGGCAGCAGTGATGCCGGGGCGGCGTCCGGCGGCGTCGCGCGGCGTTCGTCGCACGAGCGCGCCCGTCGCGCCTCGACTCCGCTCGCGCGCGTACTCCGCGACGAGTTGATCGTTGTTGGATGACGTAAATGCGGTGCAGGCGAGCATACGCATCAGTTCGTGAGATCCCTCTTGCGCCGACCGGGCAAACATCTGTATGATCGGCCCCCGCGGAAAATCTCGCGCCGATCCGGCGCGCTTCCGCGACGCGCCCGGATCGCGACGACGCATCCGGCCCGCTCATCGGACCTTCGCCCAGCACGGCACGCCCGCGTCTCGTCAGAGTCGCCGCGCTTTCGTCGCGCCCTTCGCATGTGGGGCCGCCGACGAGCGCGACGTGGAGTTTTGCGTTCGCCATTCCGGCGGACGTGCGTCACCACCAGCGAGGATCCCATCGATGTCGCGTTATCGACCCACCGTTCGCACCGCGCTCGCCCTTTCCGCACTCGCAGCCGCAGCGTGCTCGGACTCGCCCGTCACCTCGACGCAGATCGAGCCGGAGTCGAGCGCCTACGCGCGAGTCGCCGCAGACGAGCCGGTCGTCGCCGGTCAGGTCATCGTCAAGCTGCGCGACGGGCAGAGCCTCGATGCGCTCGCCGCCACGCACGGTGTCGGCAAGGGTGCGCAGGGCTACGCGCATGCCTTCGACATCCTCCTCACCACCCGCGGCAACGAGCGCGCGATGGCCGCGCGCCTCGCCGCCGACCCGCGCGTCGAGTACGCCGAGCCCAATTACATCCGCCATACCGACGCCGTGGATTCGCGCCTCTGGGCCTTCTACAATCCGGGCGGCTTGAACATGTCGTTCTACAACGACCCGAACGGCCGCACCGGCCCGCTCCCGTCGACGTACGCATCGATCCTCGATGCGGACGAGGACAACATCTCGGGGTACGCCGCCAACGGCGCAGACGTGACGATCGGCTCGATCGACACCGGCGTGGACTTCAACCATCCGGAGTTCACCGGGCGGCTGATCGCGGGCTGCGACTGGTACGACATGGCCGCCGCGGGCAATGGCAGCGCGACCTGCACCGACTTCACGCCGTTCGACACCCCGGATGAGGGGCACGGGACGCACACGACGGGCACGATGGCGGGCACCACCGTGGGGGTCGCCGGCGTGGCCGGCGCGAGCCCGCACGTGAAGGTGTATGTGCAGCGTGTGTGCGGCGCCGCGGGCTGCTACACGTCGTCCATCATCAACGCGATCAACGCGGCCGCCGACTATCTCGACGCGAACGGAAAGCACCTCGTCGCGGTGAACATGAGCCTCGGCGGCGGCACCGAGTCCACGGGCGAGAAGACCGCCATCCAGCGGGCCACCAACGCCGGCGTGCTCGTCATCGCCTCGGCGGGCAACTCCGGCACCTCGCGCGTCGCCTGTCCGGCTTGCGACGTCAACGCCATCTCCGTTGCGTCCACGACGTGGCGTGACGAGCTCGCGTCCTACTCGCAGTACGGCAAGGGGCTCGATCTCTCCGCGCCGGGCGGCAACTGCTATTCGAACTCGACCCCGGAAGGCTGCATCTTCAGCGCGGTCGCCGCTGGGTACACGGGTGGCACGGTCTACAGCGGCCCCCTCGCGGGCGGGAGCTACACGTACATGCAGGGCACGTCCATGGCCGCCCCACAGGTCACGGGTACCGCCGCCGTCGTTGCGTCGGTGACCGGCCTGCGAGGCAGCGCCCTGCGCTCGCGCATCGAGTCCACGGCCGACGACAAGGGCGCGGCCGGCTACGACACGCAGTTCGGCAACGGCCGCGTGAACACCTACCGCGCCGTCACGGGCACGACGCTCCCGGCCGGACAGTAAGAACAGCTGGGCCCCACCAGCCCAGTGCACGGCTCATGGTGAACCGTGAACCGTGACGACGAAGGCACACCGAGCTCGCTCCGGTGTGCCTTCGTCGTTGGGGTCACGTTGACAGCGCACGCTTCACGCTCGACGGGCGCTCATCAGCCGATCCAGTACGACGGCATCGCGGAAGCGCGCATCGTAGGCGTGCTGTTGATGGTGTTCGCCTGGCATCGCAGCGCGGTTCGATGTGGAGCAGCTGCAGAGGGCGTCCTCTTGCGACGACCGCGGCGAGTGCTCCCTATTGGCTCCATGAAACGTCTCTTCACGCGCCGGCGGGCGGCGGCGATCGCCGTTCTCGCCTCCCTGCCGGTCGTCGCGGTCACCGGTGCGCTGCTCGGGCGGGCAGTGGATGATCCGGCCGAGGGGATGGCGGCGTTCGTCCTCGGCGACTTCGGCGGCGTCACGCGCTCGACGCTCGAGACCAACGCGCTGCCGTACAAGGTCGTCGCCACGGCGCTGCTCCTCCGCGAGGAGCGGGTGCGGGCTGTGCGGCTCGGACGCGCCGACCTCCCCGACATCTACCGGCAGTTCGGATTTCTCTCCCCCGACCACGTCGCCAACTGGCCGGCCGGTCGCACACAGCCCCGGTTCGATCGCCCGGTGGGCATGGTGCGCGGCGACGTCCGCGGCCCGACGTCGCTCGTGCGGATCGACGCGGTGAACCTCGGCTGCGCCACCTGTCACACCGGGCCGGTCTACGGTGCGGACGGCCTGCCGACGGCGGTGGCGTGGGTCGGCCTGCCCAACACCTCGATCAACCTGGAGGCCTACGGTCAGGCGGTGTACCTCGCCCTGGCCTCCGCGGTGCGCGATCAGGGGGCGTTCCGGGCGCGGATCGCCGAGCTCTTTCCGGAGATGGGGCGAGGCGAGTGGTTGACGCTGCGCTTCCTGCTGCTGCCACGCGTCGCGCGGCGGATCGACGAGCTGCGCGCCGAGGACCTCGGTCCGTCTCCGTTCAGCAATGGGGGCGCGGGGCGGACGAACGGGGTCGCGGCGCTGCGCCGCATGCTCGGCCTGCCCGCCGGAGTGCTCACCGGCCATGCCGAGGTCGGCTTCACCTCCATTCCCGACCTGTCGAACCGGGGGCTGCGCACCTCGCTGCTGTACGACGGCATCTATGCCCCGCCGGGGGCGGCGCGCCACGACGTCGAGACCAGGGCCGACGGGGTGACCGACGCCCATCTCGACTCGCTGGCCGACATCGTCGCCTTCTTCACCGTCTCCACGATGGGGGTCTCCCCGGACGTCGGCGAGCGGGCAATCCCCGCGATGCATCCGGTGATGCGCTGGCTGGGTCGGACCTACACGTCGCCCCCATTTCCCGGCCCGATCGATTCCACGCGCATGCGGGCGGGGGAGCGGGTGTACGGGTCGCGATGCGCGAAGTGTCACGGCACCTACGGCGAGGGATCACCGCGTCGTCTGCTCTCCTTCCCCAACGCGCTGATCGAGCAGGACGCGATGGGGACCGACTCGGCGCGCTGGGCCATGGTCGACAGCGTTCTGGTGGGCCGCCTGACGGGCAGTGCCTACGGGCGACACATGCGGTCGGCGCGGACCGGGGGTTACGTCGCCCCGATCCTCTCGGGCCTCTGGGCCACGGCGCCATACCTTCACAACGGCAGCATCCCGACACTATGGCAACTTCTCACGCCGAGTGAACGGCCGATGCGATTTCTCGTCGGAGGGCATGCGTTGGATTTCAGGGAGGTGGGAATCGCGGGGGTCCGCTGGACCGACGACACATGGCGGTACCGGGCGGGCTACGTCCCCTGGTCCATTCCCGAGCTCTACGACACCCGGGCGTCAGGCCTGTCGAACCGGGGCCATGAGCGGCCGTCGATGGGGCTGTCCGACGCCGAGAAGTGGGCGCTGATCGAGTATCTCAAGACGTTGTAGCCGGTCCCCTGAACAGCTGTTTTCGGATGGAACGGATGCTGCTTATGGGAGGGCACCCACCCTACCCCGACTCAGGCAGACGTCCCATGACTAGCACCCCTCGGCTGATCCTCGGCCTCGCTCTTCTCTCCCTCGCGGCACCCGCCGCTCACGCGCAGGCACCGGCAACGGTCGCCGACAGCCTCGCCTTCACGACGGATTCCGCCGCCGAGCCGGGCCTCCTCCGCTCGATCGTGGACAAGGCCGCGGCGCCGGTGCGGTTCGTTCGCAACTTCCGGTCGAGCAGCGATCGCGCCGCGTACATGTCGGCGAAGGCGGTGGCGGACCGCGCCACCGGTTATCGGATCGTCGTCGACATCGGCGACCACCGGCTCTGGGTGATCGACGGCGCCGACACCCTGAAGACGGCCACCGTGGCCACGGCCAAGAACACGACGCTCAGCTACGGGGGCAAGTCGTGGCGGTTCGAGACGCCGCGCGGCGTGCGCACCGTGCTCGCCAAGGACACCGAGCCGACCTGGACGCCGCCGGAGTGGCACTACGCCGAGGTCGCGACGGAAAACGGCCTGCGCCTGCGTCACCTCGAGCGCGGGCAGACGGTCACGCTCCGCAACGGCACGCGCCTGACGACCCGCGGCGACGAAGTCGGGGTCATCCAGCCGGGCGAGAGCGAGTTCGTGCCCCTCGTGCTCGACGAGCACATCGTGTTCGACAACACGCTGTTCATCCCGCCCGTCGGGACGAAGCACCGTACGGTGTCGGGAGAGCTCGGCCATTACCGGCTCAAGCTCGGCGACGGCTACCAGATCCACGGCACGCCTTTCCAGAAGTCCATCGGCACCTCGGCCACGCACGGCTGCGTGCGCATGACGGACGAGGACATCGAGTGGATGTACAAGAACATCCCCGTGGGCACCAAGGTGTATCTCTACTAGGGCTGGAAGCGCTCGG
>JABFYH010000162.1 GCA_013361335.1 Gemmatimonadaceae bacterium | reverse complement strand
GCCATGCTCGCCGCGGCGTCGATCGGCGCCCTGTGGTCGTCGTGCTCGCCGGACTTCGGTGTCAACGGGGTGCTCGACCGCTTCGGCCAGATCGGTCCGAAGGTGCTCGTCGTCGCCGACGGCTACGTCTACTCCGGCAAGCGGATCGACTCGCTGGAACGAGTCGGGGAGTTCGTCCGTGCGCTGCCGACGGTCGAGCAGATCGTCGTCGTGCCACACCTTGGCCCCGTGTCGGCGGAGCGGATCGCTGACCTGCCGTCCGCGATCACCTGGCCCGACGCGCTGGCTGCCGGCGCCGGCGCGGCGCCCCGGTTCGAGCGGCTCCCCTTCGACCATCCGCTGTACGTGATGTACTCGTCCGGAACGACGGGTCTTCCCAAGTGCATGGTGCACGGCGCCGGCGGCACGCTGCTCCAGCATCTCAAGGAGCTGGTGCTGCACACCGACCTCGGTCGCGACGACCGGATCTTCTACTTCACCACCACCGGGTGGATGATGTGGAACTGGCTCGTGTCGAGCCTGGCCGTCGGCGCGACCGTCGTGCTGTACGACGGCGCGCCGATCCTCCGCGGCCGCCCGGTGCTGTGGGATCTGGCGCAGGAAGAGCGGATCACGATCTTCGGCACGAGCGCGAAGTGGATCACCCTCACGGAGAAGGAAGGGGCTCGACCTCGCGATACCCACGACCTGTCGGCGCTGCGCGCGATCCTCTCCACGGGCAGCCCCCTCGCCGGCCCCGGTTTCGACTACGTGTACGACGCGGTGAAGCCGGACGTGCGACTGAGCAGCATCAGCGGCGGCACCGACATCGTCTCCTGCTTCGCCCTCGGCGATCCCACCCTGCCGGTCCATCGCGGCGAGCTCCAGACCCGCGGGCTCGGCATGCGCGTCGAAGTCTTCGACGAGGCCGGTGCGTCAGTCGTCGGCACGCCGGGAGAGCTGGTGTGCACCGCCCCGTTCCCCAGCATGCCGGTGGCGTTCTGGAACGACCCGGACGGCAGCCGCTACCGCGCCGCGTACTTCGAGCGGTACCCGAACGTGTGGCGGCATGGTGACTGGGCGGAGCTCACGCCGCGTGGCGGGCTCGTGATCTACGGACGGAGCGACGCGACGCTCAATCCAGGCGGCGTACGCATCGGGACCGCCGAGATCTACCGCCAGGTCGAGCAGCTCCCCGAGGTGCTGGAGAGCGTCGTCATCGGGCAGCAGATGAACCACAAGCCCGGGATCGACGAGCGAGTCGTGCTGTTCGTGCGGCTGCGGGAGGGGATCGCGTTGGACGATGCGCTGCGCGAGCGCATCAAGCGACAGATCCGCGACAACGCCACGCCGCATCACGTGCCGCGCAAGATCGTGCAGGTCGCCGACATTCCCCGGACGATCAGCGGGAAGATCACCGAGCTCGCGGTGCGGGATGTGGTGCACGGGCGCCCGGTGAAGAACATCGAGGCACTGGCCAACCCCGCGGCGCTGGAGCTGTTCCGGAACCTTCCGGAGCTGATCGGGTGAGCTCCTCCGCTCTACCGTTCATCCGCTCATCCGACCAACTTTCACCAGTCCAAAGCCGGAGCATCTCATGGCGACCCTGGTCGAACCGAAGGCGCAAACGCACGACACCTTCCCGATCAACGGGACGGATTACATCGAGCTCTACGTGGGCAACGCCAAGCAGGCCGCGCACTACTATCGCGCCGCGTTCGGCTTCACCCTCGTCGCCTATCGGGGCCCCGAAACGGGCACCCGTGACCGGGCCAGCTATCTTCTCCAGCAGGGCAAGATCCGCTTCGTCCTCACGACGGCCATCCGGCCGGATCTGAGCTCCGACGCCGAGCGCATCGCCGAGCACGTGCAGACCCACGGCGACGGAGTGCGGGACATCGCGCTCTGGGTGGACGACACCCGCGACGCCTTCCGGAAAGCGGTCGAGCGCGGTGCCGAGCCGGTGCAGCAGCCCACGGTGCTGACCGACGACGATGGCGAGATCGTCATGGCCGCCTTCAAGATCTACGGCGAGACGGTGCATTCGCTCGTCGAGCGTCGCAACTATCGCGGGCTGTTCATGCCGGGCTATCAGGCAGTGCACCCGCACTTCAACCCGCCGGGCGTCGGCCTCGAGTACGTCGACCACTGCGTCGGCAACGTCGAGCTGGGGAAGATGAACTACTGGGTGGAGTTCTACGCCCACGTCATGGGCTTCCGGAACCTGCTCACCTTCGACGACAAGACCATCAGCACCGAGTACTCGTCGCTGATGAGCAAGGTGATGGCGAACGGGAACGACCGGATCAAGTTCCCGATCAACGAGCCGGCGCAGGGAAAGCGCAAGTCGCAGATCGACGAATACCTCGAGTTCTACAAGGGCCCGGGCGTCCAGCACATGGCGCTGGCGACGAACGACATCATCCGCACGGTGACGACGCTGCGCGATCGCGGGGTGGAGTTCCTCAGCGTCCCGACGACGTATTACGACGATCTCCAGAAGCGGGTCGGCAAGATCGACGAAGACGTGCAGTCCCTGGCGAAGCTCGGGATCCTCATCGACCGCGACCCCGACGGCTATCTGTTGCAGATCTTCACGAAGCCGGTCGAGGATCGGCCGACGGTCTTCTACGAGATCATCCAGCGGAAGGGCGCGAAGAGCTTCGGGGCCGGCAACTTCAAGGCGCTGTTCGAGGCCATCGAGCGCGAGCAGGGCCTGCGAGGCAACCTGTAGCGATGCCGTACTATCACACCCTCGGCCAGATCCCCAAGAAGCGGCACATCGCCTTCCGACGGCCGGACGGCGGCCTCTACGCCGAGCAGCTCGTCGGCCACGAGGGATTCACCGGCACCTCCGCGCTGCTGTATCACATCCACCCGCCGACGACGGTGAAGTCGGTCAAGCGCCTTCGCGAAACGAAGCTCGAGGCCGACGACGATCAGACGCTGCGCCACCGGCACTTCCTCACCGCGAAGGCGAAGAAGGGGGGCAGCCCCACGCTCGACCGCATCCCGCTGATGTTCAACCAGGACGTGGCGATGTGGTACGTCGAGCCGACGACGGAGGACGAGCACTTCTACCGCAATGCCCAGGCGGACGAGATCGTGTACGTCTCCAAAGGCAAGGGCAACCTGGAGACGCAGTATGGCGACCTCCCCTTCGGCGAGGGAGATTATCTCGTCATTCACCGCGGCATCATGCATCGCTACCGCCTCGAGCCGGGCAGCGAACAGGCGAAGCTGCTGATCATGGAGGGGAAGGGGCACACGCGTCCGCCCAAGCGGTACCGCAACGAGTACGGGCAGCTCATCGAGGGCGCCCCCTACTCCGAGCGCGACATCCGCATCCCGCGCACCCTCCGCACCTTCGACGAGAAGGGCGACTTCCGCATCCTCGTCAAGCAATACGACGGGATCAACGAGGTGATCCTCGACCACCACCCGCTCGACGTGATCGGATGGGATGGGCAGTTCTACCCGTGGGCGTTCAACATCAAGGACTTCGAGCCGATCGTCGGCCGCGTGCATCAGCCGCCGCCGGTGCATCAGACCTTCCAGGGGGACGGCTTCGTCGTCTGCTCCTTCTGCCCGCGCCCCTTCGACTTCCACCCGGAAGCCATTCCCGCACCCTACAACCACAGCAACGTGGACTCGGACGAGGTGATCTACTACGCCTCGAGCGAGTTCATGAGCCGCAAGGGGATCGAGTTCGGCTCCATCACCCTGCATCCCGACGGCATTCCGCACGGGCCGCATCCGGGGCGCGCCGAGGCGTCGATGAAGGCGAAAGGCACCGACGAGTACGCGGTGATGATGGACACCTTCCGCCCGCTCAAGGTGGCGAAGCAGGCGCTCGACATCGAGGATCGCTCGTACCACCGCAGCTGGGTGGACGCGCAGCACGACGCGTTCAACCCGCCCACCTCCTGACGTGCCGGTTCATACCTCCGCCGTCGGCGTGCCGATCGGTGCGCCGACGGTCCTCGAGCCCGCCGCAGCTGCGGTGAGAGCTACCGCGCCTTGAACTTCGAGATGGCGGCGCGCGTGAACTCGGACAGCACGAGCGTGCCGCTCATGCGCGCGCGCTCGGCGAGCAGAACGTCCCACTGCTCGGTGCCCTGCCAGAACACCGCTTTCATGGCCGCCATCGCATCCGGGTTGGAGGCGGCCAGCACGCCCGCGAGGCCATTCAGCTCCGCGTCCATCTGCGCGACGTCGGGGAACACGCGGGCGTAGAGCCCGTGCCGCTCGCACCAGTCGGCGTCACGCCAATCGGCGTCGACCGACATCGCCGCGTACGGGCCCGGGCCGATTCGTCGCTCGATCACCGGCCCCACGACGAACGGTCCGATCCCCACCGCGAGCTCGCTCAGCTTGGCCGAGGCGCCGGCGACGGCGAAGGTGTAGTCGCCCGCCGCGGCGATCCCGACGCCGCCGCCCGCGGTGCGGCCGTGGACCCGCACCAGCACGAACTTGGGCGCGCGGATCATCGCCAGGATGACTCGCGCGAAGCCGCTGAAGAACTCCTCGCCCTGACGCGCACTGCCGATCGCCACCAGCTCGTCGAAGGACGCGCCGGCGCAGAAGGGGCCCGTGCCCTCGCTGCGCAGCACGACCACCCGCGCGGCCGGATCCTTGCCGATCCAGGTGATCGCTTCGGCGAGTCGCGCGAGCAGGGCCCCGGGGAGCGAGTTGCCCTTCGGGTGCCCGAATCGCACCGTGCCGATGCCATCGGCCACAGTGATGGTCACGTCGCCACCGGCGACGCTGGTGCCCGGCGTATCCGGTCTGGTCAGCATGACAGGGAAGATAGGCGGGCGGGGAAGGGAAGATCGATTGTCCCTTCCGTCGCTCGCGGTGTAGATTGGATGGGACGGGCCAAGCCGTTGCCGCGCTTGGCTTTCGCCACGAGACTTCCGACGCCCGCCCGGGCCCGATGGAGCCGACGCCGATGACCCAGACTCGCACCGCGCCAGCCGACGATCCGGCGAAGGTCGCCGCCTTCGAGGCGCGCATCGCCGCCGGGGAGAGCATCGAGCCCAACGATTGGATGCCGGAGCGATACCGGCGGCAGCTGGTCCGCATGATGTCGCAGCACGCGCACTCCGAGATCGTGGGCATGCTGCCGGAGGGAAACTGGATCACGCGCGCGCCCAGCCTGCGCCGCAAGATCTCGCTCCTCGCCAAGGTGCAGGACGAGGCCGGACACGGCCTCTACATCTACTGCGGCACGGAGACCCTCGGCGTCGACCGCTCCGAGCTGATCCAGCAGCTGCTCGACGGCACCGCGAAGTACTCCAGCATCTTCAACTATCCGACGCTCTCCTGGGCGGACATCGGCGTCATCGGCTGGTTCGTCGACGGCGCGGCGATCGTGAACCAGACCATTCTCGCCAAGGCATCGTACGGCCCGTACGCCCGGGCGATGATCCGCGTCTGCAAGGAGGAGAACTTCCACAAGCGGCAGGGCTACGAGATCGTCGCGACGCTCGCCAACGGCACGCCGGCGCAGAAAGCGATGGTGCAGGACGCCGTGAACCGTTGGTGGTGGCCGTCGCTGATGATGTTCGGGCCGAGCGACACCGACTCGCCGAACACCGCCGAGCTCATTCGGTGGAAGGTCAAGCGCAAGACGAACGACGAGCTCCGCCAGCGGTTCGTGAACCTCACCGTGCCACAGGCGGTGGCCGTGAGCCTCACCCTCCCCGATCCGGAGCTCAAGTACGACGCCGAGACGGACAACTGGCAGTTCGGCGCCATCGACTGGACGGAGTTCAACCAGGTCATCCGCGGCAACGGTCCCTGCAACCGCGAGCGTCTCGACGCGCGCCGCAAGGCGCACGACGACGGGGCGTGGGTCCGCGAGGCGGCGAGCGCCTACGCCGAGAAGCAGCGCGCGAAGCAGGCGCCCGAGGCGGCGTAGCGGTGGCGAGCACGGTGGGCAACCAGCAGTTCGCCGCCGATCAGGCGGCGACGATCGCCGGAGACGGGCAGTGGCCGCTCTGGGAGGTGTTCACCCAGAGCGCGCAGGGCGCGCCGCACGAGCACGCCGGCTCGCTGCACGCGGTCGATGCGGAGCAGGCGCTCCAGAACGCCCGCGACGTCTATGCGCGTCGCGGCGGGGTGATCTCCCTCTGGGTGGTACCGAGCGGGGCGATCACCGCCTCGCGGGCGGCCGACAGCGGGCCATTGTTCGATCCCGGCGCCGACAAGGCGTACCGGCACCCGCAGTTCTACAAGGTGCCGCGAGGCGTACGCGGCGTATGACCGCGAGCCCGCTGGCGCCATCGGTCGTGCCCGGTCCCTCGGCCGCACCGAACCCTCTGTTCGAGCTTCTCCTCCGGTTGGGCGACGATCGCCTGGTGCTCGGCCACCGGTTGAGCGAGTGGTGCGGGCATGCGCCGATCCTCGAAGAGGACATCGCGCTCGCCAACGTGGCGCTCGACCTGTTGGGTCAGGCGACGATGTTCCTGCGGCTCGCCGGTGAGGTGGAGGGCCAGGGGCGCAACGAGGACGCGCTGGCCTACTTCCGGGAGGCCGTCGACTTCCGCAACTGCCAGCTCGTGGAGCTGCCCAAGGGCGACTTCGCCTTCACCATCGCGCGCCAATTCCTGTTCGACGTCTACGCCGTGATCCTCCTCGACGCGCTCTCGTCGAGCAAACACGGCGAGCTCGCCGCGATCGCGGCGAAGGCGCTCAAGGAGGCGAAGTACCATGTCCGCCACAGCGGCGAGTGGGTGCTCAAGCTCGGCGACGGCACCGAGGAGAGCCACCGGCGCGTGCAGCGCGCGCTGGATGATCTCTGGCGCTTCACCGGGGAGCTGTTCGCCGCGGACGCGATCGACCGCGCGATGCAGGAGGCAGGCGTCGGCCCCGATCTCCCCGCGCTGCGCGCGCAGTGGGAGACACTGGTGCGCGACGTCGTCGATCGCGCGACGTTGACCCTGCCGCTCCAGGCGCCGGTGCTCACCATGCGCGGCGGCCGCTCCGGCGCCCACACCGAGGCGCTCGGCCACCTGCTGGCGGAGATGCAGATCGTGGCGCGCTCGCATCCGGGGGCGACGTGGTAGCCGGCTCGCCGCCCGTCGGCCGCGACGAGCTGCTCGCGGTCCTCGACGAGGTGATGGATCCGGAGGTCCCCGTCCTCAGCATTCGTGAGCTGGGGATCGTCCGCGACGTCGACGTGGACGCCGCTGGGGCGGTCACGGTGACCGTCACCCCGACCTATTCCGGGTGTCCCGCCATCCAGGTCATCGAGGAGGACATCCGCGCGGCGCTCGCCGCGGCGGGGCACACCGACGTGCGCATACGCACGGTCTACGCGCCCGCGTGGACGAGCGACTGGATAAGTCCCGCGGCGCGGATGAAGCTCAAGGCCTACGGCATCGCGCCGCCCGCGCGTGCCGAGCATGGTGCGCTGGTGCAGCTGATGCGGCGCCGCTTGGCGCCGGCCTGCCCGTACTGCGAGTCGCGCGACACCGAGGTGCGCAGCGAGTTCGGGTCGACGGCGTGCAAGGCAGTGTGCTGGTGCCGCGGCTGCCGTCAGCCCTTCGAGGAGTTCAAATCGATCTAGCGTGAGAGCCTGGCGCCTCACACGCGAGGGACGCCCGCATGTCCAACGCCGTCGCGGAAGAGGGAACGACCGGGCGCTCCCTCTTCCCGCGGTCGGATGTCGTCACGGCTTGGCGACCATCGCCACCACGCCGACCGGCGCGTCGCTCTTCGCGAGGCGGTTGCGAAGCTGGAAACGCTGTTCGGCGGTGAGGAGGGGCGAGCTGGCAAGCAGACGGGCCTTGGTCGCCAACGTGCGCATGCGATCGCCGTCCTTGAGATCGGCCGAGATGTACGCCGCTTCCGTGTACGCCGTGACGGCGTTCAGCACGTCACCCATCGCCAGCGCGCGATCGGCCGTCTGCTCCATCAACACGCGCGCCGCTTTGGTGTCGCCGCTGTAGTACCGGTCGCGCGCCGCCCAATAGAGGCTGACCGTACCGGCCGGATCGTCTGCCGCGCGGAGCTGGGCTGCCTCTTCGCGCAGGCGAGCGGCCTTCTTGAGCTGACTCCAGTCGCCCTGCTCGACGGCGAGCGCCTCGGCGTCGAGCTTCTCAGCCTTCTGCACGGCGTCGGTGACGCGGATCGGATCGAGCATCTGTGCGCGCGCGCCGACCGGGAGAGCGACGACCGCGGCCAGGGCGCCAGCGGTCAACAGCAGTCTGCGGGAATGCGAGTACATGGCCTTCCTCCATTGAATGGTACTGCTGGCCCTGCGGCGCCACTGGTGCGGGGGGTCGTCACCGTGTGCGTGGAGTCGGGTCATCGACCCTGTTGCCAGTCAGACACCTTCACTACGGGGAAGGTTGACGAAAGTTTGTGAACGTCGCGTGTCGATGTCGGGTCG
>JABFYH010000222.1 GCA_013361335.1 Gemmatimonadaceae bacterium | reverse complement strand
GTCGAAGCCATTCTCGATGCTGCGGCGGCGATCGTCGGCGAACAGGGGCTGCCTGCCCTGACGGTCCAGGCGCTGGCCGATCGCGCGCAGACCTCCAAGGGCTCGCTCTACCACTTCTTCCCCGATCTGCGCGCGGTGCTCTGCGCGCTCTCGGACCGGCACTCAGCCGCCCTGACCGCGCTCTCGGCCGAGATGATCGGCGACGCGAGCATTCCGTGGGCGACACTTCCAATCTCTGAGGTCATCGATCGGATTCTCGCCCCGCTGGCATATCTCAAGGCGCATCCGGATCTGCTCGCGCTGGCGAGGACACCGGAGGCCATCGGCCGCTCCACTCGGCGCCTCACGCCCTTCCGCGACCTGGCCGCCCACGTCCTGCAGGAGCGCTGTCCGCGCCTTGCCGCGAGCCGACGACTGGCCGGTGCGTCGACGATGGTCGCCATGGTCGACGGCGTGGTCGGTTACGCGTTGCGGGCGGACGACGTGAGCCCCGACCAGATGATGCTCGAGCTGCGCTGCGCCCTCTGCGCCTACCTCGGCGCCCTGGACGAATGCGCTGCGACGTCGAGAGCCGTTGGCTGACGAGAAGCGCGTTGAAGCAGACTTTTGTGCACGCGCCGCTCAGAACAGATGCCCAACGCTGAACTCGGCCAGCATGGTGGAAGGAGTGCGGCCATGCACTCGCAGCTCGACGGGGCCGACGAGGGTGCGTGTGCCGATCGACAGTCCGGCGCCGACGACCCGTGACTCCACCGCGTCGCCGAAGGTGCGCGCGACGTCGCCGACGTCGACACGGGCGGTGGTGAAGATGTTCGGTGCCGGCTCCCATTGCAGCGCGACACCCGCCGCCGCGACGGCGAATCCGTTGCGCTCCTGGAGCCGCAGGCCGGCGAAGGAGACCTGACTCTCCGCCAGCACCGCCGAGGGGGTGAGACTGCCGAGGAAGAACCGATAGTGCAGTGGAATGGTGCTGTCCGGGGACGCGGCGCCGCCCACGGCGTGCGCCTCGATCGAGAGGCGCTCCGACAATGGGGCAACCGCGCGGCCGGTGACGAACCATCGACCGAATGGCGCACCGCCGCCGGCGGCGCGCTCGTAGCGGGCACGAAGCGTCGCGCCGTGCGTCGGGAACGCGGGACGATCGAGGTCATCCCACCAGACCAGCCCCGCGACGCTGGCGAAGGTCCGCGTCGCGCTCGAGTCCACCGCGGCGATCGCCGCGCTGGCGCGCGCGTTCTCGCCTTTGAGCTGTACGCCGACGCCGCCACCGCGCGTCGCCCCTCCCACCGTCACGTTGGCGCTCGTGACGCGCAGCGTCGCCTCGGCGGACCGCCGTCGCCCCTCGAAGAAGTCCAGCGGCGAGCTGAGATACGATACGCCGGTGCCGAGCACCCACTGGGAGCTCAGCGTTCGCCCACGCGCGACGTCGAGCGCGACGCGCGTCTGCTCGCCGAGCCGCATCGAGAGGCGCCCGGTGGAACCGAAGCCGAGCAGGTGCCGCATGGTCGCGTCGAACAGGAGCGCGGCGTTGTAGTGGTCGTCGTATCGAAAGCCGAACCCCACGCGGTCGGCATTCTCACCCTGGGCCATCACGACCGCCACGGTGCCTGAGTCGCCCGTCGCAAGCGAGTAGGTCACAGTCTCGAAGAGGCCGCTCTCGTACACCTGCGTCACCGCGCCCTGCATCCGCGTGGGATCGACCGGGTCTCCCGGCCGCAGCGCCAACGTCGTGGCGACGAAACGACTCGCGTCCGGCGTGGCCGCGGTCACCCTCGTTCCGCCCAGCCGCACGATCGCCGTTCGCTCCTCGGCGGGGATGCCCCGCGGGCGACGGACCGGGCCACCGGTGCGGGCGACGATCTCGTGCAGGCGTCCCGCGAGAAGCTGCGTCGCCGAGTCGCCGCGGACGATCCAGTCCGCCGCGTGCTCGAAGGAAAAGCCGTCGAGCCCGGTGAGGTCCGGTCGGATATACACGTCGCACCGCTTCCGCTCCTCGACGGTGGATTCGTTGCCGTGATAGCCGACCGCCTGGTTGAGGACGTCCAGCATCGTGCGGAGCTCGCTCGCATCCAGCAGGGGCTCGCTGACGTCGCTGCAGATCACGAGGTCGGCGCCGAGCGCGCGGACGTCCTGCGCCGGCAGGCTGCGCACGAGACCACCGTCGAGGAGGATGCGCCCCTGCAGCGAGGCCGGCGCGAAGACGCTGGGCAACGACATGCTCGCCCGCATGACGCTCGCCAGCGATCCGGAGTCGAGCACGATGGCGGCGCCGGTCGTGATGTCCGTCGCCACGGCGCTGAACGGGATCGGCAGCTGACGAAAGTCGCGCACCGCCTGCACGGGCCAGGTGAGCCGGGCGAACAGCTCGGCGACGTGCTGGCCGGCGATCACGCCCGACGGCAGGCCGATGCGCCCGCGATGCATCGGGAGGGAAAGCAGAGTGGGATTGCCTTTCACCTGGTCGAAGGGCTCCATCACGCTGCGAGCGGGTGTGTCGACGAACAGCGCCGTCCAGTCGATCCCTCGGGCGATCTCCTCCAGGTCGCTCGCCGAGTAGCCGGCCGCGTAGAGGCCGCCGACCAGGCTGCCCATGCTCGTGCCCGAGATCGCGTCGATCGGGACACCGGCCCGCTCGAGCGCGCGGAGGACGCCGACGTGGGCGAGGCCGCGAGCGCCTCCGCCGCTCAGCGCCAGGCCGATGCGCGGCCCAGGGTGTCGCGCGCCCGCACCCGGCGAGGCGGTCGGCGCCTGGGCGTAGGCCGCGCCCGCGCCCGTCGTGGCGATCGTCGCGGCGACGGCGAGCTGGCGAATGGTTCGAGCACTGAAGGGGCGCGGCAATCGAGGGGTGGCGAAGTCATCCGGTTGACGATCCAGCGGCCGGCACCGTGACGCAGTTGGCCGGCGGCCAGCGGACGCCCGGCGCCATGCGTATTGCGGCATCGCGCTCGACCAGCCATCCTACGGACGGCGGCGGCACTCCCAGTGGCCGCGACCCCTTCCCACATCCGTGGCCTGCCCGACCAAGTGACCGGCTCCCTGGACCACTCCGGCCCTGGCCGCACGGCGTACGATGCGCCGGGCATGGCCGACGCGTGCGACCGCGCGGTCCGCAACGAGAGGGCCCTCACGCGCACGACGCACGACGCGGCGGACGACGCGACGCTGATTCAGGACGCGCAATCGCTCCTCGAGTCGTTCGCCGGCCGCGACGCCGCCGTCCTGCTCGCGTCCGTCACGGAGCTGTGTCGGCTGCTCACGATCCGCGGCGCCTCGCGTCGAGCGGAGCTGCTGCTGCGCCAGATGCTGCCGATCGGCGAACAGCACCTCGACCGCGATCACGTCGCGCTCGGTCATGTGCTCCACGAGCTCGCACATCTGTATCTGCGCGAGGCGCGGCATTCCGAAGCCGAGCCCCTGCTGCTCCGCCTCTATTACATGCAGTGCCGGCGCTGCGGGAAGGATCACCCCGACGCTGCCGCGGTGCTGGCCAGCCTGGCCCGGGTGCGGCAGGCCCTCGGCCAGCACGACGACGCCGAAGCGATGTGGCGCCAGGTGATCTCCGTCTGCGAGCGCACCCTGGGCTCGCAGCACGTCGCCACCACGACGGCGGTGGAGCGTCTCGCCGAATCGTGCGCCGCGCGCGGCAAGCATCGGGAGGCGGGACAGCTTCGTGCGCAGGCGACGTCGATGCGCGATGCGCCGCTGACGCGCGCGCTGGTGGCCCCGATCGATCAGATGGTGGAGCCGAGCGTACCGGAGGTCGCCCAGCCGGAGCCGCCGAAGATTGCCGAGCCTGTCGATGCATCGCTCGCATCCCGACCCACGCTCGTCGTGCTGCCGTCGTCGAGTGGTGCGCTCACCGTCGGCGAGCAGCCGAGCGCGGCGCCGGCCGCCTTCGTCACGACGCAGGATACGCTGCTCGCGATGCACGCCGAGCTCCTGGCGACCGGTGAAGTCACGGGCATCGCGACCGGGAGGCGGCGCTGGCCGGCCTTTGCGGCGGCCGCCGCGGTGATCGCGCTCATCGGTGGTCTGACCGCGTCCGGGGCCGCGAGCACTTTCGGCGCCCGGCCGAATGATGGCGCGCCGACGTGGGCGGCGTGGAATCCGCCGGCTCCTCTCGTCCCGCCATCCGACTCCGCCCTGGCGCCGCCGGCGGAGAGCGCGCTGTACGAGGTGCGTCTGGCCGCCGAGGTGCCGCGGGCGATCGACGCGGCAGCGACGCGACCGTTGATCCGCGCGCATCTCATCGGCCCCGCACCGCGCCTTCCACTGCCGGAGATTCTCGCCGACCAGCGGCTCGACGACGACGTCGTCGTGCGTTTTCTCGTCGACGCGAGTGGCATCCCCGACACGACGTCGCTCGCCGTGGTGCGCACGCCGCACGCCTTGCTCACCGATGTCGTGCGGCGTGCGATTCCCGAGCTGCGGTTCCGCCCCGCTCGTCGCGCGGTCGCCGGCGCACCGGGAGAGCCGGACGTGGTGGAGATGTCCTTCCGCTTCACCCGCGCGGTGCAGTAGCGGCCCGGAGTGGCGCACCGGTGAGCCAGGTCACCGGTGGCCATCACATGGCGGACCGGGCGTGCCGGCCCTGCCGCGTCAGTCGTCCTGCTTCATCGATCGACGACGTCTCCGTGTCCGGCTCGAGGAGTTGATGCGCCAGTCCCGCCCAGTGTTCTTCGTTCCGGTTGCCCTGCTGCTCCTGTCGGGCGCGTCTCGCGCCACCGCCCAGGCTCCGACGCAGGCGGGCGCGCCACTCGCCGCCGCACCGACCATCGCGACGATCGCCGCGCGCTCCGTGCAGATCGGGGACAGCGTGCGGATTCCGCTCATCGTGAACGACCTGCCTGTCGGCACCGTCGTCGACTTCCGTCTCGACCGCCTTCCGGCCGCCGCGAAGCTCGAGAGCGGCGTGATCCGCTGGCGCCCGCTCCGCGCGGACGCGAACGCGACCTACACGATTGGCGTCCACGCCCTCGTGAACGGCAACGAGGTAGCGCGCAGCTCGGCCGAGATCACGGTCGTCGACGCACATCGGCCGCCGGTGATTCGCCAGCCGACGGACCGAGTCATTCCGCCGGGCGACACCCTCGTGCTGCCGATCGAGGCGAGTGACCCGGATGGCGACGTGCTTTCCGTCGCGGCAACCAACCTCACCGACCCGTCACTGCCGCCGCGCTACGACCGCCAGGCCGGCGCGCTGATCTGGCAGGCGCCGAAGGGCACGGTGAACCGCGTAAATCAGTGGCGGATCACCGTGAATGACGGCGATGGCGGCACGGCGACGACGGAGCTTCACGTCTCGGTGCGGGCGCAGAACGTGGCGCCGGTGTGCGCCCCCCTCCGCACCTACAAGCGGGACGAAGGCGAATCGGTGGAGATCGTCCTCGACGCCGACGACGCGAATGGTGACTCGCTGACCTACCATCCGCTCGCGACGCTGCCGAACGGCACGCTCAAGGGTGCGACGTATCAGTGGGCGATCCCGTATGGCTTCGTCTCGACGGCGCGTCAGGACAGCACGGTGCGCTTCGAGTGGCGGGCGACCGATCCCTCGGCGGCCAGCACGAGCAGCAACTGCTTCGCGCTGGTGACGGTGTTCCGCTCGATCGCCGAGGAGCCCTTTCGGCTCAGGCAGCAGGCGCATCGGCAGCTCCTGACGGACGTCCGGGCGCAGCTCGCGAGCGCGACGGCCCGCGAGAAGGCGACGCGCGATTCGCTCGCCGCGGCGACCGGCAAGAAGCGGACGGTCAAGCGGGCGTCGCTGGTGAGCGCGCTGGTGGGCGGTCTGCTTCAGATCGCGAAGTCCGAGGACACCCGCCGCATCGCGGCGGGCATCTCGGCGACCTTCACGGTGGGACTGGGTGGCTGGGAGGCGACGCTGGAGGACGGCGAGCCGCTCTCCAAGCGCGCCGAGGCGATCGCGCAGGAGCGTGCCCAGGTGCAGCGCGCCCTCAACCGCTTCCTCCGCCGCTACGGCGAGACGGTGAGCCGCGAGGCGCTCCTCGGCTCGGCCTACGACGCTGATTATCAGGAGCTGTACGATCTCCTGGCGCGGTGAAGACGGTGAAACGGTGAAACGGTGAAACGGTTGACCGTCTCACCGTCTCACCGTCTCACCGTCTCACCGTCAAACCGTCTCACCGTCTCACCGTCTCACCGTCACTGCACCACCTTGCGCACCGTCGGGTACGTGATCCCCAGCTGCTCCAGGTACGTCGCGTACTTCTTGGGATCGTAGTAGTATTTCCGCATCTCGGGGCGGTACTTCTCCATGATGGTCGCGTTCAGCCAGATCGGCGGCTTGTCGGTCGGCGCGAAGAAGGGGCGGTACTTCGTCGTCTTGGTCTGCACGTTGGTGAAGTAGTCCCACGCGTCGACGACCACCTGCGGGGTGAGCAGGATGTCGAGCATCGTCATCGCCTGCACCTTCGCACCCGCCACGACTCCCTTGTGGGCGATCGGCGTCGCCATCGACACCGCGTTCGCCCAGTTGTGCCCCGGCGTCCCCGGAATGTTCGACGGATAGTTGAGCGTGATCGTCGGCACCGTCCAGCTCACGTCGCCGATGTCGTCGGACCCGCCGCCGGTGCGCGTCGCCTCGTTCACGGGACCGCCCAGGCGGCCCGGGCGCGTGGACAGGCCACTGTCGGCGACGGCGAGCTCGCGCTGCAGACCGCGCGCGAGCGCCTGGTCCTTCTCGTCCCAGACCGGCGTCCCCACCTTCTCGATGTTCCGGTACATCGCCTCGGCGATCGGCCGCGAGAAGTGACCGCTCCACCCCGACCCGACCATCATGATCGTGTCGATCTGGGTGTCGGTCATCAGCGTGGCGCCCTGCGCCATCTTCTTCGCGTCCTCGAACATCTTCAGCGTGCGCTCGTAGTCGCGCTCGCGGAAGTAGAACCAGATGCTCGCGGTGCTCGGCACGACGTTCGGCTGGTCGCCGCCGTCGGGGATCACATAGTGCGACCGCTGGGCGAGCTCCATGTGCTCCCGGTGGAACTCCCACCCGTTGGCCATCAGCATCACGGCGTCGAGCGCGCTCTTGCCGCGCCAGGGTGCGCCCGCCGCGTGGGCGCTCGAGCCCTTGAACTTGAAGATCGCCGAGATGAGCGCGTTGTTCCCCGACTGTCCCCACGACACGGCGAGCTGATTGCCGACGTGGGTGAACAGGGTGACGTCGACGTCCTTGAACACGCCGGCGCGCACGAGGAACGCCTTGCCCGCCATCTGCTCCTCGGCCACGCCCGGCCACAGGACGATCGTCCCGGGAATCCTGTCGCGCTCCATGATCTTCTTCACCACGAGCGCGGCGGCGATGTTGAGCGGCATCCCGGAGTTGTGCCCCTCACCGTGGCCCGGTGCGCCGGCGACCAGCGGATCGTGCCAACCGACACCGGGCTTGTTCGACGCCTGTGGAATGTCGTCGATGTCGCTGCCCAGGGAGATCACAGGCTTGCCCGACCCCCAGCGCGCCACGAAGGCAGTCGGGATCCCCGCTACCCCGCGCTCGACCTTGAACCCGTTCTCCTCGAGGATGCCGGTGAGATACTTCGACGTCTCGACCTCCTGGAACCCGAGCTCTCCGTAGGAGAAGACCTGGTCCACCATTACCTGGATCATCTTCGCCTTCGCATCGATCTCCCGCGCCGCCTCGGCCTTGAGCAGATCGAGCTGCGGCGTGCTCGGGTACCTGTACTTGATCGAGTCGGCGTAGTCGTCGCCACGGCGCTGCGCGCCGGCGGCGGCGGGAAGGGCGAGCGCCATCGCGCAAAGCGCGAGAGCGGAGAGACGGATGGAACAGCGAACCATGAAGTAGAGCTCCGGTGGAGGTGGGGGGACGGGAAGCTACGGATCGCCGGCTCGTGGCGTTGAGGATCCTACGATCCGGACACTGAAGGGTGGTCGGTACGCCGCTCGATCGGGAGGCGCGATCCAAAAGCAGCGCGGACTACGCTGGTGCAGTCCTCCGCGCCCCTCGGCGCCCTCTGCGGTTCAAGCTGTTGCTGTGCTTGATCCAAGGATGAATCGCCGCTCAGCGCATTCACAGCGCCGTCGCGGCCGCAACGAGCCCCGCGCCGACCGCGATCGCGTCGGTCGACGTCACCTGGGCATCAGAGATAGCGCAGCCACGACCCCGGTCGGGCGGCGCGCTGCTCGGCGTACCAGCGGCACGGCCAATAGAGCAGCGCCACGCACAGCACGGTGATGGCGTAGAGGAGCGGCAGGCTCCAGCGGTATCCTTCCGGCGCCGGACCGATCATCACCGGATGGTTCCCGACGAGCCAGTGCAATCCGCCATCGTCGCGGAACACGGACACCAGCAGGGCCACGCCGTGGATGAGCGGGATGTGGAGGAGATAGAAGAAGAGTGGCACCCGCCCGAAGAGCGCCAGCAGATCGGACGCAGCCCCCTCCGCACGCTCGAGCGCGGGCATGACGAGGAACATCGGACCGAGCGTCATGAGCGTGAAGAGCAATGACGCAGGATACTTGCTCGTGTTGAGGAAACGCATCCACGCCGGCCGCCCGTCGTCCGCGGCGGACCAGTGCCGCGGATCGCCGTACGCGTCTATGCCGCGCAGCACGAGGAAGGCCCCGACCGCGCCCAGCCCCAGCGCGAGCAGGATCCGATCGCGTCGCGCTGGCTCGAGCCGCAGGATGGCGCCGAAGGCGTAGCCCGCCGCCATCAGGCCGACCCAGGAGAACAGCGAGTACAGCACGAAGAGGGTCGGACCATCCGCGCCGAGCTGAATCGGACCTCCGAAGTAGAGGAGCGCGGCATACCATGGGGCGCCGCCGGTGGCGAGCGTCGGAACGGCGTGCACCAGCAGCGCCGCCACTCCGTCGTGCAGGAGGATGGTGCCCACGCCGAAGGCGGCGACGGCCGGCGTGGGCAGGAAGACCAGCGCCGCCATGACGATCATCGACAGACCGAGCGACCAGATCACGCCCGCGAGCAGGTAGTGGGCGTAGTCGAAGTTGAAGGTCCACGTGAGCCGCAGCACGGTGAGCTCGAGCAGCACGAGCCAGGCACCGCGGACCGCCAGCCACCGTGCGACCGCGCCGCGGCTCGGCGCCTTCCGGGCGTAGAGGTACGCACCGGTGCCGGCGAGGAAGAAGAAGATCGGCGCGCAGAAGTTGGTGACCCAGCGGGTGAGGAAGAGCGCCGGTGTCGGCCCGCCAGCAGGAACCCCGGAGAACACCCGCACGTGATCGAGCGCCATCAGGATCATGACGGCGCCCCGCACGATGTCGACCGAACGGATGCGCTGCGTGGCGGCGGCGGCCCCGCCCGCGCTGTGGCCCGGTCGGTAGGGTGGAAAGAGGATCGGGCCGGCGGTGACGGGCTGCGGAGTGCGGGATGGCGCTGGCACGAGGCGATCCTCCCGGTGCGGCGTTCGGACGGCGGCGCGAGACGATGATTCTGCGCCGGGCTGTCGTCGCGCGCAATGGCCCCGGTCGATCGGGTGACCCCGCCGGCCGGCGGTCGCGATTACTCTTCCCGGCATGCTCTTCGTCGACAACCGCGGCATCGCCGACGCGCGCATCAACCTCGCGCTCGAGGAGTACGTCTTCCGCTCCAAGCCGGCGGACGAGGATGTGCTCCTCTTCTACGTCAACGACCGCGCGATCATCATCGGTCGTAACCAGAACACCGTCGAGGAGATCGACGGGGATGTGGTGGCCGCGCGGGGAATCACCGTCGTGCGGCGGGTGTCCGGGGGCGGCGCCGTGTACCACGACACGGGCAACCTGAACTTCAGCTTCATGACGCCCGACGTGAAGGGGCGCTTCAACCGCTACGACCAGTTCACGCGGCCGGTGATCGACGCGCTCCACGAGCTCGGCGTGCCGGCGGAGCTGGGCGGGCGGAACGACATCCTCGTCGACGGCCGGAAGATCTCGGGGAACGCGCAGTTCGCCGCGCCGGCGCGGATGCTGAGCCACGGCACCCTGCTCCTCGACGCCGATCTCGACGCCGTCACCGCAGCCCTGCGCCCCAAGCCGGGCAAGGTCGAGAGCAAAGGGGTGAAGAGCATCCGGAGCCGCGTCGCCAACATCAGCGAGTTCCTGCGCGGGCCGCTCGACGTCGACGAGCTGCGCGAGCGGATCATCGAGCGCATCTTCGGCACGCGCGACCGCGCGCGCATCCCCCAGATCCCGCTCGGCGATGCCGATTGGGCCGCCGTCCATGCCCTCGTGGCGGGGAAGTACGGCACGTGGGCCTGGAACTACGGTGAGAACCCGCCGAGCAACGTGCAACGAGCGCGGCGCTTCCCCGCCGGCGAGCTGGATGTGCGGCTCGACGTCAGGGAAGGACGCATCATCGGCGCGCGCATCTTCGGCGACTTCATGGGGCGCGAGGACGTCGGGTTGCTCGAGGCGAGGCTGATCGGTCTGCCCTATGATCGTGACGACGTCGCCCGCGCACTCGCCGACGTCGAGCCGTCGGATTACTTCGGCGACGTATCGCGCGACGACCTGCTCGACCTGCTCAGCCCCTGAGGCGAATCGTCAGGTCGCCCCGACCGCTGCGCCATTGATGGCCTCCACCAGCTCGTCGACGTCGGTCCAATCGCCGTCGAAGCGGACGCCGTTGATGAAGAAGGTGGGCGTGCCGTTCACGCCGCTCCGCACGCCGCCCATGAAGTCCTCGCGGATCCGCGGCAGAAACCCGTGCGCGGCGACGTCCTGCATGACGGCCATCGCATCCAGCCCCACCGCCGCCGCGTACTGACCGAGGTCGCGCAGCGCGAGGCCGTCGCGCTGGTGCTCGTAGATCATGTCGTGCATCACCCAGAACTTCCCGCGCGCCGCGGCCGCCTCCGCCGCCTCGGCTGCCTGCTCCGCATGCGGGTGCACCTCGGTGAGGGGAAAGTTGCGGAACACGAACCGAAGGCGCTGGCCGACGCGCCGCTGCACGAGCTCGATCAACGGATGGGCCCGTGCGCAGTGCGGACACTCGTAGTCGCCGTACTCCACCAGGGTGACGGGCGCATCCGGCGCCCCCTGGAAGTGGTCCTGCTCGGTCACCGGCACCTTCAACTGCGCGACGCTCATGAGGCGGCTCCTGCCGTTGCGGTCTGCTGCTGTCGGCGCTGCATGCATCGCGCCGCGTGCCGAGGAGAAGATGCATGCGTGACGAGGCGAATGGCGAGACCGGCGGCGCGCCCGGTGGTCCGCCGCCGTGCACCATCGCGATACACCGCTGGAATGATTCGTTACGAGCAGCCGCGCGCCGGCGCGCGGATCCCTCAGCCTAACCCTTTGCGCCGGATGCGCTTCCGCTGCGATCACTCCGCCGCGTCGATCGGCACCGCCTCTGCTCCTGCGGGAGTCGCGGCATGTCGATTCATCCTCTCAGCGGAGCTGGTCTCATGCGAACAGGTCCCCTCGTCGGATTGGTCGCGCTCGTCATGTGCGGGCCACTCGCCTGCGGTGGCGGTGGAGGTGGAGGGGGCGGCGCCGGTACCCCCACCAGCCCGACGACGCCTTCGACTCCCGCGCCAACCACGCCGGCCGCGCCCGCCGCGCCGAACACGGTGACCGTCGGGAACAACTCTTTTTCCCCCGCCACCCTCACGGTCACTCCCGGCACCACCGTCACCTGGACCTGGGACACGTGCAGCCAGGGCTCCGACCCGTACGGCGGCTCCACGAAGACCTGCGTCAATCACTCCGTCACCTGGGACACCCCGGGGGGCACCGCGTCGCCGACGCAGAGTGAGGGCAACTACACGCGAGCCTTCGCCACCGCCGGCACCTACGACTACCACTGCGCGATCCACGGCGCGGCGATGTCCGGCAAGATCGTGGTGCAGTAGGCGACCTCGCCGCTCACCCCGAAGGGCCGAAGCGCTCCGTCTTCACGCGCGCCGCGTCGTGGCCGGCCGCGACGAGCGTCGAGGCCACCGCTTCCACCATCGGAGTCGGGCCGCAGACGTACACGTGCGGCCGCTCTCGCGGCGACCACGCGATCTCGTCGAGCATGGACCGGTCGATCCGCCGCCGGAGGCCACTCCACGTGCTGCCGACCTCGCGCGTCAGCGTATGGTGCACCTCGAGCGTCGGATCCTCGGCGACGAGCGCCGCCAGCTCGTCGCGGTAGATGATCTCGTCCCAGGTACGCGACGAATAGAGCAAACGCGCGGGAACCGCCCGCCGCTCGGCGGCGCTCGCCCCCGCGAGCGCCGCGGCGCGATGGCGCAACATCGCCATCAACGGCACGATCCCCGATCCGCCCGCGGCGAGGAACAGCGGACCGCCGTCGCGCACGCTCCACACGAAGTAGCCGCCGATCGGCCCTCGAAGCTCGAGGGTGTCTCCCATGCGCAGCTCGTCGACGAGATAGGGCGACACCTCGCCGTCGTCGAGCCGCTCGATCGTGAGGGCGAGCCCCGCGCTCTCCGGCGCCGACGCGATGGAGTAGCTCCGCTCGGTGCGATAGCCATCCTCCGCGGTCAGCCGCACGTCGACGTGCTGACCGGCCTGGTGACCGGGCCAGCCCGGCACGTCGAGGATCAGGGTCCGCGTCCGCCGCGTTTCGGCGCGGTTCTCCAGCACCGTCGCGAACCGCCAGGCGATCGGACGGGGCACCGCGGGCGCGGCCGTCATTCGTCGCCGGTGTAGCGCTGCTCGCGCCAGGGATCGCCACGCATGTGGTAGCCGTTCACCTCCCAGAATCCCGCTTCGTCACGGTCCATGAAACGGAGCTCGGTGATCCACTTCGCGCTCTTCCAGAAATAGAGGTGCGGCACGAGCAGCCGCGCCGGACCGCCGTGCTCGGGCGCGAGCGGCCGGCCATCGACGGTGTCGGCGATCCACGCTTTGCCGTCGACGAGATCGGCCAGCGGCAGGTTGGTCGTGTATCCGCCGTACGACGTCGCGAGGACGTACGGCGCCGTGTGCACCCCCTGCTCCGCCGCCCGCGCGACGAGGGTGTCGATCGCGACGCCCTCCCAGCGCGTGTCGAAGCGCGACCACTTGGTCACGCAGTGAATGTCTTTCGTGATCTGCTCGCGGGGCATCGCCCGCATCTCCTCCCAGCTCCACCGCGCCGACCGCCCTGACGGATCGCTCAACCGCAGGCTCCAGCGCTCGAGACGAACCTCGGGGGTGGGGCCGGCCGAGAGCACGGGAAAGTCACGGGTCTCGTACTGGCCAGGCGGCAGCCGATGCGCCGTGCCGGCGGCGGGGCGACGTCCTTTGAATCCGCGCGAAACACCCGAAGCCCCACCGTCGGTACTCGTCATGGCGCCTCCTCGGCGAGCGTCAGTCTTGCTTGCGCTCGTCCGACTTTTCGGGTTGTGTCGTCCAGGTGGACGAGCCGCTCAGATTGCGGTTCTCCGCGATGTCGCCGACCGCATCCGACACTTCGGCAGACTCGCGGCGCAGCTCTTCCTGAAGGCCGGCGTCGCTGTCATGCTGCTTCTTCTGCTCGTCCATGGTGTGGCTCCGCTAGAGAAGGAAGGATTCGACGAAGGATGAATACTCCATCGGACGCCAGGAGTCCACGCCGGTTCGGTTCGTGCGGCAGCTGGACGGCAATCCAATGGGAACCACCCCGCATCACCCGGATATGTCCACCACAGACCAGGAGAGGAAGATGACGCAGCCATCGGGCACGCCGCGCGACGAGAGTGATCGCGACCTCGCGCGGGTATCGGACGAGCTGGCCGGCCGTCTGCGCGCACGCGGGGTCGGCGTTCACGACGACGATTCGCCGGAGGCAATCGTGGCGCTCGTCGAAGACGTGGAGGCGTTCGAGCGCGCCGTCGAGGCCCACGGTGGCGACCTCATGATGGACGAGCCGCCGGCACATCATGCCGGCCAGCCCGACGATCCGCATTTCCTCATCCCGGTTCGTGGCGACGACGAGTCGTTCACGCAGTACCGTGCCAGGCTCGTCGCCGCGACGGCGGCGATCCGTGGACACAAGCCTCATTCCTGATCTCACGAGCAGTATCGCATGACGAAGTTGCAGCTCATCGCCGACGCGGCCGAGGTTCACGCGCTGCCGCGAGATGCCGCCGCGGCACCGCCCTCCGACGTCGATCTGCTCGACGCCTATTCCGCCACGGTGGTGAGCGCCGTCGAGCGCGTCGGCCCGTCGGTGGCGCATCTCGAGGTATGGGGCCGTGCGGGCGCCCGTACCCGCGGCGCTCGCGGTGGGCGCCCCGACGCGCCGGCCGGCAGCGGCTCGGGATTCGTCTTCACGCCCGATGGCTTCATGCTCACCAACAGCCACGTCGTGGAAGGCGCCACGCGCATTCGTGCCACCTTCGCCGACGGCACGACGGCCGCGGCCGAGATGGTGGGCAGCGACCCCGACACCGACCTCGCCGTGCTGCGGGTGAGCGCCCCATCGCTCGTCGCCGCGCAGCTCGGCGACTCGACGCGCCTGCGTCCGGGCCAGGTCGTGATCGCGATCGGCAACCCGCTCGGCTTCGCCTCCACCGTCACCTCGGGCGTGGTGAGCGCGCTCGGCCGCACGATGCGCGCCCAGTCGGGGCGCATCATCGACGCGGTCATCCAGACCGACGCGGCGCTCAACCCGGGCAACTCCGGCGGTCCGCTCGTCGATTCCCGCGGCGACGTCGTCGGGATCAACACGGCGATCATCAGCGGCGCGCAGGGCATCTGCTTCGCCGTCCCGGTGAGCACCGCACAGCTGGTCATCCCGCAGCTGATCGGCGAGGGGCGCGTGCGCCGCGGCTGGATCGGGGTGTCGGGCCAGTCGATCCGGCTCTCGCGACGCCGGATGCAGCTCAGCCACCTCGCCGCACCGGGCGCCGTGCTCGTCACGGAAGTGGCACCGAGCAGCCCGGCGGAAGCGGCGGAGCTCAAGCCGCGCGACATCATCGTCGGGTTCGGGGAGTCGGTGGTCGGCGGCATCGACGACCTCCAGCGCCTCCTGACCCGCGACTCGATCGACCGCGCCGCCCGCCTCACCGTCCTCCGCGACGGTGGTCAGCTCACGCGCTGGATCATCCCCGTCGACGACAGCCGCCGGCGCTAGCCTCGGTCAGGCGCGAGAGCCCGCGGCTCGGCTGGCGTCGTCGACATGACGAGGACGCCCGCGAGCACCAGCGCCGCCCCGGCGTAGCCCAGCGGTCGCAGCGCCTCGCCCCATACCGCGTACGCCAACCCCGCGGCGATCACCGGCTCCAGCGTCGCCACCGTCACCGCCCGCGTGGCTTCCACTCGGCGCAGCCCGGCCTCGTAGAGCTGGAGCGCGACGTACGTGGGCACGACCCCGAGGAAGAGGATCCACCCCCATGTCGCGGCGCTCTTGTCGACGAAGTGCACGAGCGGGAGGAGCAGCAGCGCGCCCAGGGGTTGGACGTACATGAAGAGCGTCGCCGCTTCGTAGCGCACGAAATAGCGCTTGCCGAAGAGGTAATACGTCGCGTAAGCGAGCCCGGAGAGGAGCCCCCACCCGATCGCGGCCGGGCCGATGTGCAGCCCCGCGCCACCCGCGCTGCCGCCGGCACCCAGGGCCACGCAGGCGACCCCGATGAGCGTCGTCGCGAGGGCGGCGAGTTTGCGGCGGGTCATCGGCTCGTGCAGCCAGAGCGCCGACGCCACCGCGACCCACGCCGGGGCGGTGTAGAGCAGGATCGCCGCGAGGGCCGCGCCGCCGGTGCGCACCGCGAACAGGTACGACAGATAGAACAGCGAGACCCCGACCACGGCGAAGACCCCGAGCACCGGATAGTCGCGTCGGGCTACGCGGACCCGTCCGCGGGCGATGGCGTGGACGGCGAACAGCGCCCCGGCGATCGTCGCACGCCAGACGCTGAGCTCCAGGGGATCGACGCCGGCGGCGAGCACGCTGCGCGAGATGACGCCGAGGCTGCCCCACAGGGCGGCGGCGAGGGCGATGAAGCAGTAGCCGAGCACGGGCATGGCGGAAGATAGGCGGGGCCGCGCGCCACTCCGGCCGCTTCGACCTTCGAGGCGCCTTGACAGCGCCGACAGAATGCTGAAAATTCCGCATAGTTGATTTTTCAGCACACCAACTCGGAGCCCTGTCCCGCTGTCTCACGGGTGTTCTGGTCGGCTCCCACTCCTACCGCTCAGCTTCGATGCGCCCCTGCGTCATTCCTCTCGTGGCCGCCGCGGTCGTCACCCTCGTGGCGGCACGGGCTACCTCGGCCCAGCAGCCCAGACGCGACAGCATGGCCGTGGCGCCCGCCGTCGCCGTGCGCGCGGAGCGGCCGCCGACGATCGACGGCAAGGAAGACGACGCCGTCTGGCGCGAGGCGGCCGCCACCTCGCAGTTCCTCGAGTTTCAGCCCAACGAGGGCAAGGCGCCGCGCTTCAAGACCGAGTTCAAGGTCGCGTACGACGATCGGAACCTGTACGTCTTCATCCGCGCCTACGACCCGCACCCGGACAGCATCATGACCGCGCTCACGCGGCGCGACGTCCGGGGACCGTCGGATCAGCTCAAGATCATGGTGGACGCGTACCACGACCGGCAGTCCGGGTTCGAGTTCGCCGTGAACCCGGTGGGCGTGAAGCGCGACTACGCCATGTACAACGACGCGAGCGAGGACGAATCCTGGGACGGGGTGTGGGACGTCGCCACGCGGATCGACTCTGTGGGCTGGACGGCGGAGTTCCACATCCCGCTGTCGCAGCTGCGTTACGCCAACAAGGCGTCGCACGAATTCGGGTTCGGCGTCTGGCGCGACATCGAGCGCTACAAGGAGCGCACGAGCTGGCCGCTTTATCGATCCTCGCAGAGCGGCATCTCGTCGCAGCTCGGCGTGCTCACGGGGATCCGGGGCATCGTTCCCTTCCATCGGCTGGAGGTCGTCCCCTTCACCGTCGCCAAGAGCTCGTCGGTCCCGGTCACGAGCGCGCCACCGGGGCAGGCGCCGTGGGGCCGCTCGCAGAAGGTCTCCGCCGGTGCGGACGTGAAGTACGGCCTCACCTCGAACCTCACGCTGGATGCCACCGTCAACCCCGACTTCGGCCAGGTGGAGGCCGACCCCTCGGTGGTGAATCTCAGTGCGTTCGAGACCTTCTTCCAGGAGCGGCGGCCCTTCTTCATCGAGGGCTCGGGGTTCTACAACTTCGACCTCAACTGCAGCATCGTGAACTGCGGCGGCGAAGGGCTCTTCTACTCGCGCCGCATCGGGCGCGCACCCCAACTGTTCGGCCGCTACGCCGACGACGCGTCCCCCAACGTGTCGCCGATCCTCGGCGCCGCGAAGCTCACCGGCCGTCTCCCGGGAGGGATGAACGTCGGCGCGCTCGAGGCCGTGACCGGCCGGGTCGGCGGGTTGAACGACCGCACCACCGAGCCGCGCACCAGCTACACCGTGCTGCGCGCGCAGCAGGATCTTCGGAGCGGGCAGACGACCGTCGGCGTCATCGCCACCGGGGTGAACCGCGCGCTCGACCAGTGGACGGAGCCCTACCTGCGACGCGAGGCGTACGTCGCCGGGACCAACTTCCGCCACCGCTTCGGTGCGAGCCGCTACGAGCTCACCGGCAGCGCGACACGGAGCCTCGTTCGCGGGTCGGCGGCATCGATCCTCGCCACGCAGCTCAGCTCCGTGCACCTGTTCCAGCGCCCCGACGGGGGGCTCGATCTCGATCCGACGCGCACCGCCCTCGGCGGCGACGCCGAGGAGCTCGCGTTCGGGAAGTTCGGCGGCAACATGATGCACTTCCAGACGAGCTATCAGCGCCAGTCCCCCGGCTTCGAGACGAACGACCTCGGGTACCTGCGCCGCGCCAATCAGCAGAGCTTCAACAACTGGATGGGAATGAGCTGGCGCGAGCCGACGAAGGTCTATCGCTCCATGACGGGGAACGTCAATGCGTGGGGCTACTGGACGGCGGGTGGGCTGTCGACGGAGAAGGCGATCAACACGAACTGGCACGTGAATCTCGCGAACAACATGTGGGTGCACAGCGGCCTCACCCTCAGCCAGCTCCACGGCACCTTCTGCGACAACTGCGCGCGGGGCGGGCCGGCGTTCCGCCGCTCTCCGTTCGCCAACTACAACGTCGGCTTGCAGGGCGACGACCGTCGTCGCGTGGTGCCGAGCCTCTGGTTCTTCACCGGTCGTGGCGATTACGGCGCGTCGCATTACCGGGGATGGGCGCCGGCGCTCACGCTGATCCCGATGTCGCAGCTGCAGATCGAGCTCAACGCCGACTGGAACAAGAACACCGACGACTCGCAGTGGCTCGGCAACTTCACCGACGCCGCGAACGTGACGCACTACGCCTTCGCCCACCTCGAGCAGGAGACCCGCTCGGTCGGCGTGCGGGTGAGCTACACCGCGACGCCGGCGCTGAGCTTCCAGCTCTACGCCGCGCCCTTCGTCAGCCGAGGGGTGTACACCAATACGCGCGAGCTGAGCGCCACGCCGCGCGCGGAGCGGTACGAGGACCGCTACGCGCCGTACGTCACGCCACCGGGTGCCTCACTTGGCTTCGACGTGCTTCAGGTGCGCTCGAACAGCGTCGTGCGCTGGGAGTTCCGCCCAGGCTCGACGCTCTTCGCGGTGTGGACGCACGGGCGGGAGGGATTCAACGACTTCCGCGACCGGAGCTGGCGCGCGGAGTACGACGAGCTGCTCGCGCTACACCCCGCCAACACCTTCCTGCTCAAGCTGGCGTACTGGCTGGACTAGCGACGGCTGGACTTTGCCTTCTTGGCGGTCTTCTTCCTCGCCGCCTTGGCGACCGACTTCTTCGCGGCGGGCTTCTTGTCCGTCGCCTTCGCCTTCTTGAGCGGCGCGGACACGACGCCGCCGTGCCCCCAGCAGGTGAAGTGGCCGACTTTCGGGGTGCTGCCGTCCTTGCAGGCGATGCGGGTCGCCTGCGCGGAGAGCGTCGAGGCGGAGAGAAGGAGCAGGCTGGCGGTCGCCAGGCTTACGCGGAGCGGATTCATAGGTCCCTCATGCGTCTGGGAGGACCCGGCGGTCGTGGCGGCCGGGCCATCCTGAGGACGATCTTCGAGCGATGAGCGATACGCCCGCGATGGGGGGTTGACGGTTCGACGCTGTTAAAATAACCTTCTGGTTATGCAACCATCAGGTTATAGACAGACGTCCCCCGGCCGGCTCGACGCCACCTTCGCGGCGCTTGCCGACCCGACGCGGCGCGCCATCCTCGCCCGGCTGGCGGCCGGAGACGCGTCGGTCGCGGAGCTCAGCCAGCCCTTCGACATCAGCCAGGCCGCCGTCTCGAAGCATCTCAAGGTGCTCGAGCGCGCCGGCCTCATCTCGCGGGGGATCGACGCGCAGCGCCGGCCGCGTCGCCTGGAAGCGAAGCCGCTCGCGGAAGCGAACGAGTGGCTCGAGCGCTACCGCCGGTACTGGGAAGACAACTACGAGCGGCTCGACGCCGTGCTCGGCGAGCTGAAGACCATGCAGCGCAGACCCAAACCTTCACCACGCAAGGGAGACACCCGATGACCAGGACGGCGATGCTGCACCTAGACGCCCGCGGGGAGCGCGAGATCGTCATGACGCGCGAGTTCGACGCGCCGAGGCACCTCGTCTACGAGGCGCTGACGACGCCGGCCCTCATCAGACGGTGGCTGGGCGTCATGGAAGGGTGGTCGATGGCGGTGTGCGACGTCGACCTTCGCGTCGGCGGGAGCTTTCGCTACCAGTGGCGAGGTCCGGGCGGCGTGACGCTCGGGATGCGAGGCGTGTACCGTGAGATCGTCCCCGACCAGCGGATCGTGAGCACCGAGGTGTTCGACGAGTCCTGGTACCCGGGCGAGGCCGTCGGCACCGTGGAGCTGGTCGAGCGGAGTGGGCGCACCACGCTCACCACCACCGTGCTGTACTCGTCGCGCGAGGCGCGCGACGCCGTGCTCAAGTCTCCAATGGAGAGTGGCGTGGCGAAGGGATACGACCAGCTCGACGTCGTCCTCGCGTCGCTGGGCTCGGGAGGTGCCGCATGAGCCCGCAGAAGATCACTCCCTTCCTCTGGTTCGACGACAACGCCGAAGAGGCGATGCACTTCTACGTCTCGATCTTCCGGAACTCGAAGGTCGGTCGGGTCAGTCGATACGGCGACGCCGGCCCGGGGAAGCCGGGCACGGTGATGTCGGCCACCTTCCAGCTCGAGGGGCAGGAGTTTCACGCGCTCAACGGTGGGCCGAAGTATCGGTTCACTCCGGCGATCTCGCTCTTCGTGAGCTGCGAGACGCAGGAGGAGGTGGATGAGCTGTGGACCAAGCTCTCCGCCGGCGGCGCGCCGAATCAGTGCGGATGGGTCACGGACCGGTTCGGGCTCTCCTGGCAGATCATTCCGAGTGCGCTCGGTCGGCTGCTCGGCGATCCGGATCCGGGGCGTGCTCGTCGCGCCATGCAGGCAATGCTGAAGATGACCAAGATCGACCTGGCGGAGCTGACGCGAGCGGCGGACGCCGCGTAGCTCTCGCCGCGGGCCCGCTGATATCTTTGCGGCCATGCCCCACTTCGAGCCCGTCGTGGTCGCGATCGTCGTGGCGGCGCTCGTCGTGGCGCTCACCGCGCTCGCGCGGCGTCTGCCCGTTCCGACGCCCATTCTGCAGGTGGCGGCGGGATTTCTCGTCGCGCAGATCCCCGGCATCGCGATCCCGGACCTCGATCCGGACCTCGTCTTCTTCGTCTTCCTGCCGCCGATCCTCTGGTCGGCGGCGATGTTCACCTCGGTCCGCGAGTTCAAGCGCAACTTCGGCTCGATCGGCGCCCTGGCCGTCGGGCTGGTGCTCGTGACGACCGTCGCGATCGCCGCCGTGGCCCGCCAGCTCTTCCCCGGCCTCCCCTGGTCGGCCGCCGTGGCGCTCGGCGCGATCGTGTCGCCTCCCGATGCGGTGGCCGCGACGGCGATCGTGTCGCGCATGCCGGTGCCGCGCCGCGTGATCACCGTGCTCGAGGGGGAGAGTCTCGTCAACGACGCCTCGGCCCTCGTGCTGTACCGGACCGCCGTCGCCGCGGCAGTGACCGGCGTCTTCAGCTGGGGCGAGTCGATCGTACGCTTCTTCATCGACGCCGGCGTCGGTACGCTCGTCGGGCTGCTCGTCGCGTGGCTGATCATCCGCGCCGTCCACTGGACCAAGGATCCCCTGGCCGAGACGCTGCTCACCATCGTCGGCCCGTACGTCGCGTGGCTGAGCGCGGAGTCGCTGCACGTCTCCTCGGTCCTCGCCTGCGTCGCGGGGGGCGTGTACCTCCAGCAGCACCTCTCCACCGCCGTGGGTCCGACCTCTCGGCTCCAGACGCGCACCGTATGGGACCTGGTGGTGTTCATCCTGAACGCGATCATCTTCCTGGTGCTCGGCGCGCAGTTCGGCGTCATGTTGGCCATGGTGCCGCGCGACTCCCTCGGCCCCGTCCTGCGCGCCGGGGGCATCATCACACTGGTCGCGATCGCCGTCCGGCTGCTCTGGGTGCCCGTCGTGACGCTGCTCCGCCGGCTGCCGGCCGGCTCGCGCCGGCGCGCCCGCCAGCGCCGCGAGGCGCCCACCCCGCGCTGGCGGGCGCTCTTTCTCGTCTCGTGGACCAGCATGCGCGGCGTCGTATCGCTCGCTACCGCGCTCGCCCTGCCCCGACTCACCGCATCGGGAGCGTCGTTTCCGTACCGGATCGAGATCATCCTGATCGCGATGTGCGTGATCGTGCTCACCCTGCTCGTGCAGGGATTGTCGCTCGGCCCGATCGTGCGGGCGCTGCGCTTCGAGCCGGAGCAGGTGCACCAGGCCGAAGAGCGTCTCGCGCGGCTCGAGACGACGCGCCGCGGCGCGGAGGCGCTCGAGGATCTGTCGCACGAGGATTGGGTGGACCAGCGCGACGTCGAGGCGTTGCGCGCCGAGGTGCGCGAGCGGGTGCGAATGAGCGAGGCGCGGGGTGGGAGCTACGCCGGCCGCCGGCGACTCCGGCTGGCGATGATCAACGCCGAACGCCGCATGCTGATCCGCCTGCGCAACGAGGACGCGATCTCCGACGACGTGCTGCGTGCCCTCGAGCAGGAGCTCGACTTCGAGGCGGTGCGGGCCGGCGCGGGCGAGGCGCGCTAACGCGCCACCGCGTCCCCGCGCCGCTCGAGCGCCGCCGGTGTGCGCGTCGCGCCGTCGTCGAGACGCTCCGTCCGGCTCAGGCGCTCGACGTCGATGGCGATGACGCCCTCGGGCCCGTTGGCGAAGATGCTGGCGAACTTCACGTCCCACCGGATCTCGTCCCAGATGTACGAGCTCTTCGTGGAGACGCGGGTCGAGAAGGTCTCCTCGAGCGCGTCCACGAAGATGAGGAACTCGGCCTGCGCGTCGGCGAGAATGTCGGGCGTGACGCCGGCCAGCGGGCTGTCGGCGGTGATGGGATGGACGATGGTCCAGTGGAGGGTGAAGAACTCCACCGAGTTTCGCTCCAGCGCCAGCGTGTGGAAGTTGCGCTCGCGCACGCCGCCGATCTCCTCGAACCAGGCGAGGTTCACCCGCACGTGCACGTCGCTGAGCTCTCCCGGCTGGAGGTTGACGATGCGGAACATCAGCGCGCGTCCTCCCTCGTACGGAGCGATGATCGCCGACTCGCTGAAGCCCATCCGCATCCGTGGGCGCGTGAGGCGCGCGATGAGCAGCCCGAAGGCGAGCACGAGGGTGATCGGTCCGACGAACGACTCGAGGTTGGCGAGCCAGTGCGCGGTCGGCCCGTACGCGTACATCACGCTGGTCCCGGTCGTCGTGAAGGTGCCGACGCTGAAGCTGAACGCCTGCAGGAAGGGATCGTCGAGGCCGAGGTCGCGTGCACCGCGGATTCCTCCGCCGTCGAGCGCGAGATAGGCCAGGGCGAAGAAGCCGTTGACGAGCAGCAGGACGCCCATCATCCACCCGATGAACGCCGGCCAGCTCGCATCGAGGGCCGCGAGATAGAAGCGCGCGGTCCGCTGGGCACCGAGCCCGTACTTCACGCTGTTGGGCTTCCCGTCGCGATTCAGAAAGCGTCCCCGCACCGCGTTGGCGACGACGCGCCCGAAGCCGAGGTCGGCGGGCTCGGTGAGCGGGGGTGGATCGGAGGTCGGGATGGGTGAGGTCACGCGGCGGCCGGTTGGTGAGAGAGGCGCTGCAAATCATCCGTCGGGCGGAGCGAAGACGCAACCCGCACGCGCGCCCTTCCGTTCCCGGCACGGCGCGGCGCGCTCTGGATATCTTGCAGCATGACGGTCGACGCCTCGGCACCGGACGCGTGGCTCTGGGGGTGGGATCCCACCCCCGGCATCGTGTCGATCCACGCCGAAGCGACCGGACGCGTCATCGTCTGGCGTCGGATCGCGGCGACCGGCACGCTCGTGCGGGAGGACGAGCGCTTCCGCCCCTGGCTTCTGCTCGATCGCCTCGACGATCTCCAGCACCTTGGCCAGAGTCTGGGGCCGGAGGCCGATGCGAGCGCGAGCGTGCGCTGGCGCGAGCTCGACGGCCCGGGTGCGCTGCGCTTCCGCGTCAGCGCGGACGATGGCCGCGCTCTGACGAGCGCCGTGCTGCGCGGCGCGTCGGAGCGGCTGGGCAAGCGCGTCGGTCACATCGGGGAGCTGCCCGAGGATGCCGTGCTCTGTCTGCCGGCCGACGAGCAGTATCTCGTCGCGACGGGACGGACCTATTTCCGGGATCTTCCGTTCGACGCGGTGCATCGGCTGCAGTTCGATCTCGAAACGACCGGCCTCGACGCGCGCCGCGATCGCATCTTCATGATCTCGGTGCGCTACCACGACGGCGCGACCGAGGTGCTGGAGGTGGGCGACGAGAGCGACGCCGGTGAGGCGACGCTCATTCGGGAGCTGATGGCACGGGTCCGGGCGGCCGATCCGGACGTGATCGAGAACCACAACCTGCACGGCTTCGACATTCCCTTCCTCGAGCAGCGCGCGCGCCGGCTCCAGCTTTCCCTCTCGTTGGGTCGCGTCGCCGGCGCGGGGCTGCGGCAACGCGCGGCGCGGCGCGGCGTCCCCGCGTCGAACCCCGACGACCGGCGTCGCGTGCGTTTCGTCGCACCGGGCCGAGAGCTCATCGACACGATGGACGCGGTCCGGCGCCACGACATGTCGGTGCGTGACCTGCCCGGCCACGGCCTCAAGGCGGTCGCGCGCCATCTCGGCATCGCCGCGCCCGACCGCGAGTACATTCGGGGCGATCTGATCTACACCACCTGGCGCACCGATCCCGAACGGGTTCGACGCTACGCGACCGACGACGTCGAGGAGGTCGCCGCGCTGTCCCGGATGCTGGGCGGGCCGTCGTATGCGCTCGCGCAGGTTGCGCCGCGGCGGTACGAGCGCGTGGCCGACACCGGCGCCGCCACCGGCATCATCGACCCGATGCTGCTGCGGGCGTACATGGCGGCGGGGGCGGCGCTGCCGGCGCACGAGCCCGGCGATGGCACACCCCACAGCGGCGCCGCGCTGCATCTCTTCGCCACCGGCGTCGCGCACCGGGTGGTAAAGGCGGACGTCGCCAGCCTGTACCCATCCCTCATGCGCGCCTATCGCATCGGACCGGCGCGAGACCGGCTCGGTGCGCTGCTCGCTCTCGTCGACGGGCTCGTCGCCCGACGGCTCGACGCGAAGGCGCGGGCGCGCGCCGCCGCACCCGGCTCGCCGGAGCGCCATGCGCACGAAGCGATGTCGGCGGCACTCAAGACGGTGGTGAACTCGGCCTACGGCTACCTCGCCGCCGGCGGCGAGCTGACGCGATTCGCCGACGTGCATGCCGCGAACGAAGTGACGCGGCGCGGGCGCGATCTCCTCGCCCTCCTCTGCCGCGAGCTGGCGGCGCGCGGCGTGACGCTGCTCGAGGCGGACACCGACGGCGTGTACTTCGCGGTGCCGGCGTCGTGGACGGAGGTGGACGAGCGCCGGGTGGTGACCGAGGTGGCGGCGCTCCTCCCGCCACTGGTGCATCTCGAGCTGGACGGCCGCTTCGCCGCCATGCTCTCGCACGAGCCGAAGAACTACGCCCTGCTCGGCTACGACGGCACGTTGCTGCTGCGCGGGGTGGCGTTCCGGTCAAGCCGCTCGGAGCCCTTCGGCGATCGCTTTCTCCGTCATGCGCTCACCCGCCTCCTCGTGGGCGACGTCGTCGGCGTGCGTGACGCCTACCTGGACACGATCCTCGCGCTCCGGCGGCGCACGGTCGCGACGTACGACGTCGCATCACGCGTTCGGCTCACCAAGTCGCCCGCGGAATATGCCGAGGCGCGCGAGAAGCGTCGCGAGCTTCCGTACGAGGCGCTGCTCGCCAACGGCCGCGAGACGTGGAGCGCGGGCGATCGCATCCGGGTGTATCGTCGGCAGAACGGCGAGGGTGGGCTGGTCGAGGCGACGGAAGAGGAGGCGCCGGTCCCCGATCGTCGGGACTACGACGTCGAGTATTACATTCGACTCCTGCGGGAGACCTACGCCGAGCGACTGGCGCGCGCCTTCACGCCGGAGGACTTTTGCGTCGTGTTCGCCGACCCCGATCAGCTCTCGCTCTTCACGCCGTCGGTCGAGGCGATCCGTCCGATTCTCACGCAGCTCACCAGCGGGACGAGCGTCGAGCCGATGGCATGGGCCGGTACGTCGTGATGGGCGTGGCCGGCGCGGGCAAGAGCCTGATCGGCTCGGCGCTCGCGCGGGCACTCGGCGTCGACTTCGTGGAGGGGGATGCGTATCATCCTCCCGAGAACGTCGCCCGGATGGCGGCGGGCATTCCGCTCACCGATGACGACCGCCTCGGGTGGCTTCGCGCGCTGGCCGATCGGCTCGCCGAGGCGGCCGCCGCGGAGGAAGGACTCGTGATGGCCTGCTCCGCGCTCAAGCGGAAGTACCGCGACCTGCTGCGCGCCGGTGACCCGACGGTTCGGTTCATCCTGCTCCGCGGACCCGAGGCGTTGCTGGCCGAACGGCTCGCCGCGCGGCGCGGGCATTACATGCCGGCGTCGCTGCTGGGCAGCCAGCTCGCCACGCTGGAGAATCCGGGACCGGACGAGAGAGCGTGGGCATGCGACGTCGCCGCAACGCCCGACGCGATCGTCGCAGCGCTCGTCGCGTTGGCGACACGTCCATCCGCATGACGCCCGACGCCAGGCTGCTGCTGTACGCCCTTGCCGCAGTGCTGGCGCTCGTCGTCCTGATCGCCCGATTCAAGCTCCACCCCTTCGTCGCGCTCGTCGGCGTCTCGCTCGTCATGGGCACCGCGGCCGGGATGCCATTGGGCGACGTGGTGAAGGCGTTCCAGGACGGTGTCGGCGGCGCGTTGGGATTCATCGCCGTCGTCGTGGGTCTCGGCACGATGCTCGGCAAGATGATGGCGGAGTCGGGCGGTGCGGCCCGGATCGCGACGACGCTCATCGGCCTGTTCGGCGAGCGACGGGTGCACTGGGCGATCATGTTCGTCGCCTTCATCGTGGGAATCCCCGTCTTCTTTCAGGTGGGGTTCGTGCTGCTGGTGCCGCTGGTGTTCACGGTCGCGCGGCGCACGGGAATGTCGCTCGTCAAGATCGGGCTGCCGCTGGTGGCCGGCCTCTCCGTGGTGCACGGCATGGTGCCACCGCATCCCGCGGCGATGCTCGCGACCGTGGCATATCGCGCCGACGTCGGGCTGACGATCCTGTACGCGCTGATCGTCGGGCTCCCGACGGCCGCGCTCGCGGGGCCGCTCTACGCATCATTCATCGCGCCGCGCATCGTCCTTCCGGCACACAACCCGCTCGCCGCGCAGTTGGAGGGTGGCACCACCGACCAGCCGATGCCGTCGTTCACGGTCGCGGTGGCGACGGTGATGACTCCCGTGCTGCTGATGCTCGTCGGGAGCGCGGGTGCCGTGCTGCTGCAGGCGGGGAGCCCGGTTCGGCCGGTCGTGGACTTCGTCGGCAACCCGATCGTGGCGCTGCTGATCGCGCTGCTCCTCTCCTTCTGGTCGCTGGGCCGCGCGCGTCGGCTCACCCGAGGGCAGATCCTCCGGTTCACCAACGACTGTCTGGCGCCGACGGCGACGATCCTCCTCGTGATCGGCGCAGGGGCGGGCTTCAACCAGGTGCTGCTGCGGAGCGGCGTGGGCACCGCGATTGCGCGGGTGGCCATCGGCTCGCACGCGTCGCCACTTCTGCTCGCCTGGTCGATCGCCGCCCTGATTCGCGTCGCCACCGGGTCCGCCACGGTGGCGATGACGACGTCCGCCGGGATCGTCGCGCCGATCGCCGCCGCGCTACCAGGCACCAGTGCCGAGCTGCTCGTGCTGGCCACTGGCGCCGGGTCACTGGTGCTGTCGCACGTCAACGATTCCGGCTTCTGGTTGATCAAGGAGTTCTTCGACATGACGGTGCCACAGACGCTGAAGACCTGGACGGTCGCGGAGACGATCATCGGCGTCGCGGGGCTGGCGTTCACGGTGCTGCTTGGGCTTGTGGTGTAGCGATGTACCGGGCACGGCGGGGGACTGGAGGGAAAAAACTTCTCGGCCGGTGCCAACGAAATGACGGCTCGACGCGTCTAAGGTCCGTGTGGCGGACGCCGCACAGGTGACGAACGCTCTTTCCCTGACCCAGATGCGCCCCCCGTTGCGGCATACCGCCCTGCTGTCCGCGCTGCTCGCTGCCCTTCCCTGCTCTGCCCTGGCCCAGCAGCCTGCCGCACCCCGCTCGGCGGGTGGCGAGATCGTCGGCAAGCTCGTCGAGGCCGGAACGGCTGTCGCGGTCACCAGCGGATCGATCACGGTGCGCCGCGCCGCCGACACCGCGTTCGCCGGCGGCGCCCTGCCGCGCGCCGACGGCTCCTTCCGCGTCGACGGCCTCGCTCCAGGACGCTACACCGTCCGCGTACGCGCCCTGGGCCACGCCCCGCTCGTGCGAGCCGACGTCGTCATCTCGGCCGAGAAGCTCATCGTCGACGTCGGCACGCTCGAGCTGTCCGTCGTCGCGACGAAGCTCGAGGGGCAGACGGTGGTCGCGGAGCGGGAGGAGGTCGCGCTGGCACCGGACCGCAACAGCTACAGCACCAAGAACATGACCACCGCCAGCGGAGGCACGTCGATCGACGTCCTACGCAACGTGCCGCTGGTCGAGGTGGACGGCTCGAACAAGGTGAGCCTGCGCGGCAATGAGAACGTCGTCGTGCAGATCAACGGGCGCGCGTCGCCGCTCAAGGGTGAGCAGCTCGGCAACTTCCTCGCGCAGCTCCCGGCCAGCGCCGTCACCCGCGTCGAGGTCGCGACGAATCCGTCGGCGAAGAACGACCCCGAAGGCACGGCCGGCATCATCAACATCATCCTGAACCAGGAAGCCGAGGTCGGTCTGAGCGGCGGAATCACCGCCGGCACGGCGACGACGGGGATGGCGAACCTGTCCGCCAACGTCGGTCGGCAGTCGGGACCGCTGACACTGTTCGTGTCGGGGAGCTTCTATCGCGACACCCGGTCGACATCGGGCACCTCGTTCCGGACGAATCTCGCCGTGCCCGTGCCCGCGTTCGTCGACTCGCGCAGCGGCGGCAGTTTCCAGCCGATCTCCGGCGGGCTCACGCTGCGCTCCGAGTACAAGCTCACCGATCGCGATGCGCTGTCGTTCGACGCCTCCGGCTATCACGGCCGATGGGCCTCGCAGACCGCGGCGTACTACTCGAACCTCGATGACGCCCGCGTCGTGACGGGGCTGTTCGATCAGTACAACAACAGCGTGAATCGCAACCTGTCGCAGGACTACACCTTCGCGTTCCGCCGGACCGGCAAGCCCCAGGAGACGACCTTCTCCACGGAGCTGCGCTACTCGGCCAACGACGACGACAACGACGTCGTGCTCAGCGGCCTGCTGCGCCAGGCGGATGTGTCGACGGGACCGACGGCCATCCGCCAGGAGCTCGACCACACCATCGGGCGCTTCCCGTCGTGGAATCTCCAGACCGACTACACGCACCCGTGGGGGACGGGGACGAAGCTCGAGTCCGGGTTCAAGGCGACCCAGCGCACCACCGGCAACGACTTCACCGCGGCATACTTCGACTCGACGACGATGTCGTATGTCGATGCGCCGGCACGTGCCTCCAACTTCGACTATCGCGAGCAGATCGGCGCCGCGTACGCCGTGCTCTCGCAGCAGGTGAAGAAGGTCCAGGCGCAGGCGGGGCTTCGCCTCGAGGAGGCGTCGACGCGGCTCGACCTGCCGACAGCCGGGCTCGAGACGAGCAAGCATTACGGCAGCGCGTTCCCGAGCGCCATCGTCTCGTACAACTTCACCGAGATGCGGCAGGCGAAGGTGAGCTACTCGCGCCGCATCAGCCGCCCCGGCCCATGGCAGCTCAGCCCCATCGAGCAGCGTCAGGACAGCCGCAACGTGTTCCACGGCAATCCCGGCCTCGGTCCGGAGTACACCGATGCGCTCGAGCTGGGGCTGCAGGAAGCGCGGTCGTGGGGCTCCGTGCAGCTCAATCCGTATCTGCGGCGCACGATCCACGCGGTCCGCTACATCCGGTTCGTCGACGATCAGGGCGTCACCGTCAGCACCTTCGACAACGTCGCGAGCACGACGACCGTGGGCGCGGATCTGAACGTCACCTATCGCCGCGGACCGGTGACGCTGTTCGGCGGCGGAAGCGCGTGGCGCTACTCGAGCGACGCCTCCAACCTCGCGGGCAATCTGTCGGCGAAGGCCGCGGTCTGGTCCGCGCGCAGCAACCTGACGCTCAAGCTCTCACCCAAGCTCGATCTCCAGGCGTTCGCCAACTACCGCGGCCCGTACGCCACGGAGGGCGGGTCGCAGACGGCGTTCGTCTTCATGAACGTCGGGCTCCGCGACAAGATCTGGGGCGACCAGGGGAGCATCACGGTGCGCGTCGCCGACCCGTTCAACCTGATGAAGTGGGGCTTCCGCACCGCCAACGGTCAGGTGATCGAGCGGACCGAGCGGCGCTTTGGCCAGCGCGCGCTGTTCATCACGGTGACGCGCAACTTCGGCCAGCAGCTCAAGCTGCGCCCTCGCCAGCAGGACGATCAGCCGCAGAGCGCACCGCAGGGTCC
>JABFYH010000077.1 GCA_013361335.1 Gemmatimonadaceae bacterium | reverse complement strand
TTCGAGTCCGGTCAACGGCACTATTCACGACCACCCAGGGCATAGCTGAACTCCTCCTTCAGCTCCGGGTGCGCGCGCCACATGTACGTCCCCATCACCAACGCCGCGATCAGGTTCCCCGACGCGACCTGTCCCCAGCCCAACGCCCCCAGGAAGGGCGACTCCTGCAGCGCCGAGCTGAGTCCGTAGAACCCGATCTCGAACGCCACGAACAGGATCATCGCCCCGGCCAGCACAGTGGGCTGGGTGTGGGCCCAGTAGACGATCACCGAGAGCACGATCCCCGCGAGAATGAACGCGAAGTAGTGAAAGATCGTGTACGCCACGACGAAGGTCATCGCCCCTTCGCTGCCGGGCGGACCGAAGATCCGCAGGAGGCCGCGGCCCAGTGCCGTCGGGGTGGCCAGTGGGTGCGCGTACACGGTGTCCACACCGAGAAACCAGAGGGCGACCGCCGTGGCGCCAAGTGCCCCCGCGACGATGCCGTCGCGCATGACCGTGTGCTTCATGTCCCCTCCGCTCGACGTGGATTGCAGTGTCCTGCTAACCGGCAGCGCGATCATGTCGCGCCCGCGCACGTGAGTCGTCTTGAAGCGCGGGGTCCTCACGCGCTCGTTCCGGAATCTGCCGGCTCGAGGCCGCCCCGGGAAGAGCCGCGAGCGATCCTCCCCGGCGCGGCTCGACAAATGCCCGCTCCCTCCATTCTGTTAGGGGAGGCAGCGGCGCTCCACCGACGGTATCGACGAGGTCGGCATCATGGCCATCACCCTCAGCAATCACCCCCGTGTCCAGGAGCTGCGGCCAGGCGATCTCGCCCCGCCGCCCGCTCCCACGCGCGAACGGCTGCTCTCGCTCGACGTCTTCCGTGGGCTGACGGTGGCCGGCATGCTCCTCGTGAACGATCCCGGGAGCTGGGGCAGCATCTATCCACCGCTCGAGCACGCCCCGTGGAACGGGTGGACGCCCACCGACCTCGTCTTCCCGTTCTTCCTCTTCATCGCCGGCATCACCACCTACCTCTCGCTGTCCGCCCGGCGCGCCCGGGGCGACGACGAGCACGCCATCCGCGCCCAGATCATCCGCCGCGGAGCGCTGATCTTCCTCTTCGGCTTCCTCGTCAACGGCTTCCCGTACTTCACCTGGGGCGACGTCGCCGGGGTGGCGGACCCGACCCTCCTCCAGCGCGTCGGCGACCGGCTTCTGCACTGGCGCATCATGGGCGTGCTCCAGCGCATCGGCATCGCGTACATGGTGGCCGCGCTGCTGACGCAACGCACCACATTGCGCCAGCAGGCCGCCATCATCGCCACCCTGCTGCTCGGCTACTGGGTCGTGATGACCGTCGTTCCAGTCCCCGGCGAAGGGACGATCGGCGCCCTCCTGCTCGGCGATCCCACCCGCACGATGGCCGCCTGGACCGACCGGCTGGTGCTCGACTGGAGCCGCTGGGGGCTGGGCAACCACACCTGGGTCTCCGGGGTGACGTGGGATCCCGAGGGAATCCTCAGCACCGTCCCCGCGATCTGCACCGCCATGCTGGGCAACATGGCCGGCCGGTGGATCGGTGAGCGGCGGCCGCTGACGGAGCGGCTCGCCGGGATGTGGGCGGTCGGGTCGATCTTCATGATGGTCGGGCTGATGTGGCACTGGGTCTTCCCGATCAACAAGAGCCTCTGGACCAGCTCCTACGTCATCTTCACCGCCGGGATGGCCGCGGTGAGCCTCGCGACGGTCATGTGGATCGTCGACTTCCAGAAGATCCGCGGCTGGACGCGGTTCTTCGTCATCTACGGCATGAACCCGATGATCGCCTTCATCGGGTCCGGGGTGATGGCGCGGCTGATCTATTCCATCATCAAGGTCTCCTCGAACGGCAAGCGGATCCCGCTGCAGGCCTGGCTGTATCAGACCCTGTTCGCCTCGTGGCTGAGCCCAGTGAACGCGTCCCTGGCCTTCGCCCTGGCGTTCGTCCTCTTCTGGTACGGGATCCTGTACGCGCTGTATCGGAGGAACATCATCCTCAAGGTCTGACGGTCCGACGGTCCGACCGTCTCACCGGTCTTGTTCTTGCCTTTCTCCGCCCCAATGCATCGATCCGTCTCCTGGCCGACCGCCCCGCGCGCGATGGCCGTCGCCGCTCTTGCCATCCTGCTCCTGGCGCCGTCGGGCGATCCGTCGGAGCTCGCCGTCGCTGCTGTTCGTCGTGAGCTCTCCGTCGGCCACGTCGGGGTCGTCGAGGCGCAGTCGCGCACGCGACGCAGCCGGACCAGGCGGACGACGCGCGTCGTCCGCGCCGCGCGTCCCGCCGCCGCGCCCGTGATCGGGTGGACGTCGCCCCGCGGCACCTCGGAGCTCTCGGCCGACTTCTCGAGCATGATCAACACCCGCGTGCGGAGCGGGAAGTTCGGCGTGATGGTCGTCTCCCTGACGCGCGGCGACACGCTGTTCGCGCACGAGGCGGGCGACATGATGCAGCCCGCGTCGACGATGAAGCTCTACTCGACGGCGGTCGCGCTCGACCGCTTCGGCCCCGAGCACGTGTTCTCGACCGACGTGCTGCGCGATGCGTCGCGCGACTCCGCCGCCGCGGCCGGCGGCGTCGTCAACGGCAACATCTACCTGCGCGCCGACGGCGATCCGTCGATGTCGTCGCGGTTCTGGAAGGATCCCAACTACCCGATGACGACGCTGGCGCGCGCGGTGGCGGCGGCGGGGATCAAGCGCGTCACCGGTGATCTGATCTACGACGCCACGGCGTTCGACGACCAGAAGATCCCGGATGGCTGGAAGACCAAGTACCTGGGCGCCGCCTACGCGGCTCGCGTGTCGGCGCTCTCGCTCAACGAGAACGTCGTGTGGGTGGCGGTGCGGCCGGAGGGCGGCTCGGCGCATGTCGAGCTCGAGCCGGCGTCGACGGCCATCCCGCTCACGAACAACGTGCGCCTCGTTCGCGGCAGCGGTGGCCGGATCATCGCGCGCCAGACCAACGACGGCATCGTCGTCAGCGGCACGATCGGCTCGAACAGCGGGCCGCTACGCTATTCGCTCGTCGTCCCCGACCCGGCGATGTTCACCGCCGGCGCGCTGCAGGCGGCGCTCAAGTCGGCCGGTGTCACCGTGGACGGCACGGTGAAGCCGGGCAAGACGCCGGCAGGCGCCACGAAGGTGGCGGCGTTCGCCTCCCCACCGCTGTCGCAGATCATCTCCGAGATGAATCGCGAGAGCATCAACGTCGTCGCCGAGCTGCTCTTCCGCGACGCGGCGCGCGCCTCGGCGCCCGGCGGCCAGAGCTCCGCCGACGCGGGCCTCGCGAACCTGCGCGAGTTCCTGTCGAAGAAGGTCGGAGTCGATCCGGCGACCATCAACGTCTCCGACGGCTCGGGGCTGTCGACGCTCGACTCGCTCACGCCGCGCAACATGGTCCACCTGCTCAGCTACGCGCATCGCGGCCCGTGGTCGTCCGCCTTCCACGGCTCCCTGCCGGTGGCCGGCGAGTCGGAGCTGCTTCGTCGCCGTATGCGCTCGACGCCGGCGCAGGGAAACCTGCACGCCAAGACGGGCACGACCGACACCGTGATCGGCCTCGGCGGCTACGTGACGGCGAAGGATGGCGAGATCATGGCGTTCTCGTTCATCTACAACGGCACGGACCGCTGGAACGCCAAGGCGACGATGGACGCGATGGGGGCGACGCTCGCGAATTTCGTGAGAGAGTGAGACGTCTCACTCGCTGCTCTCCCTTACGTCCATCCCCCGCTTGCGCAGCTCGGCGATGTACGCCTCGGCCGGCATGCACTCGTCCGGAGTCCACACGCCCGGCGGCGTCACCTCGCCGCGTACCTGCATCTGGCTGGTGATCGAAAGGGAGTAGCCCGTCGTCCGCATCATGGCGCTGATGCCGTGCTCCTCGTCGTAGCGGTCGATGAGATCGAAGCGGCGCGTCGCCGGCTTTCCCTTTTTGCTGCCCGACACGGTCACCCGAAGCGCGAGGAGGTCGCGTCCCTTCGGCTTGGTGAGCCGCGGGCCCACGACGCTCACGAACAGGTCGCGCGGGACGACCTTCTGCCCCTTCACGTCCACCGGATCCAGGTCCAGCAGGCCGAGTGCGCGGATCGTCTCCATGATCTGCGCATGCCCCGGATAGCGGAGGGTCTTGTACTCCATCGTCGGGATCTTGCCCTCGTACCGCCAGGCCATCGTGGAGAGCCCCCCGGCGGTATGAAACGCCTCGAGATCGCCCACCGGCTCGGGGAACGCCACCGTCTCGCGCTCCGACAGCGCGACCACCTGCGCGCGCTTCCCGTCGCGCACCACCCACGACAGCGTCGTGTAGTAGTCGAGCACTCCCTCGAGCGAGTACACGATCTGGTAGTTGAGCGGCGGCTCCGGCTGCTGCGGCAACCCGCCGACGTAGATGCGCACGGAGTCCACCGTGTCGAGCTGACGGATGCCATGCTCGGCGAAGATGTTCACCATGCCGGGCGCCACGCCGCAGTCCGGCACCACCGTGATCCCCTTGGCCTTCGCGCGGTCGGCGAGCGCCTTCTGCTGGAAGACGATCTCCGTGTTCCCGCCGAGGTCGCAGAAGTGCACGCCGGCCTCCACCGCGCACTCGGCGAGCTGGAGGTTGAAGTAGTACGGGATGGCGCTCATCACGGCGTCCGACTCCCGCATCACCGCCAGCACGGCGTCGCGGTCGCGGACGTCGAGCGTCGTCGGGATGAGGCGCGGCCCGGAATGGGGCGCCAGGAAGGACGGCAGATGGTCGAAGCGCAGATCGGCGAGGCGGACCTGGCTCACCGCGGAATTCTGCAGCAGATCATACGCGCACGCCGACCCTTGCAGGCCAGCGCCGAGGACGAGCATTCGCATCAGGGCGGTTTCTCCGTGGCGGTCGGTTCAGGCAGCCTGTCAATGTAACCGGGCGGCGTGGAGCCCGGCCAACCGCCGGCCGCGCACGCTCCCTGCATCGAAAAAGGCCATGATCGAATCCGACACCGCCGCCGGCGGGAGCTGGCAGGCCCATCTCATCGACGACGACGCCGGCATCGGGCGACTGCTCGACGCCACCCGCCGCATCGCGGTCCTCGGGATCAAGACCGCCGAGACGGGGCAGCCGGCGTACTACGTGCCGCAGTACGCCCAGCGCGCGGGGTACGAAGTGGTGCCCGTTCCCGTCTACTACCCGGAGGTGCGGGAGATCCTCGGGCAGCCGGTCTACCGCACCGTCGCCGCCATCTCGCCGCGGGTGGACATGGTGAACGTCTTCCGGCGCCCGAAGGACATTCCGGCGCACGTGGACGACATCATCGCCGCCAAGCCCGCCTCGGTCTGGTTCCAGCTCGGCATCCGGAACGACGCCGCCGCCGAGCGTCTGGCGCGCGCCGGCATCGACGTGGTGCAGGACCGCTGCCTGCTGGTGGAGCTGCAGGCGGTCGGCAAGTAGGCTCTATCGGACGACCAGCACCCCGTGCACGAGGTCGAGCTGCCACCAGCGCGGCGAGAGCTCACGCAGCGCGGCGGCCAGCGAGAGTGCGCGGCCGGCGGTCATCAGCACCCGGACGTCCTTCGCGTCGCGCAGCAGAGGGTAGCGCTGGCCGGTCGCGCGGGACGCCGATCGCGCGTCGGCGTGCAGGGTGAGGCGCATCGTCGCCGTGTCGAGCGACGGCACCAGCGCCTCGATCAGCTCGATCCCCACGCGCGGTGAACGCGTATAGAGACTGTCCGAGCCGATGATCCGCGGCACGACGTCGGCCCAGACGGTGTCGCGATAGCTCGTGCGCGGCGCGTCCCCCGCCGCCACCGGACGCGGCGGCAGCGGAAGCCGAAAGAGCGCCGTGGAATCGCGGGGCGGACGCACGCTCACCACCGAATCGGCCTTGAGCGTGGCGATGGTGCGCCACTCCGTCACCGACCGCCATGGTGCGAGCAGCGCCCGCGCGACGCTCGAATCCAGCCCGAACTTGAGCGCCTCCTCGATCAGCACGGTGCCCGGCAGCACGGCCCCCTTCATCGCCAGGTAGCGGCCGAGGGCGGCGCGCGGTGCCGGCGCTCGCGGACGCAGGCGAGACTGCGCGTAGTACGCCTCCTCCGCCTGCGGCCACAGGCCGGCGTCGAGCAGCACGTCCGCCCGCGAACGGGGGAGCGGGGAGCGCCCCCACTGGGCGGGGACGCGCGCCGGCGTCATGGCCAGCGCAAATCCGGCGGCGACGAGGATGCGACGAGACGACCGCGTCATGGCTGGCCGATTCGCGCGAGCAGGAGGTGGTCCGGGTCGAAGCTCATGGAGACAGGACGGGTGGGAAAGCGCCCGGGCAACGTGATGGTCGCGCGCGGCTGGGCGGGGATCCGGACGTCCACCCGTGACGGCGGAGCCGATGCGAAGCTCATCGCGACGGTCAACGGCAGCTCGTACGCGCCACGGGTCGAGTCCTGGAGCACCAGGAGCGAGATCGTGCTGTCCGCCGCATCGTACGCCCACCCGATGCTCGGCGCCGCCACGCCGGGCCGGCGGAGCCACTGGTCGAAGAACTGCCGCAGCGACGTGCCGGAGGCGCGCTCCAGCTCGACGCGCAGGTCGTCGCTCAGCGCGTTGCCATGGCGATGGCTCAGGTAGTACGACCGCAGACCGCGAAAGAAGGCGCTGTCACCGAGCTGGTGGTGCAGCATGTAGAGAACGTACCCGCCCTTCTGGTAGCTGTTCGCGTTGAGCAGCGCCAGGTAGTTCGTCTGCGCCGTATCGATCACCGGGCGCCGCGCCACGACCGAATCCTCGAGGACCTGGCGGCGGATCCCCGCCATCTCGGCGCGGAACGCCGAGTCGCCGCGCGAGCGCTGCGTCCACAGCGCGGCGAAGTAGGTGGCGAACCCCTCCGAGAGCCAGAGGTGGCCCCACTCGCGCTCCGTGACGGCGTCGCCGAACCATTGATGCGCCGTCTCGTGCGCGATCAACCCCTCGCTCATCCGGCGTGTGGGAAAGAGGTCGTACGCGTAGAAGATGGCGGTCGCGTTCTCCATCCCGCCGAAGCGCGTGGCCGATTGCACGTGAGCCAGCTTCTCGTACGGGAAGGGCCCGACGAGGCTCTCGAACAGCGAGACGATCGGCGCCGCAGCGGCGAAGGGGCCCGGCAGCCAATCGCGGTTCTCCGGCATGACGTACACCGACTGCGGCACGCAGCGCGACACGTTTGACTGCGCGCACCCCGAGGTGGCGAGGGGAACGCTCACCAGCGGGCCGGCGCCGATGACCATCAGGTAGGTTGGGATGGGCTGCGCCTCACGCCAGCGGGTCTCGCTCATGCCGCCGCGCAGCGCACGCACCCCGAGCAGCGTCCCGTTGGCGACGACGGTGCGGCTGGCTGGCGCGCGCACCGTCCAGCCGACCGTCGCCTTGTCACTCGGGTGGTCGACCGTCGGCAGCCACTGGCGGGTGCGGTTGGGCCAGTTGTCGCCGAACCAGGTCCAGCGCCCCTGCGCGTCCTTCAGCACGACGAGACCATCGGTGACGCGACCGTCGTAGCGCACGCGGACGCTCACGCTGTCGCCGCCCACCGTGCCGAGGGGAATCTCGATGCGGTCGTGCGCGTGCACCGGCCCGATCGCGCGGTCGTTCACCTCGATGCCGCGCACCGCCAGCCCGTCGACGAGATCGAGCGTCAGCGTCGACACGCCCGGGGCGCGGCGCGCGGTGATGGTCACGTCGCCGCGGATGAACGAGCCGGTGTCCGGCAGGTCGATGCGGATGTCGTAGTCCCGGACGTCGATTCCCGGCTGATACGTGTGGCCGGTGAACGGGCTCGTGGTCCCCTGCCCCCTGACCGGCGTGGCAGCGACGAGGATGGCCACGACGGGCAGGGCGCGGCGGACGATCGTTCGACTCTGCATGACGACTAGGGAACGCGGTAGACGATGGCCCGCTCGGGCGACTCGTGCGGCCGGCGGTCGGAGCGTGGGGCGATGGCGAGGATGAAATGTCCACCGCGGGTCGCCGCCAGCGCGAGTCCCGGCCCGACGTCGCGCACCACCTCCGGGCGACTGCCGGCCCGCTCGCGCACGACGATGCGGCCGTCTCGCTGCTCGATCACTCGGCCGCGAACCGGAAGCGGGCGTGGAGTCGGTAATGCGACGCGGGCACTGATGTCGAGCGTGGGCCCGTCGGTCCATTGCGGCGCGGCGGGCACCGGTGCCGACGTCGTGTCGGCGCCACGGGTCGAGACGCGACGCTCGCTCGCGCTGGGCGCATCGTCCTGAACGCCGGCAGGTCGACTGCCGATCAGGAGATCGGCGCCATCACAGCTCCACCGGACACTCCAGCCGTCCAGCGCCACGAACCCGATCGGCGCCGCGGCGATGCCCTGCGCCACGTCCGCCACCAGCGTAGCGGCGGCGCCCTCCACCACCGCCATCCCGCTCACCGGAAAGGCGTGGGCGCGCAGCGACTCGGCCGCGAGCGCCGGCTCGGCGCCC
>JABFYH010000175.1 GCA_013361335.1 Gemmatimonadaceae bacterium | reverse complement strand
CCGGGAAAGTGTGAGTGGCTGGCTCGGCGGTTTCTCCGTAGCCTTCCGTCCGGAATTGCGTCAAAACAAAGCGATAGAGCGGTTCGCCGTTTCCGTGGAACGGAGGGACGCTCTGAACGACCGACGTCCGGGCCTGGAATGACCATGACTGCTGATGCAGCGCGCACCGATATGCATGGCTCGCGTCCCGGCGGCGCCGCGATGGCGGCCGTCCATGTCGTACGCCGCCTGCGCGAGGCAGGCGACTGGCAGCGCGAGATGGCGATGAATCATGACGAGCTCCAGGTGAGAATGGCGATCGCGCCGAGCGCGGGAGGGAAGGATCAGCCGCCGAGTCGCGGCGACCATGCCGGCAGCCGCGCGGATGGACCACGCGTGAGCTGGCGGGTGCGGCCGCTCTCGGCGTCGATGACCCACAGCTGACGCGTGCCGCCCCGGTTGGAAACGAAGACGAGGTGGCGCGCATCCGGCGCCCACGATGGGTCGTCGTTGCTGCCGTCGCTCGTGAGCTGCTTCAGCCCGCGATCGCGCAGGCTCACGGTGAGCAGCTGGAACTGGCCGGCGATGCGCGACTGGAACGCGACCAGCCGCCCGTCGGGCGACCAGTCCGGGCTCGCGCGGTAGGCGCTCTCGCCGACGTCGAGCGGCGTGAGGAGGTCGACGTTCGTGCCGTCGGCGTCCATGGTGTAGATCTCCGGGTGGCCAGCGCGGCCCGACGTGAAGGCGATGCGCCGGCCGTCGGGGCTGAAGCTCGGCGAGACGTTGTCGCTGCCCCGCCCGACGGAGACGCGACGCGCGCCACCGCCGCCGGCCGGCGCGACGTAGAGATCCACGCCTTCGTCCACGCCGTGCGCGTACATGACGCTGCCGCCGTCGGGGGTGAACACGGGGGAGATGTACACGCCGCTGCCGCCGGCGATCGTGCGTGGCCGGCCGCCAAGCTCCTGCACCACGATCTGCGAGGGGACGTACGTCGAGTAGGTGATCGCCCGGCCGTCGGGGCGCCACGATCCGGACCCCGCCGTCGGCGCCGACCCGATCGGCGTCTCGCCCCAGCCGTCGCTGTCGACGACCCAGAGCCGCCCCGCACGCTCGAACAGCACGCGGGTGCGCGCGATGCCGCGGGTCCCGGTGATCGACGCCTCGAGATCGTCCGCGATGCCGTGCAGCGCCGCGCGCCACACACGCGTCTCCGACATGACGGGCGCCGGATAGTCGCGAATGAGCGCCGTCTTCTTCGCGGCGACGTCGTACACGGCGAGGTGGAAGCCGCGCGGCGTCGGTGTCACCTGCACCGCGGCCGCCGCGCCGAGCTGTGCGAGTAGCGGCCAGTTCGGGCCGGTCGCACGCGTCGCGTTGCGCGCTGCGGTCGCATCGAGGGTGATCACGGCGATGCGGTCGCCGTAATCGAGATCGCGTGCGACGATCGCGGCTATTGAATCACCACCCACTCCCGTGACGGGCAAGACGACGATCCCCGGCTTCGTTCCCGGATCGTAGGTGAGCCCGATGCGCACGCCGCGGGTGGTATCCTGGGCGGACGACAGCGCGGGAAGCGCGAAGAGCGCGGCCGCGAGCGTCGCCGCGATCCTGCGCAGGGTGAGAGGTCGCATCAACGGATCAGGCGAGGGTCGAAGCTGAAGATCACCGGCAGCGCGTCATCGGAGAACCCGGCGGGGAGGGGCCCGAAGGAATGCGCAGCCGCTTCGACGGCGCCCATCGCTTCGGTATCGAAGGAATACACGCCGGACCGTTGGGTCAGGCGGATGCCGGTCACGCTGCCGTCGCGACGAATGAGGAAGGCCACCACCGCCGTGAGCCCGCCGCGCGACGGCCTGAAGTTCACGGCGATCTGCCGCACGACGTTCTGGAGGTACCCGGGATAGGGGAAGTCGATCCCGTCGACGTGCACGTTCGCCACGTCGGCGCCACGCCCGCCCTGCGGGCCGCCTCCGGCCACGGGCGCCGGCGTCACCTTGGTCGCCGTCCGCGCGCCGGCGACCGGCGTCGCCACCTTCGGCTGCTTCAGCGGCTTCGCCGGTTTCTTCACCGGCGCCGGCGGCATGCGCGACGGATCGGGGATCGCGCGCTTGGGTGCAGCGGGGGGCGCGGGTGCGGGCGCCTCCGCCGTGGGCGTCGGCGGCGCGACGACGCCGATCTGGCGCGGACCCGGCGGCGCGGCGATCAGGCTCACGCGATAGGTCGGCGGCATCGGCACGGAGGCAGTCGAGCGCGCGAGCAGGAAAGCCGACGCGGCCACGAGATGCAGCACCACCGAGGCCGCGATGGGCGCGCGGAGCGACGGCGCCCCATCGCGCGAGGCCAGCGCGCTCACGGGGTGGTCTCGGGCTCGGTGACGAGGCCGACGTCACCCACCCCCGCCGCGCGCATCACGGCGAGCACCTGGGTCACCACGCCGTACGGCACCCCCGCATCGCCGCGGAGATAGACGCCGTCGCGGACGCGGTTGCTGGCGAGCGCACGGAACGAGGCGCGGAACTCCGAGAAAGTCATCTTCGTCTGGTCGACGTAGATCGCCCCCGTGCGATCGACGCTCACCACGAGGCCGCTCTTCGGCTGCTCGAGGGGCTTCGCATCCGCCTTCGGCAGCGCGACGTCCACCCCGCCCTGCATCATCGGCGCGGTGATCATGAAGATGACGAGCAGCAGCAGCATCACGTCGATCAGGCTGACGACGTTGATCTCCGAGTTGAGCGTCAGCTCGCGGCGGCGGTGGCGCGCCACGCTAGATCCGCCCCTCGCGCACGAGGAGCGCGATCACCGTCGTGCCGAATCCCTCGAGCAGATTGTCGAGCCGGTTGAGCCGGTTCGCGAGAATGTTGTAGCCGAAGGTGGCCGGGATCGCCACGCTCAGCGCCGCCGCGGTGGCGACGAGCGCTTCGGCCACGCCTGGCGCGACGGCCGACAGGTTGCCGGACCCGGTCGTCGCGATGCCGACGAAGGCGCTGATGATGCCGAGCACGGTGCCGAGCAGCCCGATGAGCGGGCTCGCCGAGCCGATCGTCGCGAGCCAGGGAAGGAACCGGCCGAGCCGGTCCCGCTCGGAGAGCGACTCGGCGTCCAGCACGAGCCGCAACGTCTCGACGCGTGCTGCTGCCGCCGTCGGTGAGAGGGGCGCGACCGCCGCCTCCTCGCCGTAGTCGCTCCGTCCCGTGCTGGTCCCGATGAACTGCAGCGCGCGCACGAGCAGACGGTGCGACGCGCTCGGCGACGCGTGCTTCACGGCCACACCCACCGAGTCCAGCCCGCCGGAGCGCTGCACCTCGCGCGCGAACTCGGTCGACGCGCGCAGCGCGCGCGTGAGCTCGCGTCCCACGCCGAGCATGATCGCCCAGCTCACGAGGGACAGCACGACGAGGATGACCAGCACGACCTGCGTCGCCGTGCTCGCGTGGAGGATGAGCTCCTTGGCCGACGTCGGCACCGCGCCGGCAGCCTGAAGCAGTAGGATCATGCCGTGCTCAGGAAGTACGGGTGAGGGGCTGCCTGGATGCGTGCTGCGCGGCGAATGCGGCGTAGCTCCGCGCGAGCCCGTCCTCCAACGTCACCGCCGGGCGCCAGTCGAGCAGGCGCGCCGCCTTGGCGACGTCGACGTAGGACTCCTGCTGCTCGCCCGGCCGCTTCGGCGCGAACTCGATCTGCGGAGCGCGGTCCGCGGCGGCCGACAGCACCTCCGCGAGGCGCAGCACCGGGGTGCCGACGCCGGTGCCGATGTTGAACGCGCGCGCGTCGAGCAGCGCGGGCGCCGGAAGCGTGCGGGTCGCCGCGCGCCAGGTCGCGTCCGCGACGTCCGCGACGTACACGTAGTCGCGCGTCTGCTGGCCGTCGCCGAACACCGTCAGCGGCCGGCCCTCGAGCAGTCGTCCGCAGAAGATCGCGACCACGCCGGCCTCGCCATGGGGATCCTGGCGCGGGCCGTACACGTTGCCATAGCGGAGCGCGACGGTGTCGAGCCCATGCACGCGTGCGTAGTACGCGAGGTACAGCTCGACCGACAGCTTCGCGATGGCGTACGGCGACTCGGGGTCCTTCGGAAAGGTCTCGACATTCGGGGGCACAGTATGGTCGCCGTAGAGCACTCCGCCTGTGCTGGAGAACACAAACCGTGTCCGGGGTGAGCGGTGCCGGACCGCCTCGAGCAGGTTCAACGAGCCGACGATGTTCGTGCTGGCGTCGAACACCGGATCGGCGACGCTCTTCCGCACGTCCATCTGCGCCGCGAGATGGACGATCACCTCCGGCTGCAGCGACGCGACGAGCTCGGCCGCGGCGGCGTCCCGGATGTCGTGCTGATGAAACGTCACGCCGGCGGGAAGGTTCTCCCGCTTCCCCGTCACGAGATTGTCGACGACGTGGACCGTCCATCCCTCCGCCAAAAAGCGCTCGGCCGTGTGCGAGCCGATGAAGCCGGCGCCGCCGGTGATCAGCACGGTCGACATCAGCGGTCCTCCGCGGCGGTCGGCTGCGGCTCCGCCGGCTCGGACGACGTCGGCGCCTTGTCGTCCAGCGCAAAGAGGTAGCGGGCGGCATCCACGACGCCGAGGCCTCGACCGTTGGCCGCGGCGGCGCGGAGGCGCACCGTCGGCTCGTGCAGAAACTTGTTCATCAGGGAGAGTGAGAAGTATTCGACGGCGGCGCGCTGCTCCGGGGTGAGGTCGGGCAGCCGCCGGAGTGCCGCGAGCAGCTCGCGCTCGCGCACGCGATTCATCTCGTCGCGGAACTGCGTGAGCACCGGCACGGCGGCCAGCCCCGCCACCCACTGCCAGAACTTCTCCACCTCGGCGGTGATCACCGCCTCGGCGGCCGGGAGAGCGCTGGTGCGCCGCTCCAGGTTCGCGCTCACGACGGCGCGCAGATCGTCGATGTCGTACAGGAACACGTTCTCCAGCGCGGCGACCGCCGGATCGACGTCGCGCGGCACGGCGATGTCGAGGATGCAGAGCGGTCGGTCGCCGCGCGCATCGACGGCGGCGCGGACGCGCTCGACGCTCACGACCGGCCGCGGCGCCGCGGTCGAGCAGAGGAGCAGATCGACGTCGGCGAGGGCGGCCCAGGCCTCGTCGTAGTGCACCGCGGACGCCCCATAGTGCGCGGCGAGCTCGGTCGCGCGCTCGTAGGTCCGGTTGGCGACGATCGCCGCGCGCACCCCTTCCTGCTGGAGGGACGCGAGCGCGAGCTCGGCCATCTCGCCGGCGCCGAGCACCATGGCTCGGCGGCCGGCGAGGCCGCCGAAGATCTTCTTCGCGAGCTGCACGGCGGCCGTGCTGACGCTGAGCGCGCCGTGGCCGAGCGTCGTCTCGCTCCGCACGCGGCCACCGACGAGGAGCGCGCTCTGGAAGAGTCGATTCAGGATCGTCCCCGACGCGGCGCGGCTGGCCTCCCACGCGTCGCGCACCTGGCCGTGGATCTGGGCCTCGCCGACGACGAGCGAATCCATTCCCGACGCGACGCGGAAGAGGTGCGCCGCCGCTTCGCGGTCGCGCCGCACGTAGCCGTAGGCGCTCGCCTCCGCGCCAAGCCGCTCGGAGAGGAGCGCCCAGCCCTCACGCACGGCGTCGCCGGAGCCGTCGACAAGATAGAGCTCGGTGCGGTTGCAGGTGGAGAGCAGCACCCCTTCGCGCGCGCCCGCCTGGTCGCGCAACCGCGCCAGCGTCGGCAGCACCTCGACGCTGCGGAAGGCGAGGCGCTCGCGGACGTCGAGCGGTGCGCCGTGATGGCTCACGCCGAGGACGATCACCGCCATGAGGCCACCTGCTCCGCCAGCGCCCCCGATTCGACGCCGTCGCAGAAGCCGGCGCCGAAGGTCTCGGTGGCATGGCGGCGCCACGCGTCACGCTCGCCGCGGTCGAGCAGCAGCCGGCGCACGGCGGCGAGGTCGGCGAGCGCGCGTGCGTAGCGGGCGTCGAAGCGCGTCGCGATGGTATCGCGAATCCGGGCCGCCGCGCCGGGGACGCCGCCGGCGCTGACCCCGATCACCAGCTCGCCCGCGCGGTGCGTCGCCATCGTCGAGAAGCTGCCGTCCGCCGGCGCATCGGCCACGTTCACGAGGCGGCTCGCCGCCTGCGCGTCGGCGAGCACCGCGGCGTTCACGGCACGGTCGTCGGTGGCGGCCACGACGAGCTGCGCGTCGCCGACGTCGTCCCGGTGGTACGCCCGCTCCACGAGCTCGACGCGGCCGGACGCCGCCATCGCGCGGAGATCGTCGTGAATCGCCGGGGCGACGATGCGCAGCTGCGCGCCTGCCTCGAGCAGCACCGCCGCCTTGCGCGAGGCGACCGTGCCGCCGCCGACGAGCAGGACGCGCACCGCCGATCCTTCGATCAGGATGGGCAGCCCGCTCACAGGAAACGCCCCCCGCCGTTCGATTCCGCGAACCGGAAGGCGACGTAGAGGACGACGACCGCGGCGAACGACACGCTCGAGTAGATCGCCGCGCGGCGCGCCTGCCAGCCGCCCACCACGCGACCGAGCGCGATCCCGGAGACGGCGAGCCAGGCGCCCATCGCCCACACGACCTTGAGGACGCTCAGCTCGCGGTAGGCGAGCGAGTAGGTCACGGCGAGCACGACGCCGAGCGTCAGCCCGAGCCAGCCGGCGATCGCCGCGACGTGATTCACGCGGTCGAGCGTCGCCAGCGGCGGGAAGAACCGGAAGATGGCGCCGAAGCGGCGGGACTTGAGCTCGCGTCGCTCGACGAGGTACATGCAGCCGGCCGCCGCGGCGGTGGCGAAGGCGCCGATGCCGACGAAGCTGAGCGCGATGTGCGCGAACAGCCAGGTGCCGCGCGCGCCCGCGGGCTCGAGCCCCGGCACGAGGCCGATGAGGTTCGCGCAGGTCGTCGGGAGCGCGGCCAGCGGGGCGGCGATCAGCGTGAGGCTCACGTCGCGCGCCGCCAGCTCGACGACGAGCAGCGTCGCGGCGAGCACCAGGCCGGCGAAGGAGAGCGAGGGCCCGAGGCCCGTGAGGGGGAGCTGGCCGACCCGGTTCGCGTACTCGAGCAGCCCCGCCGCGTGCGCGATCACGCCCGCCGCGAGCAGCGCGACGACGCCGCGCACCGGAGCTCCCACCGGACGCGCAAACGGCGTCGCGGCGAGAGCCGCGGCGCCGACGTAGCAGGTGATGGCGACGAAGTGGGCGATCGCGGTCATGACGATCGCCTAATCTAATGCGCGAACAGGCGTTACGGCATCACGCCGGCCCGCCGCCCCGACGTCAGGGCATGCGGGCCGTGATGCGTACGCTCTCGCCCACGCGGATGGCGGGCTGCTCCTGCGAGGTGATGCGCGCCGTCGCACCCCACGGCGTGACGCGAACGACCTGGCCGGTCGCGATCGCGATCTCCGGGATCGAGGGACCGATGTCACCGCCCTGATCCACGCGCGGCCGGTAGAGCTGGATCTCGTCGCCGATGCGCAGCCCGTCCTTCACCGACAGGTCGAACATGACGTAGTAGTCGAGCGACGGGAGCACCGTCTTGTCGCGATGGATGTAGCGGACCTTCGCCGTCTGACCGGAGCCCGCGGGCACGGCGACGGGAATCTGGTTCGCGCCGGCACCGGCGGTGTCGAGGGGAACGACGAGCTGGCCGGAGTGAAGCTGGCTGTACAGCTCGAGCACCTCGACGATCGCCGCATCGCCGTCGCGCGGGGCGCGCACGACCTGCAGGAGCGCCGTCGGGATCACCACCATGCCGACGTTCTCGACGTAGTCGCCGAGCACGTAGGCGACGTACCGCTCGTGCTCCGCCGCGACGCTGCCGGCGGGCGGGTCCATCAGCACCTTGTCGTAGAGCTGGAAGTTGGTCGTGGCGTTCGGCTTGTCGATCCCGGGGATCTCGTAGCCGACGAGCACCTTGCCGGCGCCGCGCGGTCCGGAGCTGGCGTCGAAGTAGGGCGCGCGCACCACGTCGCCGATCGGCACGCGGGCGGGGGCCGGCGCGTCCTCGTCGGTATCGCGGTGCGGGCGGGCCAGGCGGACGGGCGTGAAGACCGTGGGACCGGCGACGCGACGCGGCGGCTCGGGCTCGTCGCTCGGGCGCGGCCCGGTGGCCACGTGCGTCGTGTCCCCGTGCGTGACGGGGGCGGCGGCGATCGCCGCGGCCTCGGCGTGACCGGGGAGGCGAAGGATCTCGCCGGGATAGATCCAGTGCGGGTCTTCGATCTGGTCCGTGTTGAGGCGGTAGATCTCGGGCCACAGGTACGAATCGCCGAGGTAGGCTTGGGCCAGATCCCACAGCGTGTCGCCGCGCTTCACGGTGTGCGTCGCCGAGTCGCTGCGCACGGCCTGCGCGTGCGCGAAGCCGGCGGAACCGACCGTGACGAGAGCGGCGGCGCTGAGCGACCAGCCGAGACGGGAAATCTTCACACGCGCTCGAGGGCTGCTGCGCCTCGGCAGAGGCGCATGGGAAACGTCTGGGAGCCCACCGGTATGGCGGGCCTTGTCCGTAGGACGACTGACTTTCCGGGGGGATACTGTATCTGCCGCGTGCGGCGGGCGGCGGGAGGGGTGCGGCGT